>JAJRUG010000126.1 GCA_024277915.1 Gammaproteobacteria bacterium
GATACCGTGTTGATGTTCATGTGCCAGTCAGGTGGCCGTTCAAAAATAGCCGCCGGACAGTGTGCTGCGCTGGGTTACAGCCGGTGTTTCAACGTTGCCGAAGGTTTTGACGGCGACCTCGATGAGTACAAGCACCGCTGTAGTATCAACGGCTGGCGTGCTGCAGGCCTGCCGTGGGTGCAATCCTAGTCAGCTTTGGCAGTACTTGCACTGCAACAATTTCGTTTGCTTTACCAATGTGACCTGGCGTTTCCTGTGCGGGGGCCAACCGATCCAGCCCAGGCAGGCTGGATCGGCAAGACCGGTATCATTGGATCATGCTGTCGCGCTCGCCCAGCAGATAACGCGCAACATCAACATAATCGAGGGTCAAAGATACAAGCAGTGTCGCCACAAACAGCCAGATGACTGACCGGAAAGGTAAGGTGATTTCTCCGCTCTTCGCGCGGCCCCAGAGATAGGCAACCAACGGGGTCCATAAAAATACATGCACGATGCCCAATAGCCGAACATAGCCTATCTGCCGATACAGCCAGCCCATGGAGGCGATCACACAGATATTGGTCAGCAATACAATCAACGCATCGCGACGCGTGGCCTTCGAAAATACCAGCACTACCGGCGTGGCGACGATCGCCAGCCCCAGCCAGTAGAACCAGATCTGTATCCAGCCGGTATGGGAAAACATCGCGTCGTGAAAAGTCATTACCTAGTCTCCTACCTATAGTGTGGAAGCCACACTCATTCGAGTGGCTGTGGGAGGAAACGACAAAAAGTCCTTTCAAAGTCCCCACAAACCGGCCCCACAAAAAGACAGTGGCCGACTTGGGAATGGAGTAAAGAGCTAATCTGATTAGGGAAAATCTGGTCGGGGTGAGAAGATTTGAACTTCCGACCCCTGCCTCCCGAACGCCACTTTGCACTCGTTCTGCTTCAAGGACTTATACAATAACACAAGAAATAACAATCACGTAGCGTGTTTTACTTGAACGCTAAAACACCCCGAATTTCGTTGCTGGTGTGACAAAATTGTGACAAATTTCGACGTGTTTCAAAGTGCCTTTTCGTTTCTGAAAAAACCGAAACAACACTTGAATGGGTTTCCTGTTGTCCGCACGTGATACGGCATGTTTCATTGTATCTCAGAAGGGATTGAAGCATTTTCGCAGGAGGTGCGATGTGGCTGCAGAGTATTCGTCGAGAGAAGGGAAGTATTACACCGACAAGGAGGTTGCAGGGCTGCTCGGTATTTCACTTGGCCGGCTACGCAATAAACTCTGTGCTGGCCATCCACTGCCACCAAGGATTCATCCGCCTGGTTTCAGAAACCGTTTATGGTTTTGTGAGGCAGTGCATGAATGGCTGGCGCAATTCACTACTACCGAAAGTAGTCTGGTGTCAACATTTGCACATTGTGGTGCCTGAGTGTCGAAATAGTGCTAGATCAGCCCGTTTGAAGGGGGTTTTTCCGGATATTTGTACGTTTGGTGTGTGGAGCGACCGCCACCATGAACAATATTTGTACATGGCAGCCATCCCGGTTCTCCTGCAGTTTGTTGGTTGGCAGCACGATACTTGGGTATGGATCATCGTAAGGTTTGCATAAATGCAAAATTAACAATAAAAACCTGTGAAATTAGCGTAAAAACGAACCTTTTGCTTGAGTATAGTTTGTTTTCGCATTAAATTAACAAGTATGGATAGTGATACAAGCAGTAAGTTAAACCGCCTGCTCAGAGCGTGGCCCCAAGGTACCGTTGCCGTATCGCGCTGGCTGGAGGCTCAGGGCGCCTACCAGCAATTGGTGCATGGTTACGAGAAAAGCGGTTGGATAAGGCGCATCGGGCAGGGTGCCTGGGTGCGTGCCGGCGATATCGTTGAGTGGTCCGGCGGCCTGTATGCTATCCAGGAACAAATGAAGTTGCCTGTTCATGCGGGAGGCAAAACCGCACTACAGATGCAGGGATACGCTCATTTTCTCGCTATGGGGAAGGACGGCTCCGTATCTCTGTTTGGTTCCCCCAGCACCCGGCTGCCGGCCTGGTTTCGACAGCATGACTGGGGAACCGAGCTTCGTTATACAGCTACGAAGTTGTTTGCTGATGTTCCGGATCCGGGCCTCACCAAAAAAGAGTTACCCAACTACGCCATAACGGTTGCGTCACCCGAGCGTGCCATTCTGGAAGTACTGTATCTCGTGCCCGTGAAGGAAACCTTTGAAGAAGCAGGTCTGCTCATGGAGAGCTTGACGACGCTGCGGCCGCGCTTGGTTCAGTCGCTGTTGGAGCATTGTGGGTCCATCAAAGCAAAACGGTTGTTCATGTTTCTCGCAGAAGCCTGTCACCATGCGTGGGTCGAGAAACTGGATCTGTCGAAAGTGGATTTCGGACAAGGCAAACGCATGATAGTCAAAGGTGGTCGGTTAGACGCCAAATACAATATCACCGTCCCAGATTCGGGGATTGGAAGGAATGAATCGGCGGGTTCGGTATGAAAGACAGTCCCTACTTCCGGCAGGCACAACTCATGCTGCGGGTGATGCCCCATGTCGCGGCAGAAAAATGTTTTGCGTTAAAGGGTGGTACAGCGATCAATCTTTTCGTGCGCGATATGCCGAGGTTATCGGTTGATATTGATCTGACTTATTTGCCTCTGGAACCGCGCGATACGACATTGGCCAATATTGGCGAAGCGTTGTGTCGTATCGGTACAGCAATTCCAAAAAGTGTGCCTGGAGCAGTTGTTCAGGAAATCCAGGCAAGGGGGGTAGGGCATGTTTCCAAGCTATTGGTTGGTACCACAGATGCCACGATCAAGATCGAACCGAACCCGGTGATCCGGGGTGCAGTGTTTCTGCCCGTGGAGTATGAGTTGTGCGGGCGGGCCGAGGAGTTGTTTGAGCTATCGGTAACAGCCAGCACACTGGCGGTTGGGGATCTGTACGGTGGCAAGCTTTGTGCTGCACTGGACCGGCAGCATCCGCGTGATTTCTTCGACGTCAAGATTTTATTGGAGAATGAGGGGATCACGGATGAGATCCGCACTGCATTTGTCGTTTACCTCGCGAGTCATGCTCGGCCGATGAGTGAATTGCTCAATCCTAACAAGAAAGATTTTCGCAGGATGTACGAGCAACAGTTCGCCGGGATGACCGTTGAAAAAGTCGAATATGATGAACTGGTCGCAGTTCGCGAGAGACTCATTGAAACAATCAAGAAGACGATGACAGAGAATGAGAAGCAGTTCCTGCTGTCAATCAAACAGGGGAATCCGGAGTGGGATCTGATTCCGGTAGCAGGCATCGACCAACTGCCCGCGATTCAATGGAAGCTGGCGAATATTCAAAAAATGCAGAAAGAAAAACATGCAGAGTCGATACAAAAACTCCAGGCGGCATTGGGACTGTGAATGGCGAATGCTCTCATTCGGTCAGCTGTGGTTGCTCTACGAACCCAATACTCTGGGAATGCTGACAATCAAGACGCTGCAGTTGGATGACCTCAAGGCCAGGCGGGAAGCCGGGGTACCGTGGCTGTGACAAAGAAAGAATCAATACGCCAGGCAATCGCCCGTGAGAAAGCGCTGCTCGCCGATCTTGCACGCAAGGAAACACAGAGTCAGGCACGATTGGCGGCACTCAACGAAGAACTTTCTGCTGCGCGATCTGATGGTCAGGTTGCATCTATTCCTGTGCCACGAACCATCACTGATACTCTCGTCACTGCGCAAGAAAAAATATCATTGTTTCTTCGACTGTTCCGTGGCCGGGATGATGTCTTTCCCAAGCTCTGGACGAGTTCGAAGACCGGCCGGAAAGGATACTCTCCCGCCTGCGGCAATGAATGGGTCCGTGGCGTCTGCGGAAAACCCCGGGTGAAATGCAGCGATTGCCCGAATCAGGCGTTCATGCCGCTCACCGATCAGGTCATCCTCGACCATCTTCAGGGCCGGCACATCGTTGGCGTCTATCCTCTGCTTAAGGACGATACCTGTTGGTTTCTCGCCGCAGACTTTGACAAGGATTGCTGGCTCGAGGATGTGGCAGCTTTCGTCGATACGTGTAGGGACCTTGGTATTCCGGCGGCGGTGGAACGCTCGCGATCGGGTAATGGCGCTCATGTTTGGTTTTTCTTCAGCTCACCGGTCTCCGCCATCAGCGCCCGCCGCATGGGTTGCTATCTCATCACCGAGACCATGGCGCGCCGTCATCAGTTGGCCATGAGTTCTTATGATCGCCTGTTTCCCAACCAGGACACTGTACCGCGCGGCGGCTTCGGCAATCTCATCGCGCTGCCGCTGCAACATGAACCGCGACAAGCGGGCAACTCGGTATTCCTGGATGAGGCTTTCCGGCCACACGAGGATCAATGGACCTATCTGGCATCTGTGCCACGGATGGTTCCGGCCACTGTGGAATCCATCGCACAGCAAGCGGCCCGACAGGGCAAGATTGTTGGTGTGCGGTTCAGCGCGGTGAGCGAAGACGGCAGGGATGACAATCCGTGGGATCGTCCACGTACAAGCGAAGCAGAAAAGACGCGTATCGTTGAACCGGTGCCCGGTGAAGTCTGCGCGGTGCTCGCGCAGCGCCTGTTCGTGGAGAAGGCGGGTCTGCCATCACCTTTGTTGAACTAGATCAAACGGCTGGCAGCTTTTCAGAATCCGGAATTCTGCAAAAAGCAGGGCATGCGCCTGTCCACGGCGTTGACGCCGCGGGTGATTAGCTGCGGCGAGGAGTTTTCCCGGCATATCGCCTTGCCCCGAGGATGCCGGGAAGATCTCAACACTTTACTTCAGTCATACGGTAGTACGCTTAAAGTTGATGACCAGCGTCATCCTGGCGAGCCGCTCGACGTGTGTTTCGAGGGTGAACTCACTGCCGTCCAGAAACAGGCTGTCAATACATTGCGCAAACATGAGATCGGCGTCTTCGTCGCACCGCCGGGCATCGGCAAGACTGTTGTTGGTGCGTGGCTTGTCGCCGAACGCCGGTGCAATACGCTGGTCCTGGTGCATCGTCAGCCGTTGCTCGATCAGTGGGTCGCGCAGCTCGCGCTGTTTCTCGGCCTGGATAGCAGGGAGATCGGGTGGATCGGCGGAGGTCGACATAAATCGAACGGCCGGCTCGATGTCGCCATGACCCAGAGCCTGGTGCGCAAGGACAATGTGAATGAGTTGATGGCCAACTATGGCCATGTCATCGTGGACGAGTGTCACCACCTGCCGGCGGTGTCGTTCGAGCACGTCCTCACGGAAGTCAGGGCACGTTTCATCACCGGCCTGACTGCCACGCCGCAACGCCGTGACGGTCATCACCCCATCATTGAAATGCAGTTAGGCCCCGGTTCGTTTCGCCGTGGATGCACGACACCAAACGGCACGACGGCCCTTCAAACACCGCTTGATCATCCGTGAGACTGGATTCAGTCTGGAAGACGGCGGCGACCTGCGTATTCAGGAGCTTTACCGGCGGCTCGTCACTGACAAGCAACGCAATCATTTGATATTCGATGATGTTCTGCAGGCACTTGAGGAGGGCCGTTCGCCGATCTTGCTCACAGAGCGCAAAAAGCATCTCGAGTACTTCGCTGACAGGTTGCGGGATTTCACCCGCAACCTGATTGTCCTGCACGGCGGTAAAAGTGCAAAAAGATGCCGTGATGATATAAACCGGCTTGAAGCCGTTCCCGATGATGAAGAGCGACTGATACTTGCTACCGGGCGTTATATTGGAGAAGGGTTTGACGATGCCCGGCTGGACACGTTATTTCTTGCTTTGCCGGTATCCTGGAAAGGAACACTGATTCAGTACACCGGCCGGCTCCACCGCCTTCATCCCGACAAAACAGAGGTCCGCATTTACGACTATGTGGACGCAGACGTGCCGATGCTCGCACGAATGTTCGAGCGACGCCTGCGCGGATATCGTGCAATTGGTTACAGCATCGAAGAAGATATCTCAAAGTTGTGACCTTTGCATAGTCAAGTCTGAGATGCCACGCGCACCATGTACAAAATTTGTACATGGCTGCCATCCTGGTTTTCCTGCGGCTTGGTTGCAAAACAGGTGCGAGTCGATCTGAAAGATTCAATGACATTGGAATGGGCTTTATGGTTCTTGCGTGGCGTACGCTGCTCTACCTCGTCACCATGTTCGATAATCGAACATGGTCAGCCGGCAGTAGTGGGTGAAAAGGGCGCATTTATTGCGTTGAATGTTGAAATGATGTGATTTCAGTCTATCGGCAAGGGTATTTTGCGGATATTCATACATTTCCCATCCGATGGGTGTTCGAACCGGCTCCAATAATCGAAGTGCGGGGACAGTGTCCCCACGCTTCGATTATTGGAGCCGGTCACGTGTCCGAAAATGCACATTGATCGAGTTTTGGTCAGTAAATTTGCGCGCAAATTACAGGTGCAAATTTACATGTACCTAACCGAGTACTTCCAGAATACGTTCGCCCGGTAGCTAATAATCGTCAATTGGCACAATTGGGCAATTTCTATTTGGCAGCGACTAAGTTTTGCTGCGTAAGCTTTCCCATCAATGACACAGTTCGTTATGCTAGCTTCCTTGCTAGGTCCTCTGCCTTTAAATGCGTATAGCGGCGTAGCATCCGCAGATCCTTGTGCCCGGTAATGCTGGCGACCTCCATGATATTCAGGCCAAGCTCGAATAGGCGGGTTGTGGCTTCGTGGCGCAAGTCATGGAAGCGAAGATTTTCAATATCAGCCCGACGCACGGCACGGATATAGGCACGTTTGATTGCCTCAGTAGTGAGTCCCATAAATACCTGCCCGTGTAAACCTCTCGGCAGTTTTCGCAACACTCTGACCGCAACCGATGATAATGGCACTGTTCTCGATTCTCCGTTCTTCGTATCCGGTAGGCCCGCAATGCAGCGGTTAAGATCAATATTTTCCCACCGCAGGCCGACCAGCTCACCTTGACGCATAGCAGTTTCCAACGCCAGTTGTACTATGGGCAGCAGATAGGGATTACGTGCTTCCCGGCAGGCGGCTAGTAGCCGGCCTTCTTCACTATCCCCTCCATCCCTGCCGGGCTCCAACCGCCGGTTCCTGGCTTTAGCATGCGCCGGCAACTTGATATCCCGCACAGGGTTATAAGCATGAATCCCCCATTCCTTACGAGCAACTTCAAACATATGTGACAGGATCACCAGGTCACGCTTGGCCGTACCCGAACAGACCTTCTTCAAACGCTCATCCCGATAGCGGGCCATATCAACCCCACGGATACTCGCAACATAGCGTTTCATCAATGGATGCCGAAGCAGGGCACGAATACGTGCCGACTCCGGACCGGCACCTTTCTTTTGTGGCGTGATCTCCGCCAGATACCGTTCCAGCAGCTCCCCAAGCGTCGTCGATTCGGCTTCGGCCCGGGACACGAACAATCCCTGATCCATCTCATGCTCGGTCGCCCGCGCCCAAGTCTCTGCCGCAGCCTTCGTTTCAAAGGTTTTTGTCTGCAGGGGGTAGCCCCTTTTCCGGACCTGTGCCTGCCACTGATAAGGGCCTCGTTTTCTGAAAGTTGCCACTGTCATACACCGCTCGTTCCTGAACGAGTGTGACAAAATTGTGACAAATACTCAGTTGGAAACTCATGCAACCCATGTTGGAGTTTTTAACTGATTGAAAATCCGGGGAAAATTTGGTCGGGGTGGCGAGATTTGAACTCACGACCCCTGCCTCCCGAAACCAGATCTTTGATGTTAACTGATTGTTTTAAATAGAGACGTCGGGAGACGTCCACGGACAGAATTGCAGTACTGTGCATAACGATGCAGGGCTGACTCCCGCAAAAGTCCCGCAGTCAAAAGACTAGTGGAAAGTTCACGGATGTTTGCTTTCGGCGAGGCACTGCGGTTCGTTGAATTCAGTAATCGGAACTCACATCCAGATTCACGGTGTCTGCTCTCGCCTATGAGCGGACTGCCGTACTCAGGTAGTGGCTTCGAATTACGGATCAATCGTATAACATTGGCTTGCGGGAGAAGTCTGCCTGCAAGGCTTATCCACGCGGAAGAGACGGCGGAATGGTGCGGGAAGGGTATATTCTGTGACCATGCGTCGCGTGCACTCATATGAATATCCGAAATGTGGAGGCAGCAAATCGCGCGCACTCTTACCCCCTATACTCAGGGAACAGGCCGGGCATCCAGCGTGAGGCCAGTTTGGCGGGGAAGGTGATGTGCAGCGGTGCTTTAGATGATTCTGATGTGATGGCGTCGTGATCGATCAATCCTGCGACGACGCGACTTGCGGTGCGCGCGCTCGCGCCGAGCAAGTCTGCGACTTCGCTGCGGGGGAGTTCGCCTCTGTAAAGGATCGCATCGAGGACGAGGCCGGATTTCTCATGCAGTTCGCCGGTTTCGATGAGCTCATCGACCCATAGTTTGATGCGCGCGCGCAGTTTTTCGGGCTGCACCAGCTCTTCCATGAATTTCACCTGGTCGAGGCAAGTTTCGAGGAAGAAGTGTGTAAATTCCGAGAGCGCTTCCTCGCTAAGATTGCCCCTGCCGTCAAGATCGTTGCGCTTCTGCAGGTCACAATTCGCAAGGTGCTTCTTGTATTCCTCGACATGGCGGGCAAGTCCGCGCGCGATCGACCAGATGCCGCCCGTGTCGAGAGTGTCCAACAGCGTCGCGTAGGACATCAGCCTGATCACGCGACCATTGCCGTCAAGGAAAGGGTGTATCCAGGCGAGGCGGTGATGGGCGGCAGCAGCGGCAAGGATCGTCTCCGATTTGCCGAGCTTGCTGTAGACTTCTTCGAACCGTGTGAGGAAACGGAGCAGGGCCCCCGCACTAACCGGCACATGCCTGCCGACCTTGACGTCATGTTGTCGGAGTTTGCCGGGTATGACCGGTAACTTCTCTTTAGTGGTTGGGTGTTCCACGATCAGCAGCTCTTCAGGCAGCAGTTCACAGAAGCGGCGGTGGATTTCAAGGATGGCGTCCGTTGTCGTAGCCCGTCCTTTTAGTCCACCTTCATCGATCCATTTCTGCACTGTGACATGTGCCTCGGCTTCAAGCTGGAGATTGCGCTGTTCAGGATCGGTGCTGTAGTCTTTCTTGAGGGCGCGTTCGATATCGACCGGGTGGGTATCGTGGCCCTCGATCAGGTTGCTGTAATAGCAGTTCATCGCGCGCACCAGATCGGCCAGTGCGGTGACGACCCCGTTCGGCATGCTGCGGGAAAATCCGGCCGATGCCGTTGCAAGCTCAATCGCAAGGTCATTGAGGGCAGGGCGGTGCTTTGAGCCCCCCGACAGGACAAGGGGTTCCATCTGGCCCGTGTTTTCGCCCCGGTCCCGTCCTTTCACCTCAGTGGCCTCTGATTTGGCGACTTTTATGTCGGGTTCAACATCATCCATATATCGAATAATAACATATAATTATCTATTCAATAAGCATAATAGTGGCGGGATTATTGGCGGGATTGGGTATAACGTTTCACGGCGCACGTGGCTCTGCCGCTGCCTCGAAGTCCCGCTTGTCCCTTACATTAATTCATCCGGCCGCTCTCAGGCTGCCAGCCGCGAGTACTCATGATGCAGACCACCAACTCGCGGGAACCTAACCACGTGTCCCTCATCGGGTGTTTTGCACTCCCGAGTTTCAGGTGCATCCTTGTCCAACGATAGATGCGTTCGAATTCGATTGTAGTATTCGGTGTATTCGGACAAGACTCGCTTGACCTGCCGCTCACTCAACACGATTACATGATCCAGACATTCTCGCCGTATGGATCCGATCACTCGTTCCACATAAGCGTTCTGCCACGGCGACCGCGGTGCCGTCACGACCTCCCGAATGCTCAAGGCATTTGCCTGTCGGGAAAACTGATCCCCGTATATGCAGTCCCGGTCACGCAACAGATACCTCGGAGTATGTTCCGGCCCACACGCTTCCACCAACTGTCGAGCGGTCCATACGGCAGTCGGATGTGCTGTGACATTGACGTGCAGAATCTGTCGTCGATCATGGCTCAGCACAACAAGGACAAACAGAATACGAAAAGTCGCTGTCGGCACAGTAAAGAAATCCAGTGCGATGGTCTCGCTAGCGTGGTTTTTCAAAAATGTGCACCAACTCTGAGACGGTGGTCTTCGGCTTCGGGTCATATACATGGAAACGGTGGCCTGAGACACCTCAATCCCCAACTTGAGTAACTCGCCGTGGATTCGCGGGCACCCCAAAGCGGGTTGGCCTGACTCATCTGACGAATCAGGCCACGAAGCTCAGCGTCAATCCTGGGCCGCCCCTGGCATCGACTTTTCCAGCGCCAGTAGTAGCGAAAACCCTGCCGGTGCCAACGCACAACCGTGGCTGGCTGAACAACGTGCAAAGCACTCTGCCAACCTTTCCATACCTTGGAGAGTAAAAGCCAAAACATCCTATCGCTATCCGTCAGGCGTGGCCGAGGATTCCGATGTTTCATCACCGCAAGCTGCTGGCGGAGTACCAAATTCTCCAGTGCCAGTGAACGGTGTGTGTGACAAACGGAGAATAGTGTGCCCAAGAAGATTCGAAGCCATTTAATCATGGTCGCGAGCATACCCAAGCGGCGCCATAAAGTTCAATAGAATCAATGTGGACGATTAAATAGAAGGGACAATAGTAATTCGCCCCCCACACCATCACCATGACCAATTATTGGTCATGGTCAGAATCCTTGCTTGGCTGCTGGGTAAATGTTACTTTACATAGGGGCTTATATTTATTCCCCTATGTTTTGTAACATATCCTCTTATGGCTACGCAAACCACACAGACGGACAAGGTCCTGGCACTGGTCAGGAAAGCGGGGGTTCTCCGGCCGCGGGATCTCGATCCGCACGACATTCCGCGGACCTGCCTGAGCCGCCTTTGTGCTGCCGGAAAGTTGCAGCGGATCGGCCGCGGTCTCTATATTCTTGCCGAAGCCGGTGCGACCGAACACCGCGCGCTTGTCGAGGTCTGCAAACGTGCGTCGAACGGAGTGATCTGTCTGCTCTCCGCGCTGCGCTTTCATGAACTCACCACCCAAATGCCCTTCGAGGTCTGGTTGGCCATCGGCGAAAAGGCCTGGCGGCCGCGCATCGAGTATCCGCCGCTGCGCGTCGTTCGCTTTTCCAAAATCACGTTGCGGGCTGGGGTTGAGGAGCACCGGATCGAGGGCGTCACGGTGCCCATCTATTCACCGGCCAAGACGGTGGCGGACTGTTTCAAATA
>JAJRUG010000127.1 GCA_024277915.1 Gammaproteobacteria bacterium
CATTTCCAGGCGGCGATCGACAGGTCGACGGGATGGCCCGCCGCTGGCGCAAGACCGATATCTCCGTAACCGCGAAATGCAATTGGTCGGATGTATGCACCATCTGCCAGTTTATTTTCCGTGACGACAGTTTTGCAGGCCGCATTGATTTCATCGGCCGAAAACGGGATCTTGATACGATGAATTTTCGCCGAATCCTTGAGCCGGCGGGTGTGATCCTGAAGCCGAAAAACCTTCGAGCCCGAGGGCGTAGGGTAGACGCGTATCCCTTCAAATACTGATGAGCCGTAGTGCAGTGCGTGAGTCAGGACATGCACCTGAGCTTCTTCCCAGGGCACGAGTTTGCCGTTGTGCCATATCCATTCGGCTTTGTTCTGTAGCATAGGTATTCCTTTTGCTAGTTGGTGGCTATATTTTCCGCAGCCCGGTTTACTTCCACAGCTGCGTGTCTGCAAACCCGGTTGATGACTTCCAGATAGGCAAGCGCACTGGCCTCGACGATATCAAGACTGACGCCATGTCCGCGATAACTGCGGCCATTGTATTCGACAGTTACCACGACATCACCCTGAGAGTCCTCACCGATGGTGACGCTATGTACCTTGAAATGCTTGAGATCCATCGAGATTCCTGTTGCCGCTTCCAGCGCCAGGAAACAGGCTTCAACAGGGCCGTCGCCGACTGCCGACTCATTGATGGTTTTGCCATCCTCATGCTGCAAGCAAATCGCGGCTCCACAGATAGCTCCGGTGCCTGCTGTGCTATGCAGTTCCTGAATACGCCAGGGGCCATCGCTGGTGCTATCTGCATTAACGATGATCGACTCGATATCTGCGTCGAACATTTCCTTCTTGCGATCTGCCAGCCTTTTGAATTGGGCGAAAGCCCGATTGAGTTCAATCTCATCGAGTTCAAAGCCCAGTTCTCCAACCCGTTCACGAAAGGCGTGGCGCCCGCTGTGTTTGCCAAGCACCAGATTTGACCGGCTGATGCCAACATCCTCTGGCCGCATGATTTCGTATGTTGAGGCATGTTTGAGCATGCCATGCTGGTGAATACCTGCTTCATGAGCAAAGGCATTGTCACCGACGATGGCTTTGTTACGCGGTACTTGCATACCAGTGACACTGCTCACCAGACGGCTGGTCGAGTGGAGCTTGCGCGTATCAATAGCGGTATCGACACCGAAAAACCCGGTGCGTGTTTTAAGCGCCATCACAACTTCTTCCAAAGCACAATTTCCGGCACGTTCACCAATGCCATTAATAGTGCATTCGATTTGCCTGGCACCGGCACTGACGGCAGCGAGGCTGTTGGCTACTGCCATGCCCAGATCGTCATGGCAATGCACGCTCAGTATGGCTTTATCAATGCCTGGAACGTGATCGCGAATGTGCCTGATCAGCTCCGCATATTCAGCAGGAACACTGTACCCGACAGTGTCGGGCAGGTTGATTGTTGTCGCACCCGCCTCAAGAACTGCGGTGATGACTTCGAGCAGGAATTCCGGCTCAGTACGGCTGGCATCCTCGGCCGAGAATTCCACATCAGTGCAGAGCTCCCGGGCCATGTGAACTGATTCCACTGCACGCTTGAGCAGAGTGTCCCTGTCGATATTGAGCTTGTACTCACGGTGAATCGGACTGGTAGCGACAAAGACATGGATACGACTGCGGGCTGCACCCTTTACCGCCTGCCACGTCTGTTCAATATCGCCCGGATGGCAACGCGCCAGCCCACAGATAACCGGGCCTTCGATTTGCCCGGCAATTGCCTCTACTGACTCGAAATCCCCGGGCGATGCTGCCGTAAAACCCGCTTCAATAATATCGACCCGGAGATCCCGAAGAGCAGATGCGATACGCAGTTTTTCCCGCAGCGTCATGCTGCATCCTGGTGCCTGTTCGCCATCGCGCAACGTTGTGTCGAAAATGATCACACCGTTTCGGCTCTGCTCGTTCATTGTCTGTCTCCTGAAATTACTTACCGATCGGCGCTGCTTCAATTATCCTCATTCAGCCAGGACATCTTGCCGCGCAGATCAGCCCCGACTTTTTCAATCTGGTGATCGATATCGGCCTGCATCAGTTTCTGGTATTCAGGCTTGCCGTTGCCATTTTCCTCAATCCAGCGACGGGCAAACACACCGGACTGAATATCAGCGAGAATATCTTTCATTTTTCCGCGGACGTGTGCATCAATAACCCTTGGCCCTTGCGTGAGATCACCCCACTGGGCTGTCTCGCTGATAAATTCGTGCATTTTCGCCAGTCCGCCTTCATGCAGCAGATCGACAATCAGCTTGAGTTCATGCATGCACTCATAATAAGCGACCTCAGGTTGGTAGCCTGCTTCTACCAGTGTCTCGAATCCGGCAACAACCAGCTCCGTTGCGCCGCCACACAGCACGGCCTGCTCGCCAAACAAGTCGGTTTCTGTTTCCTCGGCAAATGTCGTCTCAAGCACACCACCACGCGAGCCGCCAATACCGTGAGCATAGGCAAGTGCTTTGGCCTTGGCGTTGCCACTGTTGTCCTGGGCGACTGCAATCAGGCAGGGTACCCCCTTGCCTTGCTGATATTGCCGTCGTACCAGACCGCCGGGTCCTTTTGGTGCGATCAGGACAACATCCAGATCATCACGCGGGGTGATTGTGCCGAAATGGACGTTGAAGCCGTGTGCGAATAGCAGTGTTGCGCCATTTTTCAGGCTGGATTCGATCTGTTCGTAGAGCGCTGACTGAGCAATATCGGGAATCAGGAAAGCAACCAACTCTGCATCGGCAACCGCCTCGGCAGGGGTCATGACTTCCAGTCCATCCGCCTGGGCTTTCTCCCAACTTGCACCCCCGGCTCGCAGGCCAACGACCACATCGGCACCACTGTCATGCAGATTAAGGGCGTGGGCGCGTCCCTGGCTTCCATAGCCCAGTATTGCGAGGCGCTTGCCTTCGAGTTGGCTCAGGTCTACGTCTGATTCGGTATAGATCGGCATTGTCTGGTCTCCTTAAGGTCGTCTGGTTCTGTCGTTCATCAATTCAATAAGTGGGCAAAAAAAAACCCCGCATCCTGTCTGGGTGCGGGGTTTGGATGACTTAGCAGAATAATCAACCGGTCAAAAGCCCGCAGTTCCTTCTCTCAAGGAGTACGAGAGGCACTACAAGCATCAGGTTATCTGACTGTGTATTCATTATGAGCGTGATATTCATTTAACCGCGGGAGCTTGTCAACTCTGGTGATCCCGGGATTCGGCCAGTCCCTGATCTGGTTGTTGTTGCCCATGTTGACGGGATTTCTGGAAGGGCTGGAATAAGTTAGTCTAAAAAATAAAGAATAGCTTGCAATACATTGTTTTTAATTAGCATTATAAGAAAAGAAAAACTGTGATTGTGCTGGAAGACCGGGCTTGCTACAGATGGGGCGCGATAAGATTCCGGTTTTAGCGGGTTTTGCTCTGTTCATCTGAATGTGAACCGGGCGCGATGGGTATTATGTCAGGTAGCACGGCAGTGAAGTCTGTTTTTTTAGCAGGTGCTTGCAAACTCCCGGCGGCTTCGAAAGTCTCCTCAGTTGATGATCACTTGAAATCCCCTATATATAGGTGTTAGAAATAGCTCCGCGAAATTCGTAGTAGCTCTATTTTTTCATGCAAACCGGGTTTCGGCACAGAGGCAAGACCGGAGGAAAGTGGGTGAGCGCCGCGTTTAATCTATGAGTGCGCCAGCTGGCAGGCTGTAGTATGGTACGCATCTGACTACACGGTTTTCCTGAATTGACGATCATTATAATAATAGCGGGTTGCACTTTATTAGTGCTCTGCCTAAACCATCTCGAAGAAGTACCAAGGGGATTTTTCATGAGTCCAATTACCAGGAAGTCCTGTTTGTTAACTGTATGTGCCGCACTAGTAGTGGCTTTGCCGTTAGCCGGGGCTGCTCAGTCATTGAATAGCGTGCTTGACAAGCAACAGGATCGCACCAGGCTTTCGCAAGAGTCTCAGCAGCGGATAGACAAGGTTGTCGAGCAGACCAGAAGTCTGGAAGACGTCTATAAATCTGTTCTCAAGCAGATCAAGGGTCTGGTAATCTACAATACGCTGCTGCAGCGTCAGACTGACAACCAGAAAGCACAGATGGTTGAATTGCGAGAGTCTATTGATCAGGTTGAGGTCATCAATCGCCAGATTGTGCCGATCATGACCACGATGATCGATTCTCTGGAGCA
>JAJRUG010000128.1 GCA_024277915.1 Gammaproteobacteria bacterium
ACTTTTCCGATACCCTCTTTGGAGGGTGAGGCGAGACTTCCATCCATTGTCGATCTGTATGTTAACGGTGTACTGCGTAATCGTGAGCAGGTAGCGCCAGGTCAGTTGCGAATCGAGGATATTCCGGTTGTGACCGGCGGTGGGCAGGTACAGATGGTAGTGACAGATATGCTCGGCAGGCAGCAGGTTGTCTTGCAGGATTTCTATGCCAGTGCACAAATGCTCAGGACTGGTCTGTCAGACTATTCCTACAGCATAGGCAAGCTCAGACAGAATTTCGGTCTTGCCAGCAATGACTATGGTGACGAGGTATTTCTCGGCAAGCATCGTTATGGTCTAAGTTCTGCAGTCACTCTGGGCGGGCGGGTAGAACTCTCTAATTTTACGCAGATATTTGGCGGTAGTGCTGACTGGGCATTGACGCGTGGCGGAATCGCCAGCGCCGGGCTCGGCGCGAGTACTGGTCGTGCGGGCCAGGGAGTAGCTTGGCTGCTTGGATATCAATTTCAGAGTAGCAATTTTCATTTCAACGCCCGGGCATCGGGAACCAGCAGGGAATTTACGCTGATTGATACAGAGGGCTTTTTCACGCCGCCAAGCCTTCAGACGGTAGTCAGCGGCGGATGGAGGAGGGGCCGGCGGGGCTCGATAGGTGCTACGCTGGTTCATCAGTCATATCGTGACCGGGAAAACCAGAATGTATTGACCTTGACCCATAGCCGGGTGCTGCCAGGGAAGGTATCAATGGCGGTTTATACCAGTTGGCGGGATGCGGGGGAATCGGATTTCAGTGTCGGGTTTTCATTCAGCAAGTCATTCGGGTACCGCCAGAGCGTCGGTACTTTTGCAGGCTACAGTCAGGATGAATTTCGCCTGCGGGCGGAAACGCAGTACAGTCTGCCGGCTGGTCCCGGTGTAGGCTACCGGGCAGGTGCATCGCTGGCCGACAACAATCAGTTTGATGCCAATCTGGTAGGTCAGACAGATTTCGGTCGTTATTCGCTGGAAGCGCAGCAGTACGACCAGGATTTTTCCTGGCGGGCCAATGCGATGGGGTCTGTCGCATGGTTGACGGGGCGACCCTACTTCGCCAGAGAAATAAATGACGGATTTGCGGTAGCCCAGGTGGGCAACTTTTCTGATATTCGTGTCTATGTCGATAATCAGGAGATCGGCAGGTCTGATTCACAAGGCCGGATACTGTTACCCGCGTTACGACCCTATCAGGCGAACCGGATCCGGATCGAGGCCAACGATTTGCCGATACAGGCCAGGGTGGGTGCCATCGAAATGACAGTTTCACCATCTTTTCGCAGTGGTACGGTTGTGAACTTCGATGTCGATATGGCGTATTCGATGATTGTATTTGCGCGGCTACCGGATGGCAGTGCAGTACCTGAAGGGGCGGTAGCCAGAATACAGGGCGGGACAGAACAATTGCCGATCGGACTGGGCGGCATGATCTACCTGGCAGGCCTTGACGGTGTAACGGTGGTTGAAGTTACCTGGCCGGGAAACGCGTGCAGCTTTACGGCACCTGTTCCTGACGGAGATCATCCGTTGCCGAGCATTCCTGTCGCCTGTACCGGTGCCGACAAAGATTCGCGTCACATTGTGATGGGCCGGAATAATGAGTAAGGCACAATAGAATGACAGGCTTACGAAAATTTCTGCTGCTAATGATGCTGTCAGTCATGTGTGCAGAGTCAGCCTATGCCTTTCATAACCGGTTCTGTTTCATTCGCTCTTTCCCGGTATCTTTTGGTAATTACACGCCTGCCACACCCGTATCGGTAGATAGCACGGGGAGAATCAGAGTGCTCTGCATTGGTGGCGGACCGGGAAATTTCTACACTTTGAATATTGATTCGGGTTTGAGTGGCAACACCGCAAACCGAACCATGCTGTTCGGCGGTAACCCGCTCGCCTACAATCTATACAAGGACCCTGCCAGAACACAGATATGGGGCGATGGCACTGGTGGAGCGACTCCACTGGCACAACCGGTAAACAGTTTTTTTATTATCAGGACGGTACCGGTATACGGGCGGCTGTTTGCGAATCAGGATCCGGTCCCCGGGATGTACTCCGATACCGTATTTGTAACCATTGAGTTCTAGGGTTCTCGGCTAACAGGCTACCCGAGTGACCGGGTATCAGGATGGCTGAGGCTGTCCACCCACCGGCATACAAAGCGACTGGAACACACCGGTTTCAGCGGTGGTTGACCAGGCAACCTGATTCTTCCCTTCATCTTTGGCTGTGTACAGCGCCCGGTCCGCTGCGACCAGGTAGGTTTCCGGTTCTGACTCTTCCGAGGGTACGGTGGATGTGACGCCGACGCTCACAGTCACCAGCTTGCCGGAGCTGCTTTCCCGGTGCGGCAGTGCCAGTTCTTCCACCGCTTTGCGGATATTCTCGGCAACCCGGAGGCCACCTTCCAGTGGAGTATCACCGAGGATGGCCACAAATTCTTCACCACCGTACCGGGCAACCATGTCTGAGCCCCGGCAAACGACATCACGAATTGCTTCTGCAACCGCGCGCAGGCAGGTATCTCCCTTCTGATGGCCATAGGTATCGTTGTAGGCCTTGAAATCATCGATATCGATAATGACGAATGAGATGGCCTGTTTATCTCTTTGTGCCTGGCGCCAGGTCTGGCTCAGGAACTCTGCAAACCAGCGCCGGTTGGCGACACCCGTCAGACTGTCTATGCGACTAAGGCGCCTCAGTGCGCTGTTGGCTTCCTTGAGCTGTTCAGTTCGTTTGGCTATTTCTTTTTCACGGTTGGTGATGACAAACTCAAGCTCAGTGCGCAGTTTTTCGCCCTCTCTGAGAGCGGATTGAATTTTTCCGTAGGATCGACGCAACCGGCGCGCCAGTGAGTCCAGGTGATCGAATACCGCTGTGACTTCCCGCGGCGCATCAGGTGGAGGCAAAGGAATAGTGGCATCTTCCTTGAGATCAAAATGCCGGACTGCCCCGTCAAGAGCTTTCAGAGGCCGGGAGATACTGTTTGCCAGCGCCAGCGCAAAGCAGATGGATATCGCAATTGTGAAGACCAGCCAGGTGAAGGCAACGGCGTACTCCTCAAGCAGAGCGTTCTGTACCTGACTGAGCGGATCGAAAACGATGACCTGCCAGCCGTCAGTCGTAGTACTCCGTGCAGCCAGGTATTTCTGTGCGGATTGGCTACCAGGTGGCTGGTGATCAAAGTTGTAGGCTCCGATGCGGTTGGGCATGGTTTCACTACGGAGTATCAGGCTGTTGTTGAGGTCTGTCAGAGCATCCATGCCTGCTGATGCAGAGGCAAACAATACGCGGTTATACGGGTCGGTAATCAGGATTCCCGCTCCCTTGTCAACCGGTGCCATTTCCGCGCTGATGGCGAGTCTGTCGAGGCCCAGATACCCCAGCACAACGCCCCAATGCTGACCGTCGGAAGCTGTTACGGGAGCCCCGATAATGATTATTGGCTGACTATCAAGCGTCGCATCCATCAATGCATTCGAAACGTACACCTCGCCACTGGCCAGCGGTTTGGTAAAGAAGTCTCGATTCGCAAATGAATTCGACGGGTCATCAAAAGTCCGTAGCCGGCCATTGACCATTGATGATCCCGCAATCACCTCTCCTGACCTGTTGACTACTACCAATGACCTGAATGAAGCATATTTTCCATGAACAGAAGTCATCCACCCGCTGAGATGCCTGGTGGGCTGGTTGACTTGTCCCTGCAACTGGATGGCAAGATCCTCTATGGAGTTGCTGACCATGTTCAGGATGTAGCCGGTATTGCTCGCGATTGTGTCGGCGCTCGACTGCAGCAGAGTCGCGTTACGTTCGAGTTGCTCATGTGTTGATCTTTCCGAGAGCACCAGGGCCAGCGAAATCGCCGGGAGAGTGGCTGCCAATACCAGGCCTAACAGCAGCCGGCTTTTTAGTGTCGGCATTTGCAGCTTTCGGATTGCTGTTGGGAGTTTCTTGCCGGTCAGCAGCAGGATGCCGGCATAAAGACCCAGCAATCCGAACAGCGTGATGCCGGCCAGTGTGATCCAGACAGGCCAGGAGAGTCCATAGGATGTGGAGTCACCGATGTAGGATAGCCATCCTTTCATAGTGTCAGGTTCATCTATTGCCGGAGTCGGAAAAACCCGATTCAGAAAGGCCCTGATTCACCGGATCGGGGCACATTGAACAGGGAGCAGCCTGTGAGAATAGCCCTGACAGCGCCGGATTGATGCGACCTGATCCCGCTTTTTCGGGTAAAGTGGGCGGACATAAGCAGGGAGTTTGCCACTGGCAAACACCGTCATTTCAAGGGGAAGCAATGAACTATCGACAGGCGTATAAGTGCATCGGGTGGCTGGGTGTTTTTCTGTCTTTCGGACTGTTAGCAGCCTGCGGCAGTGATACCGGCACCGAATCTGTCGTAAAGGCTGCCTCTGATGATGAGCCGTATTTTCGCTTGCCCGATACAGTCCGCCCTGAACGATACCGGCTCGACCTGACGATCATCCCGGATAGCGATCACTTTTCCGGCCATGTTGAAATTGACGTAGAGATAGTCAAACCGGTCGACGTCATCTGGTTGCATGGCAAGAATCTCGATATCAGTTCGGCGACCGTGACCAAGAGTAACGGTGAAGTGATCGCAGCGATATACAGTGAAGTGACCACCGACGGGATGGCTCGCCTGAACTTGATGGAAGAACTGCAGCCGCAAATGGCAACGATCAGTATCGACTATTCCGCTCCCTTCAAGCCCACGCTGAATGGCTTGTACAAGGTGAAAGTTGGCAATGATTCATATGGGTTCACGCAGTTCGAAAGTATCTACGCACGCAGAGCCTTTCCTTCATTTGATGAGCCACGTTTCAAAACGCCATTTGAAACCACAATTACTACTCGCTCTGCCTATGGTGCTTTCAGCAATACTCTGGCCACTGGCGAAACAGCACTCGAAAATGATCTGAAGCGGATCAGCTACGCAGTAACCGAGAAACTACCGACGTACCTTGTGGCATTCGCTGTAGGGCCGCTGGATGTCGTGGAGTGGGCCGCAATACCACCGTCATCGTATCGTGACAGTCCAATTCCATTGCGTGGCCTTGCGGTTCGCGGGCAGGGCGAGCGGATGAACTGGGCGCTGAAAAACACAGCACAGCTGCTGGGCTCGCTCGAAGAGTATTTCGGGGTCGCATATCCATATGACAAGCTGGATATTGTCGCAGTACCCGATTTTGCCAGCGGTGCGATGGAGAATGCGGGGTTGATTACCTACCGGGAGCCGTTGCTACTATTGGGTGATGAACCGTCGGTCAATATGCAGCGACGCTATGTCATGACCCATGCCCACGAATTAGCCCATCAATGGTTCGGGAACCTGGTCACCATGCCCTGGTGGGATGACATCTGGCTCAATGAGGCATTCGCAAGCTGGATTCAGGCCAAGGCAAGCCATGAGTGGGGCCCGGAATATCAATTTGACAGGCATACCCAGGCGCGCGGATTCAACGTCATGGCAGCGGACAGCCTGATCACGGCACGGCAGATACGGCAGCCGGTCAAAGATTCAGGCGGCATTATCAACGCCTTCGATGGTATTACCTATCTCAAGGGTGCTGCTGTTTTGCAGATGATTGAGCGCTATCTTGGAGCAGACAACTTCCGGGCAGGAATTCGCAGCTATATACAGGAACACAGGTTTGGCAGTGCTACGGTATATGACCTGATTGCAGCCCTGACCGCAGCATCAGGCAAAGACAAGGATGTGAAAGGCGCGTTTGAGAGCTTTTTGTTCCAGCCGGGAGTGCCCTATGTCGATGTCGCTGTTCGTTGTGAAGGCGAAACCGTAGTAGTTGACATGACTCAGGAACGGTATTTTCCGCTGGGATCAGCCGGTGACCGCAACCAGACCTGGAATATTCCGGTTTGCCTTGCCTGGGGAAGCGGGGTTGAACGTAACGAAGAATGTATCTTGCTCACCGGGCAACAGCAAACTGTCTCATTACCTGGTGCCACGCAATGTCCTGACTGGTTGATGCCGAATGCAGGCGGAGCCGGGTACTATCGATGGAACCTGGATGACAAAAGCATGATGGCGCTGCGCAAGGTGTTCAATACAGAACTGGATGCCCAGGAGCGCCTTTCAGTAGTTGATACCCTGACAGCCGGGGTGAATAACGGTACAACTTCGATTGGAACATTTGTCGAGATGCTTCCCGAAATTGTGGCGGCCAAAGAACGTACGGTAGTGACGTCACCGATGGGAACCTATCGGCGTATCATGACCAGGCTGCTGGATGAGGATCTTCAGGGGAAGGCAAGAAGTCATATCGATGCCATTTTGTCGCCGCGTCTTGCTGCTCTTGACGAACCTGGCGGTGCCGAGTCACCAGTTGAAGCTGTAATGATGCGCCGTTACCTGATCAATTTCCTCGCACTGGATGCCCGTTCTTCGGATCTTCGTGGGGAACTGAAACAGGCTGCACATCGTTATATTGGCTACCAGACGGATGGAGCGCTGCATGACGATGCGCTGGATCCCGACCTGCTGACTACCGCTCTGATTGTAGCTGTTGAGGATAGTAGTGCCGGGTTTGTAGATGCACTCATCGTACAACTCAAGGCCAGTAGCGATCAGCGCATCCGCCAGTCTATTATTTCAGCATTGGCAAATGCGACTGATCCGGTATCTATCGGGGAAATTCGTAAAGTCGTGATGAGCGATGCAGTACGTGCCAATGAAAGACAGACCTGGCTGGGGGGTATTCTCAATGATGATAGTCGCGCTGTGAACTGGCCCTGGGTTCAGGAGAATGTGGAGCTGATCCTCGCAGGCGGGTCAGACCGCATAGCCCGCGATGCGCCCAGATCATTCGGACGATGGTTTTGTTCTGATGAGGAAGCCGGCCAACTGCAAGCATTATTCGAGGACCGTGTGGATGACCACCTCGGCAGCCGCAAAGTCTACGAACAGACTCTGGAAAGTATTGATCTGTGTGTTGCATTCAAAGAGGGGCAATCCGGCAGTGCAGCTGACTATTTTTCTGCATTGGAGTAGCCTGACACAGATATCGGGTGGTGGTGCAAAACCTGATCCAGTTCGCAGTTTCCATAATCTCTGTTGATTTTGGTCGGGTGGGTTTCTATGGTGATGCCACACACCTTATAAAGGCCGGACTATAGTCATGGAAAGCCCCGTACTCGACGCCCATCAAAAAACGCTGTCGATCAACCTTGATGAGAACCAGTACGGCACGATCGCAGAGATCGGGGCGGGCCAGGAAACGGCCCGCTGGTTTTTCAGAGTAGGCGGTGCAGCAGGCACCATCGCGAAAGCCATTTCGGCCTATGACATGAAGGTCAGTGACACGATCTACGGGCCGTGTCAGCGGTATGTCAGCCGTCAGCGCCTGGAAGCCATGGTCAACCATGAATACCAGCTGCTCATCGAGCGCCTGGGCGAAAAGCGTGGCGAGCAATGTTCATTTTTTGCCTTTGCCAACACAGTAGCTACCTGCAGTTTTTCGCAGAAGACACCGGGACATGGCTGGCTCGGCATCAAGTTTCGGGCGGAGCCACACCAGGAGGCATCGCAAATCGATTTGCATGTGGTGCTCAAGGGGCAGGAAGTGGTCCAGGATCAGGAGACGCTGGGCCTTCTGGGGGTCAATCTGATCTACGGCGCGATGAACTATCATAATGATCCCGAACGACTACTGAGGTCTTTACTCGATAACCTCAGTGTTGATTTTCTGGAGATTGATCTGATCGATTTTAATGGGCCTGCATTTGCACAGGTTGACAATCGGTTGATGGCATTGCACCTGGTGCAGCAGGGGTTATCCAAGGCTGCCATGTTCCGGGCAGATGGAAAAGTAGTACAGCCGGCAGAAGTTTTGTACAAGAAGGCCACGCTGGTGGAGCGCAGCCGGTTTCGTCCACCCACGCACCTGACGATGGATCTTCTCGATTGTTCTTACAGGGCATTTTGCAAGGAACAGGATGTTGAGCAGAAGGAGGTTGTGGTACTCAGTGAAATGACGCTGCATCATCTTGGCGCGCGCACGGAAATTGATGTTGATGATTTTCTTCAGCGTGCAGAGATTTTGTGTGCCCTGGGAAAGAACGTACTAATCTCTGATTTCCCTGAGTTTTTTCGATTGGCGGAATATCTGTCCGGCTGCACGGAAAAACCAATAGGCATTGCTCTTGGGGTTCCAACATTACGCCAGATATTCGATGAAAAATACTACCAGGATCTTGGTGGCGGTATCATGGAGTCAATGGGCAGGATGTTTGGAAAGAATGTACGGCTCTATGTCTGTCCCGAGTTGGCGGAGAACGGGATAGATCTGGTGACAATCAGCAACCTGGATATTCCAGCCCGGCAGAAAAATTTGTACCGTCATATTTGTGAAAACGGTTGCATCCGGGAGTTGACGGGTATCAATAAATCACATCTGTCGATCCTGTCCAATACCGTGCTGGAAAAAATCAGGAATAATGATCCGGAATGGGAGCAGATGGTACCGGAAATCGTAGCGAGTATCGTCAAGGAGCAGCGCTTGTTCAGCTACGGCTGTGGTTAGCCGGCGGCACCGCTTATGGCGCACTATGGCGGCGCCACTGGCACTGACAATAATTGTCGGAATCGTTCTTGCCAATTCATCAGCTGCACCGGCCGGAGCGGTGCCCCACTATGGTGTGCTCTCTTTATTACCGGCAGCTGTGACATTGGTCGTATGTTTCTGGAGCAGGAATGTCATTCTTGGTTTGTTTTGCGGCGTACTGTCAGGCGGTATTGTTACCGGGCAGTTTAATGTTATTCGCGCTTACCTGATACCAAGCCTTGGTAGCGAGCAATACGCACAAATCCTGTTGGTCTATTTATGGGCGTTGGGCGGCCTCATCGGGATCTGGACCAAGAATGGCGGTGCCCGGCATTTCGCCAAGACTGTCGCACACCGGTTTGTGAGCTCTGCACGCTCGGCCAAGTTGTTTGCCTGGACTATGGGTATCATTTTCCATCAGGGCGGGACAATCAGTACCGTACTGGCCGGAACGACTGCAAAACCCGTGGCGGATCGCGAACGTGTATCACATGAGGAGCTGTCATATATTGTTGACTCCACTGCCTCGCCCATCGCGACGCTGATTCCATTCAATGTCTGGCCCATCTATATTGCCGGGCTGATTACAATCGACTCTTTGAGTACTCTTGTTCCTGATGAGGAAAGTGCGATTGTCTGGTTCCTGAAGGCTATTCCGTTCAATTTCTATGCATGGATTGCAGTGACTTTTACATTGCTGCTTTCACTGGACAAGATGTTCTGGGTTGGCAAACGTATGCGCAGCGCGATGACAAGGGCGCGGGAGACAGGGCAGCTTGATAGTAAGGATGCTCAGCCGCTGTTGGCGAAGGAGCTGAGCAATGCGGATGTCCCGGACTATTATCAGCCAGGGCTGGCAGATTTTTTTGTGCCCATTAGCATCCTGCTGGGGTTTACTATTGTGCCCTGGTTTCTGACGGGTGCACCGATGGTTTTTGAGGCATTTGGTTTGTCGCTGGTAGCCGCGATGATCCTGTCCGGCATCAGGGGCATGGCAATCCGGGATGTCTTCGATGGCATGCTCAACGGGATCAAAGGAGTCACAATCGGCGCTGTGATCCTTGGCCTGGCAGTAACGCTGGGTAACGTGTCTGAAGCGCTTGGTACTGCGGTATTTATCATCGAGAACACCAGCGGATTATTGCAAAATGTGCCCTATATGCTGCCCGGTATTTTGATGATCGTGTGTATGCTGGTGTCTTTCTCGATTGGCTCATCATGGGGCACTTACGCTGTTGTATTTCCGATCGCACTACCGCTCGCTTTTGCAGTGAGCCCGGATCCGCTGTTCTTTGCGTTGAATTTTGGCGCAATTCTGGGTGGTGGAGTATTCGGAGATCAGTGTTCGCCATTTTCCGATACAACCGTATTGTCATCAATGGCCTGCGGTGCAGATCTGATGGACCATGTCTTTACTCAACTGCCATTAGCACTGCTGGCTGCTGGTATTTCAATAGTTTTGTATATGCTGATCGCATTTATGCACTTTTATATAGACATGGGGTTTCCCGGGCCGGGAACAAGTCTTGGAATATGAGCGGTGCAATTTGGTACAACCTGTTCAATATCGACCAGAACTACCCGTGGTTGATCAGGGAATAATTCCTTGATTGCACCTTTCTCATGGATTGATGCCCGGCCATTGACCCTGAGGCGGGCACCATCAGAAAAATCAATAAACAGCATTCCCACCCGGGGGTTTTCAAGAATATTGCCGATACTCATGAATGCTCCATTCCCGTCATAGTCCGGAAAAGCAAGCTGGATAGTGTTGATGATTCGAACAACACCAGCACCCCCGCCCTTGAAGGAGCAGTCGCAAGATCCATTGCTGCCGCTGGTCGCTAAAAAGAAGAAAGGAGCATTTTCGATACGTTGATGGAAGGATTCCGGAATATGATCCATCAGAAGACGGGTTCGTCTCGCCTTGTCCCATATATGTGTCGTTTGCCACCTTTCCTGTGCAGCAACTTCTCCCGGATGAAAGTCATGATTATCAGGCATGGATATTAGTGTTAGAGAAAAACCTGATTAAAATAGTACAGTGAATTTCTTAAGAGACCCTTAAGCTGTGATACTCAAGACTGACTCTTGCAATCAGTGCCCCATAATACTCTCTGAAGTGCCAGAACAGACTATTGTGTCAGAGGATACGTACCGTTAACCCTTGCGGCGAAATACGGACCGCAGGGAGCCATCCGCCTGCAAGGGTTAACGGTACGTATCCTCGGGGGATACCGTCCTGGCGAATATTGGCCCCCGTTTATTACGGTTTCTAAGAAAATTGGTGGGCCTGGTAGGACTTGAACCTACGACCAATGGATTATGAGTCCACTGCTCTAACCAGCTGAGCTACAGGCCCACTTCGTCCCCGGGTTTTCCGAGATTGCCCCGGGGCGGGAATTCTACCAGTTTCAACAGGCTGTAGAATAGCTTCCGACCCAGGTCATTGCTGATAGAATGGATGCCCGTCAACCAGTCAGGTCAATGATCCAGTCACCATGAGCAGCCGTACGCGAGATATGCCGCCGCTGAGCGGTCCGGCCCGTATTCTTCGAGAAATCCGGTACCACGAGAGCTCCCGCCAGGGGCTGGGGCTGGTGCTATTGGCCGTTTATTCATTGCTATCCCGGCCACAGATTGAGTTGTTCTATGCGGGATCCGCAATTGCCCTTGCCGGCATGCTGGTGCGTCTGTATGCCTCGGGGTTCATATTCAAAAACCAGAAGCTGGCAACCGGGGGACCCTATTCGCTGGTGCGGCATCCACTCTACACGGGCAATCTACTGTTGATGATCGGGTTTACCATCTCCAGTGCGCAGTGGTGGGCAGTTCTGGCTTCTGCTGTATTCTGGTGGCTATATTATCCGACAGCAATCGACTACGAAGACCGGAAGCTGCATAAACTGTTCGGCGAGGAATGGGAAAAATGGTCGAAAACGGTACCCGCAGTGATTCCCCGGCGGCTTATCCCCAAAGGTGAGGGAAGCTGGTCGTTTATGACCAGCCTGAAGCAAAATGCAGAGCCGGCCGTGGTTGTATTTGTGTTGTTCTGGCTTTGGTACATTGGCCGACCCTTCTTTTGATATTTCGGAGCTGGCCACCGGCACACTCCTGAGCCGTGGTTACCAGGGGGAGGTTTACCTCACGTGTTCCGGGGCGCAGCGCCTGGTCACCAAAAAAGCGATGGGCTCCTTTCCGGTCCGGATAATCCGGGAGTACATGCTGCGACGGGAGTATTCCGTCTATCAAAGACTCGAAGGCATTTCCGGCGTGCCTCGTTGTTTCGGTTTGCACGCCGGGAAGCTTTTGGTGCTTGAGTACATCGAGAGCCAGTCCTTTCGGGAGTCTGGCAAGCCACCGGAACACAGGCAGCGGTTTTTTTCCGAATTACTGGAAATCATCCAGTCCTTGCATCGCGCAGGCATCGCGCACGCTGATATGAAACGCAAGGATAACATTCTGATCGATACAACCGGCAGCCCGTACCTGATCGATTTTGGTGCTGCTGTCGCACTTCGGGAAGGTGGTAGTTTTCTGAACCGGTTTTTTTTCAGGCAGGCCTGCAGAATGGATCTGAATGCATGGATCAAACTGAAATACAGAAATCGATTTGACAACCTTTCTGAAGCAGATCAACATTTTTATCAGCCGACAACGATGGAGAAATGGGCTCGTACGATGCGCCCGTTCTGGCAGGCTGCCACATTTCGTCGCTGGCGCAAGGCTCGCCGAAATCGATAAATCAGGCAATCACGAAGTGGCCGGACTTTTTGACGGGAGCGCGGGTGGCTTACCCGGGTTCTTGCCCGGTTTGCGCCGATAGCAGATCTTGCTGGATTTCCCTGAGACCCGAACGTCGAAGCGTCGTCCGTCTGCCTCAACAATGACCTGATGGCCGGGGGTAATGACCATCAGGTAGGATCTTCCAGGCTCCGGACAGTCGAGACTGGAATCACTGAAGTCTTTGACAACGATCGAGATGATCTCTGCACTTTCCGGTGGAATGCCAAGCAGGTCAGAGACGGTTTTGAGGGCTGTTTTTTCTGGTGTAGTGTCGTTGTTGCCCATGGATTGATCTGAGCCGGCAGGTTTTATGCAGCCGGCAAGCAGCATGGTTGTTACCACCAAACCAGTCAATACGATCCTGTAGACAGCGCACATGGCAAGACTCCGCAAGCCATCAGATGAACCAGAGCCCAAATTCAATAGTACACGAGCCACATCAGTATGTGTCAGAATGCATGCTCGCAAGGTCACACCGGAACATGGCTTGATTGCTTACAGGAAGAGAACTTGATCTGGTGGTTTGCTTATTGGGCCTTGGCCAGTGCTGGTCTGGCCACCATATTAGCGCTGTTCGGTTCCCGGTACTGGTTTTTTGAGCTGTTCACGCATTTCCGTGTGGCATATCTGCTGTTACTTTTGTTCGCAGCGCTGACTTTCGTATACACCCGGAATTTACCCGCAGCAGCAGCAGCTTTGCTGCTTTGCTTGCCAAATCTTTTCTACGTTGGCCCTTACCTGAAAGGACTTGTTTTGTACCAGGGTGTTGCCGGGCAATCGGGCTCGTCAGTATCGCTGGTTTCACTGAATCTGCTGCTCACAAATCATGCCCATGAAGCGGTTCTGGCGTACCTTAAACAGAAGGCTCCGGATGTGCTTGTATTGTCCGAGATGACCCCCTCCTGGGCTCAGGCACTTGCCGGTCTTGAGCAGGAGTACCAATGGCATGAAGTACATCCCCAGCAAGGTGCATTCGGGCTGGCTGTATACTCACGTTTTCCACTCACCGATACCCGGGTAACTGATCTTGGTGCTCCGGATAGCATTAATGTGCATACCATTGTCGATCTGCCGGATCGATATCTGGAACTCTATGCTGTTCATCTGTCGGCGCCGACCACAGCTGAGCGGGCTGCATGGCGAAACTCTCAGATAGCCAGCTTGTCTGAGCAATTAAGTTTTGGCCGGATTGATTTGACCGAGGCGGATTCAGAACAGCTCGAAAACACATCGAAGCCATGGCAGAGAATGATCATCGGCGACCTGAATCTGACGCCCTTTTCGTCCTGTTTTGTGAAGTTGCTTCGCAGAACATCGATGTTTGACGCACGGCAGCGCTCAGGTTTGCATGTGACCTGGCCGATAGGATGGGTACCTGTCTGGATTCCTATCGATCATTGTATTGTGGGCCCGGACGTATCGAGTGTCCGGGTTGAATGTGGGCCTGATGTAGGGTCAGACCACTATCCGCTGGAGGTTACGATCAGCACTCGGATTTAATACAGGGTAAAGGAGCCATGTATGAGTCTTGTCACTGAAGTTCTTAATCTTCTCGTTTACCTGTTCATTTTTGCCCTGGGCGCCGGATTTTTGGCGCTGGTGCTGACCTATGTGATTGATCGCACCCAGACAAAGCACGCGATTCGTCGTAACTACCCTGTTGTAGGCCGTTTTCGTTATTTCTTTGAGGAGATGGGCGAGTTTTTCCGGCAGTACTTTGTCGCCATGGATCGTGAGGAGATGCCGTTTAATCGCGCCGAGCGATCCTGGGCCTATCGGGCGGCAAAGGGTGTCGACAGTACAGTTGCCTTTGGTTCAACGGTGGATATCACTTCTCCGGGCACACTGATCTTTCTCAATTGTTCGTTTCCGACCATGACTGAAGATGCCGCCCCTGTTGAGTCTATAGTGATCGGCGTCGGGTGCAGAACTCCTTATTCGACCGATAAGTTTTTCCATATCTCCGCGATGAGTTTCGGAGCGCTTTCAAAACCTGCAGTACTGGCACTGTCCAATGGTGCACGGCTTTCAGGATGCTGGATAAACACAGGAGAGGGTGGACTGGCTTCCTGTCACCTGGAAGGCGGTGGCAATATTGTATTTCAGGTGGGAACTGCGAAGTACGGTGTGAGAAATGACAAGGGTGAGTTGGACGAAGACAAGTTGCGAGAGGTGGCCAGTCACCAACAGGTAAGAATGTTCGAGATCAAGCTGAGCCAGGGTGCGAAGCCCGGTAAGGGTGGCATTTTGCCAGGCAAGAAGGTGACGAAAGAAATTGCGGCAACACGGGGGATACCCGTTGGCGAGGACTCCATCAGTCCCAACCGTCACCCTGATATTGATAGCGTTTCTGATCTTCTGGACATGATTGCCAGAATCCGGCGCTGTACCGGGAAACCGGTTGGCTTTAAGGCTGTGATCGGAAGCTGTGGGTGGCTGGAAGAACTATTCGCCGAGGTAAAGCGGCGGGGTGATGAGTCTGCGCCTGATTTCATTACCGTGGATTCAGGAGATGGTGGTACGGGTGCAGCACCGATGGCACTGATCGATAATGTCGGGCTGCCCATTCGGGAGAGCCTCCCGATGGTCATTGACCGGCTGGACAAATTCGGTCTTCGGCCGCGGGTTCGGGTCATTGCCAGTGGCAAGCTGATCAACCCGCTGGGTGTCGCCTGGGCTTTGTGTATGGGTGCCGACCTGATCGTATCTGCACGAGGATTCATGTTTGCGCTGGGGTGTATCCAGTCACTCAAATGCAACAGTAATACCTGCCCGACCGGCATTGCGACCCATGACAAGCATCTGCAAAGAGGGCTCGTGCCCGCCGACAAAGCGAAACGTGTGATGCGCTATCAGCAGGAAATGGAAAAAGAAGTCTGTGTCATTGCCCACTCTTGCGGTGTGAACGAACCACGGAAACTACGCCGGCATCATTGTCGAGTGGTTCAGGCAAACGGCAGGTCGGTGCCGCTTGATGAGCTCTATCCGCCGACCGGGAAAACCCAACAACCTGTATTACAAGGGGTAAGAAATGAACGCGTCTGAATTACTGGTACGTTGTCTGGAGCGGGAAGGCATTGAGTATATTTTCGGGGTTCCCGGGGAGGAGAATGCCGACTTTATGATGGCGTTGGAGCAATCTGATCGAATCCGGTTTGTACTGACACGCCATGAACAGGGCGCGGCGTTCATGGCCGAAATTTACGGGCGTCTGACCGGCCAGCCAGCCGTTTGTCTTGGCACGCTCGGACCGGGTGCTACCAACCTGATCACCGGTGTTGCTGATTCCAATATGGATCGGGCACCCATGCTGGTACTGACCGGGCAGGGATCTACAGCCAGGCTACACAAGGAGTCGCATCAGATTATGGATGCGATAGAGATGTTCAAGCCGGTAACAAAATGGGCAACGAGCATCGTCAATCCAGATACGATCCCCGAGATCGTCCGCAAGGCAGTACGTCTTGCCCGCACTGAGAAACCGGGGGCAGTCCATATCGAATTGCCCGAAGACATTGCCAAGCTGGAAACTGCTGAATTACCGATGGAGCCGAGAAGGTTTCGGCGGTCGGTTGCTGATGACAAGATTGTTGATCGAGCTTTCTCATTACTGTCGAAAGCAAAGCGACCTGTCATCCTGGCGGGTAACGGGTGTGTCCGCAGGCGTGCCAGCAAACAGCTGAGGTTGTTTTGTGAACGCACCGGCATTGGCGTGATCAGCACTTTCATGGCAAAGGGTTGTGTTGATGTCGATGCAGACTACTGCATGTACACAATCGGGTTGGGTAGCAAGGATCTGCCGGCAGTTCTGATCGACGAGGCTGACCTGGTTATCACACTGGGGTTCGACATGGTGGAGTACCATCCCGGTTTATGGAATCCGAATCGCGACAAGGCCATCATCCATGCAGATTTTTTGCCGGCGGAAATAGACACTCACTACCACCCGGAAGTAGAGTTGATCGGAGACCTCGCTCATACCTTGTGGATGTTCAACGAACGTGCAGCGCAGGCAAAAGACCTGAGTTTTGATTTCGCCCCACAGGAAAGTCTGCGACAAAAGATGGGTGCTGAAATGGCCATGCATGCCGATGACGACACTTCCGGCACGATCAGGCCGCAGAAAGCACTTTGGGATGCGCGTGAAGTGCTTCGCCCGCAGGATATTCTGCTTTCTGATGTGGGGGCGCACAAGATGTGGATAGCCCGGCACTTCCATTGTCATGAGCCGAATACTTGCCTGATTCCAAACGGGTTTTGCTCAATGGGGTTCGCATTACCCGGGGCAATTGCTGCCAGTATGGTCTATCCTGATCGGCGGATTCTCGGTATTTCCGGAGACGGCGGGTTCCTTATGAATGTACAGGAGATGGAAACAGCGACACGTCTTGGCACTCAACTGGTCATGCTGATCTGGGAGGACTGCGAGTACGGCCTGATCGCATGGAAGCAACACAGCCAGTTTGGTCGCCACACGGATCTGGCATTTAATAACCCGGACTGGCTGGGTCTGGCGGCAGCATTTGGCTGGAGTGGGCACCATGTTGATCAAAGCAAGGAACTTAAGGCAACACTGCAAAAGGCCCTGGAAGAACAGGGGCCCAGTCTGGTAGTGATGCCGGTAGATTATCGTGAGAATATGTTCCTGACCAAGCGCCTGGGTGAGTTGACTGAACCCGGGTTGGTGAGCTGACCGGATAATTTCTATGTTTGAATTTCAGATACTGATTCCCGGTGCGGGGCCCGCGGCCGGTACTTCAAAAGTTGTAGCGCCCTTCGACGGTAAAGTCATCGCTACCTTACCCGCCTGTGATGAAACGCATGTCGAGCAGGCACTGTCCACCGCCGCAGCCCTATACCACGATAGAGCCGGCTGGATTCCACTCCATGAGCGGGTAGTTATTCTTGAGCGTGCGGTGGAGCTGATGTCCGGGCAAATCGAAGAGCTGGCTATCGGTGCTGCTACCGAGGGCGGTAAGCCTTTGCTGGATTCCCGGGTAGAGGCCAATCGTGCAGTAGACGGACTGAAGCTGTGCATTGAGGCAATAAGAAGTGATCAGGGTGAAGTGGTGCCGGTCGGCGGCACGGCTTCAGGTGCACATCGCATGGCATTCACCCGGCGTGAACCGATCGGCGTGGTCGTCGCGGTCAGCGCTTTTAATCACCCGCTTAACCTGATTGTGCATCAGGTGGCGGCTGCGGTTGCCGCAGGTTGCCCGGTCATCGTTAAACCGGCAGGTGATACGCCGCTGTCGTGTATTCGGTTTGTACAACTTCTTCATCAGGCAGGTTTGCCACCGGAGTGGTGTCAGGTAGTCATCACCGACAGCAACGAAATCGCAGAGCGTCTGGTAACCGATCGCCGGGTCGCCTTTTTCAGTTTCATTGGCAGCGCGAAAGTCGGCTGGATGCTGCGCAGTAAACTTGCCCCGGGCACACGGTGTGCGCTGGAGCATGGTGGTGCGGCACCGCTGATTATCGCTTCTGATGCCGATCTTGATCTGGCGTTGCCTGCGGTGACCAAGGGCGGGTTTTACCATGCCGGCCAGGTCTGTGTTTCCGTTCAGCGCGTGTTTGCGCACCGCTCCATTGCCAGGGGCTTCGCGGAGCGGCTTGCGGAGAACGCTGCGGCACTGAAGGTGGGTGACCCTGTTTTGGCTGAGACGGAAATCGGACCGTTGATCCGGCCCGGTGAAGTTACGCGAGTGCATAGCTGGGTATCAGAGGCCGTTGCGGATGGTGCTGAACTGCTCAGCGGCGGAAAGCCTGTTAGCGAGACCTGCTACCCTTGCACCGTTTTATATCAGCCTCCCGAGCAGGCGAAGGTCAGTCAGCAGGAAATATTCGGTCCGGTAGTCTGTGTCTACGAATTCGACAAGCTGGATTCCGCCATCGAGCGAGCCAATCAGCTTCCGTTTGCTTTTCAGGCGGCTATCTACTCAAGGTCGATCGATACTGCATTACGCGCTTTTCGCGGGTTGCATGCATCTGCAGTGATGGTGAATGATCACACGGCTTTTCGTGTAGACGGAATGCCGTTCGCCGGATTGTCTCAGTCGGGTCTGGGAGTCGGCGGTATCAGTCACACCATCCATGACATGACCATCGGAAAGATGATGGTCATGCACTCACCAGAGATTTAGCGGAAAAACCGGGTCGAACCGGCTAGTCTTCCAGCAGAAAGCTCCGTAGCGTATCGCTGCGAGACGGGTGCCGGAGTTTGCGCAAGGCCTTGGCTTCGATCTGCCGGATACGCTCCCGGGTGACATCAAACTGTTTGCCGACTTCTTCCAGCGTATGATCGGTGTTCATGTCGATACCAAAGCGCATGCGCAGCACCTTGGCTTCGCGCGGTGTCAGTCCAGCCAGAACATCCCAGGTTGTTTCCTTGAGGCCCTCGGTGGTTGCGGAATCAATCGGCGAATGTTCTGTGGTGTCCTCGATAAAATCTCCGAGGTGTGAGTCTTCGTCATCACCGATCGGTGTTTCCATCGAGATCGGTTCTTTGGCAATTTTCAATACCTTGCGAACCTTGTCTTCAGGCATTTCCATGCGCTCGGAAAGTTCTTCCGGTGTTGGCTCCCGGCCCATTTCCTGGAGCATCTGCCGTGAAATACGATTCAGCTTGTTAATGGTTTCGATCATGTGCACCGGAATACGGATGGTCCGTGCCTGGTCAGCAATAGAGCGTGTAATTGCCTGGCGAATCCACCAGGTTGCGTAGGTAGAAAACTTGTACCCGCGCTGGTACTCAAACTTGTCGACTGCTTTCATCAGGCCGATATTGCCTTCCTGAATCAGGTCCAGGAACTGCAGGCCACGGTTGGTGTACTTTTTGGCGATGGAAATAACCAGGCGCAGGTTTGCCTCAACCATTTCCTTTTTTGCGCGTCGCGCCTTGGCTTCGCCGATGGACATCTGGCGGTTGATCTCTTTGATCTCAGCGATAGTGAGAAACGAGGTTGCCTCGATGTTGACCAGCTTGCGCTGGGCTCGAAGAATATCTTCCTTCAGTTTTGCCAGTGTCGACGAGTGCTTGCGCTTGGCTCGAATGTGTTTTTCGACCCAATTGAGATTGGTTTCATTTTTCGGGAAGCTGCCGATAAAGTCTTTGCGAGACATGCCGGCTTCAACCACACAAATAGCTGCGATACGGCGCTCGTACAATCGGATATTGCGAATTGTTCCGCGGACACTATTGCCGATACGATCAAACAGTTTTGGTGCCAGCTTCAGCTCCATGATCTCGGCAGTCATTTTTTCGCGGGCCCTGACGGTCTTGGGGTCTTTGCAACCGTGCTCCTGCAGCATCGCGACAAAACGTTTTTGCTTTCGAAAAATCGATTTCATACGTTTTTCGACTTCTGCCGGATCTGGCCCGGTGTCTTCCGGCTCCTCGTCATTTTTTTCAACCGGTTTGCTGGCATCGCGTGGCACTGCCTGCTTGATTTCCTGGGGTGCGTTCGGGTCGATAAAACCCACAACGACGTCATGCAGTCGGGCTTCTCCGGCACGCACCGGCAAATAGGCATCAGCGAGTACATCAAGAGCAGGCGGGAAAAAAGTAGCGGCAGTCTTGACTGCATTCAGGCCTTCTTCAATCCGCTTTGCGATCCGGATTTCGCCTTCACGTGTCAGGAGCTCTACGGTGCCCATCTCACGCATGTACATTCGAACCGGATCTGTGGTGCGACCGAATTCACTGTCAACGGTAGCAATGACCGCAGCCGCTTCGTCGGCTGCTTCGTCATCGTTGGTCACCGCAGTATCAGATAACAGCAGTGATTCGACATCGGGTGCTTTTTCGTGCACCGTAATGCCCATATCGTTAATCATGTTAACGATATCCTCGATCTGCTCCGGATCCACAATATCGTTAGGCAGGTGGTCATTCACCTCCGCGTAGGTCAGATAACCCTGCTCCTTGCCACGCGCGATAAGAAGCTTTAGCTGGGATTTCTGATCCGTGGTAGTGTTTTGAGCCGTTTCAACGGCTTCTTGTTTCACTATTTTTTTCGCTTGCGCCTTCACTCAGTCACCCCGTATATGCCACACGTAAACGATCCATTATATGGGATTGCTGCCACGGTATCCAGACCAATAAGCGGTTTTCCGGGCTGAATCGGATAGTTGTAAGCCGTTGTTTCAATAAGATAAAACATATTGTCTTCCATTGTGCGGTGCTTTTCCAGCCGGGTTGAGTACCGCATACACAAGGACTCTGTCCAGTTAGACGCTTTATCGGCCGATTAGGTCGCAAGCTTTATGCTGGATTGCCCAAGTTTGGCTCGATTTTCTGTAATTGAAGGAATTCGGCCTTCTCGTCAGCACTCAAGCTCCCCCCGGTCATTTTTTCGACCAGTTCCTCAAGGCGGATCCGCTTCGCATCACTAACGATCCGGGTCAGGTTGTCTGCCAGTACCTGGGCTGCCAGCTGCTCTGTGACCAGCATTTCCTCACCAAGCAACTGCTCCAGGTGCGGCTTTTCCGGTCTGTCGCGAAACCGTTCCAGCAGTATTGCAGTAGTGATATTGGGGTGCTGCCGCGCAATTTCAAGGAGTTCGAGAATCAGTGAAACGCCACGTTGTGTAGCCTGTGGTAACCCGGCAGGGTGATTCGCCTTGCTTGCCTGGGACGGATAATGAAGCAACAGTGCGATAGCCTGCTTTACCAGTGTTCCGCGCAGTCCAGATGATCTGCTGGTCGTAGCGGATCGACGCAAGGCCGGGCGTGTATCGGCTGGTTCGGCAAGAACCGGTTCAAGCAGGTTTCGCTTCAGGCCAACTTCTTCTGCCAGTCGTTCAGTCAGCATTTCGCGATAAACACCTTGAGGCAACTTGTTTAGCAGGGGTTTTACAAGCTCTGCCAGCCGTGCTCGCCCATCCATATTGCTGGTGTCCGTTTGCTCTTTCATATGGCTCATCAAATAATCGGAAAGCGGCATGCTCGCTGACAGCCGTTTCAAGAACATTTCACTGCCCTCCTGCTGTACCAGAGAGTCCGGGTCTTCTCCATCGGGCAGGAACAAAAAGCGCAGTTGCCTGCCGTCGCGTATTTCTCCCAGGCCGGTTTGAAGCGCCCGCCAGGCTGCATCACGGCCGGCTCGGTCCCCGTCGAAACAGAAAATCACTTCGTGTGTTGCGCGGAACAGGCGCCGCAAGTGATCCGGCGTTGTAGCCGTGCCCAGCGTTGCGACCACATTGCGAATACCCTTGCAGGCCAGGCTGACAACATCCACATAGCCTTCGACGACGAGGATGCATTCAAGCTTGCGATGTGCCTCGCGCGTTTCGTAGAGGCCGTAGAGTTCCCGCCCTTTGTGAAAGGTCGGAGTTTCCGGAGAGTTAAGGTATTTGGGCTCGCCGCTACCCAGTACCCGCCCACCAAATGCAATCACCCGGCCACGGCTATCGCGAATCGGGAACATGATGCGTTCGCGAAACCGGTCATAGTAGCCACCGTTGTCTCGCTGGATCACCATTCCGGCGGAAAGCAGCTGCCGTCGGGTAGCGTCATTGTCAGGGAATTGCCGCAGCAGGTTGTCCCAGCCAGCCGGCGCATAACCCAGGCCGAAGCTGAGTGCAGTTTCTCCGTCCAGCCCACGGGATTTCAGATAGCTGATCGCCTTGCTGTCTTCTCTTAGTGCCTGTGTATAAAAGGCGGCGGCTTTGCCGAGCAGTTCATACAGTGGCGCCAGCGGGGTACTTTCTTTTGCCTGCTCATCACGGGGAACCTTAAGACCCAAATGGTGCGCGAGATCCTCAATGGCATCGACAAATTCAAGTCGCTCGTATTCCATCAGGAAACCGACCGCCGTGCCGTGGGCACCACAGCCGAAGCAATGGTAAAATCCTTTGTCCGGGCTGACAGTGAAGGAGGGAGATTTTTCGTCGTGGAATGGGCAGCAGGCTTTGTATTCGCGCCCGGCTTTTTTCAGTTGTACGCGCGATCCGACGATCTCGACGATGTCGACTCGCTGTACCAGATCGTCAATAAAGTCCTGGGGTATTCTTCCTGCCACCTGTCTATGATATCAGTTTGAGAGTCGATCCTTGACCAGCTGGCTGACCTTGCCCATATCGACCCTTCCCTGAGCCTGTTCGCGTACAGCAGTCATGACCTTGCCCATATCTTTCATGCTTGCGGCGGATACTGAAGTAATCGCTGCTTCGATGAGTACTTGCAGGTCTGAATCAGGCAACGGCTCGGGGAGGTAGCACTGCAGAATTTCTGCCTCGGCGAGTTCTTTTTCCGCCAGTTCGGCTCTCGCCCCATTCTCGTATTGGGTGGCCGCTTCCCGGCGTTGCTTGATCTGTTTCTCTACAATACCAAGCAGTACATCTTCACTGAGCACCTCGCGCCCATCGACTTCGCGCTGCTGTATGGCAGCCAGCAGCATACGGAGTGTACTGACACGCAGTTTTTCTCCGGCACGCAGGGCGGTGTTGGTATCTGATCGAATTCGGGTCTTCAAAGACATGAAGAACTCCTGAAACTACTGACCCTGAAACGATTGGTAAAGTGACGGGTCGGTTGATAAAGCCTGCTGAATAGTCAGGCGTCAGTACATTCGTTGTCGGCTGTTGGAATCACGTGAATTGCGCTTGAGCTGGCGTTTAACAGCGGCAGCTTTCTTGCGCTTGCGTTCCTGGGTGGGCTTTTCGTAATATTCACGACGACGCACTTCGGTTAATACGCCTGCTTTTTCGCAGGATCGTTTGAACCTGCGCAGGGCGGCTTCAAAATGCTCGTTCTCTCTGATGCGAACGCTTGGCAACTCTATCATCCCCGTGAAATACTAAAAAACCTGAAAATCACCCTGAATAAGCCTGAGGATATACCAGTGATTATCCAAGAGCGAAAAAACAAGAGCGAAAAAAACCGGCAGTGACGCCGGGGCAATAGAGAACTTTAGCGCCAAACCTGTAGAATTGCAAAACATATGATTGTATTGGGTATTGAGACGAGCTGTGATGAGACCGGGGTCGGGATCTACGATTCCGGGCGTGGTCTTGTGGCGCACCGCTTATACAGCCAGATTGCGCTCCACGCCCCATATGGCGGGGTTGTTCCGGAGCTGGCCTCACGAGACCATGTGCGAAAGCTGTTGCCCCTGGTTGAAGGCGCCCTGGAGGATGCCGGGATTCATGGTTCATCACTTTCGGCAGTAGCCTACACCGCCGGTCCCGGGCTGATTGGCGCGTTACTTGTGGGTGGAACCCTGGGGGTCGGGTTGGCAATGAGCTGGGGCGTGCCAGCGATTCCTGTCCACCATATGGAAGCTCATCTGTTGGCGCCCATGATGGAGAAAGATGGGCCGGGATTCCCACTGGTAGCGCTGCTGGTATCGGGTGGTCATACCATGCTGGTTGATGTGCGCAGCATCGGAGACTATGAAGTTCTCGGGCAGACGCTGGATGATGCTGCCGGTGAGGCATTCGATAAGACCGCAAAATTGCTGGGTCTTTCCTACCCTGGTGGACCGGCGCTGGCGAAACTCGCCGAGCAGGGCAATGCGGATAGCTACCGGTTTCCAAGACCGATGTTGAAGCGGCCCGGGCTGGATTTCAGTTTCAGCGGGTTAAAAACAGCAGTAATGATCAAGGTGCGTGAACTTGAAGCTAATGGCAATCTGGATGAGCAGACAAAAGCTGATTTGGCGAGTTCTTTTCAGGCAGCTGTGGTCGATACCCTGGTAGCAAAATCTGTACGGGCTTTGGATCAGACCGGGTACCAGCGGCTGGTTGTCGCCGGTGGTGTCGGTGCAAACCAGAGCTTGAGGCAGCAGCTTGGGCCGAAACTGGCCGGTCGCGGGGCATGTGTTTATTATCCTGGCCTTGAATATTGCACCGATAATGGGGCAATGATTGCTTTTGCCGGCCTGGAATCACTTAAAGCGGATCCTGCGGCATACCAGGCAGTGCTTGATTATACCGTTCATGCCCAGGCACGCTGGGAACTGGGACAGCCTCTTTCCGGATAGACTGTTTTGCTATGGATACAGTTTTTTTAACCGACCTGCGTGTCAAAGCCATCATTGGAATATTTGAATGGGAGCGCAGGGTACGCCAGACGGTCAGCATAGATCTTGAAATTGCTACCGACAACCAGCGGGCCGCGCAAACGGATCGCATCGAAGATGCACTCGACTACAAAACTGTCAGTAAACGGGTGGTCGAATTTATAGAAAACTCTGACTTCCAGCTTATCGAAACAATGGCGGAAGGAATTGCCGCCATTGTTACCGATGAATTTGCCGCTCCCTGGGTCAAAGTAGTCGTTCACAAACCCGGTGCGATCAAGGCGGCAAAAGATGTGGGTGTTGCGATCGAGCGAGGGCAGCGGTGAGGGTTTACATTAGTGTGGGTAGCAATATCGACGCTGAAATAAATCTGAAAAATGCCTGCCGGGCGCTGAGAGACGAGTATGGGCAGTTAAGTATTTCATCTGTGTACCGGAATGCATCCTATGGATTCGAAGGTGATGATTTCCTCAATGCTGTCATGGGTTTTTCCACCGAACAGAGCCCGCAGGAAGTCCTTGGCGTGATGACACGACTGCATCATGAAGCCGGGCGAGACAGTAGCGGCAAACGGTATGGTCCGCGGGTGCTGGATCTTGATCTTCTGCTATACGGTGACAGGGTGATCGACGAGTCCGGTGTTCGGGTACCGCGCCGCGATATCCTGTTGCATGGCTTTGTGTTGGGGCCGATGGCGGAACTTGCTCCCGGGCAAAAACACCCGGTCACCGGTGAAACCATGGCAGAACTCTGGGATCGTTTCGATCAGCAAAAACACCCATTGTACAAACAGGATATCTTATTGCGGTAGGCGGGTTTACCAGCCGATACTGCGGCCACCATCCACGGCGATGATTTGTCCGGTGACATAGCTGGCATCCCTGACCAGGTAGAGCACACAATTGGCGATATCCTCCGGATTACCCGCACGCGCCATTGGTACCTGTTTGACGACGCTTTCCTTCACGGCTTCCGGCATTCCATCCTCCGGCCATAGTATCGCGCCGGGGGAAACACCGTTGACCCGGATGTCCGGGGCAAGATCCCGTGCCAACGAACGTGTCAGCATTGCCAAGCCTGCTTTGGCGGCTCCGTAGACTGGATGGCATCGCAGCGGACGTTGAGAATGGATATCGACAATATTGATAATGACACCCTTGGTTTTCTGCAAATGCGGTATTACAGCCTGACTGAGAAAAAGCGGTGCTTTGAGATTGGTTCCTATCAGGTCATCCCAGTGCCTGTCGGTAATTGTTCCGATGGGCGTCGGGTAGAAACTTGATGCGTTGTTGATCAGGCAGTCCAGCCTGCCCGTTTGATCCAGCACATCCGTAACCAATTCCGGAATACGCACAGTATTCAGAAGATCGCCTTTGACGATGATGGCGGAATCAGCGCGATCGGCAAGCAGTGCTTCTGCCAGCCCGGCAGCGGGTGCTTCCGATTCCCGGTAATGAATGGCGATGTTGGCGCCCTGGGCATGCAGCTTGCGTGCGATGCTCGCCCCGATACGTTTTGCGGCACCGGTGATCAGTACCCATTTTCCTTCGAGTTTTGATTGATCGTTGGACATTTTTCCCGGCCAATATCCTGAGTGATTCCTGCTGACTGGCGTCAAGGTTACACTACCGCCACCAAGCTCTCATCCACTCCTTTGCAGTTTGTTCGATATGGAAGTCCAATTGAAGTTCCCGGTACCGCCCAAAGATGCGCTGGCTCACAGCCAGAGACTTGAGCGACTGATTCAGGATCAGCTCAGCATAGCCGGCGGCTGGATCAGCTTTGCCAAATACATGGAGCTTGCCCTCTACGCACCGGGCCTGGGGTATTACAGCGCGGGTGCCCGTAAGTTTGGTGTTGACGGGGACTTTACGACGGCACCGGAGATTTCTCCCCTGTATGCACGGTGCCTCTCAAATATTCTGGCGCCGGTGGTTCAGTCCTTCGATCATGGAATGATTCTGGAGCTGGGCGGTGGAACCGGGGTGCTGGCAGTGGAAGTACTGCTGGCGCTGGAACAGCGGGATGCATTACCTGACCGGTACCTGATGCTGGATGTCAGTGCTGATCTTCGGGAACGTCAGCAATCACTGGTTGAGGAAAAAGTACCTGATCTTGCTCATCTTGTTGAGTGGATCGATTCGCTGCCGGGAGCGGCTTTCGATGGTGTCATTCTGGCCAATGAAGTGATTGATGCATTGCCGGTGGAGCGTTTCGTCATTTCAGGGGACGATGTGCAGGCGGTTGGGGTTGGGGATAGAGACGGGTCACTGGTCTGGAGCAGGGGGGTTGCGGGCAATAATTTGTGTGAGGGTGTCAGGGCGATAGAAAATATGCTCAATACAAAGTTGCCATCCGGCTATGAATCAGAATTCAGCCCCGGGTTACCGCCGTGGATATCCGGGCTGGCAGGTGTATTAGCCAATGGCATCGTGATGTTGGCAGATTACGGCTATCCCCGCCGCGATTATTACCATGCCGACCGCACCCAGGGCACTCTTCGCTGCCATTATCGGCATCGTAGCCATGATGACCCGTTTCTCTATCCAGGTCTTCAGGATATTACTGCCTGGGTGGATTTTTCAGCAGTCGCAGAAGCTGCACAGGATGCCGGATTTTCTCTGGAAGTCTATACAACGCAGGCCCAGTTTTTGCTCGGAGCGGGAATTGATGCCGAGTTCGCAACAATGAGCGGGACAGATCAGCTGGTCGCGGCTCAGCAAGCTCGCGTGCTGCTGATGCCCGGCGAGATGGGAGAGCATTTCAAGCTCATGCTGCTGGGCAAGGGAGATGTAAGCGCACTACCCGAACTTGAGTGCAGGGATTTCCGTTCATGGTTGTGAAGGAAATGAAAAGGGGGTCGGACCTCGATAACCTGCTGATAAGCTATAAAAAACGGGGATATTCATCACCTGAATTTCGCTTAAAGGCACGTTTTCGGGGGTAAAAACGCTACTTTAAGCATCTGTGTGGCAGAGCGTGAAGTACTGATGCTTAGAAGCCCCATTTTGCCCCCCAAAACGTGGTTGTAAGACCCGTATGGTTGGCTGATATGATGGATAGTTCAATTTAAACATATAGTTATCGAGGTCCGACCCCTTTTGCATTCTTGATGGCAATCACCCGTGCTTCGTTGATCGCCTTGCCTAACGCTTTCCCTTCTAGCTGACCATTTGCGGCAGCGGCAATCGATGCTGCATTGACCTTTGCAGCGGCGTTTCTTGCAGAGCGCAACAGGTCCGCTTGTGGATAGGCGTTATCCTGGCATCCTTTTCTGCCCTGCGAATCAGCTTGGGCTGCGGCCAGGAAATCTTCAAAGCGTTCCGGGCGTCGAAAGGCATCCACAGCATCGAGCATTTTGAGAATAGTATCGGGGCGCAACTCCATGGCCATGTGACAATGGGTATGGTATTGCGCGACATGAATTGCCAGATCCCGGTATCGGTTAGGGACATTCAGGCGGTCGCATAGCTGGTTAACCAGCTTGATGCTTCGCTGTTCGTGTCCCCGGTGACGAGGCAACTCACTTTTCTGTGTGGTCGCTTTGCCCAGATCATGAACCAGCACGGCGAATCGTGCTTCGGTACTGATTTGCAGAACAGCTGCCTGGCGCAATGCCAGCAGAATATGGACACCGGTATCGATTTCCGGGTGCCATTGTTCCGGTTGTGGCACGCCAAACAGAGCATCCACCTCCGGAAAGATTACCGCCAGCGCACCACAGTCACGCAACACCTGGAAAAATATTTCCGGATGGTCTTCTCCAAGAGCCCGCTGTGTTTCTGTCCAGACCCTTTCAGGCACCAGTGATCCGACTTCGCCACTGGAGGCCATTTCTTTCATCAATTCCAGAGTCGAGGCGGCAACCGTGAATCCAAGTTCATGAAAACGGGCAGCAAAGCGTGCCACACGAAGAACACGCACGGGATCTTCCCTGAATGCTTCTGATACATGGCGCAATACCCTGTCATCAATATCCGTCTGACCGCCATAGGGGTCGATTAGCCGGCCATCAGGATCCTGTGCGATAGCGTTGATAGTGAGGTCACGCCTGCGCAGATCTTCTTCCAGCGTAACCTCACTATTGGTGTGAAAATCAAAGCCGTGATAACCCCTGCCGGTTTTTCTTTCGGTACGCGCCAGGGCATATTCTTCCTTTGATTGCGGGTGGAGAAATACCGGAAAGTCCTTGCCTACCTTTTGGTAGCCCTGTTTTTCCAGCTCCCCTGCCTTGGCACCGACCACTACCCAATCACGTTCCCGGATTGCAAGACCCAGCAACTCATCACGGACGGCACCACCTACCAGGAAAATCTGCATGGGTCTATTGTAGCGGTTATCCTGAAGAATGGATCAGAGGCTTCTTAAATGAATGCAGGGTTTCGCATATTCGCTCTAGTGCTGACGATGCAGCTGTCGGCGTGCAGCATCGGATACTACTTCAAGGCAACTGCTGGACATCTGGAGTTGATGCGGCTACGCCAACCGGTAGATCAGGTTCTGGCGGACCCGGAGACATCGCCGCAGCTGATGCGTTTTCTCGAGCAGGCCGGTGCTTCGCTGGCCTTTGCCCACAAGGATCTTCTGTTACCGGACAATGGCAGTTACCGCCAGTACTCAAATCTTGGCCGCCCGTATGCAGTCTGGAATGTGATCGCGGCTCCGGAGTTTTCGCTTGAGCCGGTGACCTGGTGTTTTCCAATCGCCGGATGTGTGGCTTACCGTGGTTACTTTAGAGAGGAATATGCTCAGGAATTAGCCAGCGGACTTGCCGGCGACGGAATGGATATTTTTGTGGGCGGCGCGACAGCTTATTCGACGCTGGGCAGATTTTCTGATCCGTTGCTAAACACTATGGCCGGATTACCGGCGCCCCGGCTCGCAGGTTTAATTTTTCACGAGCTTGCTCACCAGCAGCTGTATATAAAAGATGACACAAGATTCAACGAAGGTTTCGCCAGTTTTGTTGAGCAGGAAGGTTTGAGGCGCTGGACGGGATCTCGGTTTGATTCGGGATCAGACATCGCATCAGTTCAATGCGCTCTTGCCGTTCGTCACCAGCGGCGTACCGAAGCCCTGGAAATTCTCGTCCGGGGTCGTCGTCAGCTGGGGGAACTCTATGCGGCAGATTTAGCGGAGCCGGTCAGGCGCGCAGGGAAAGCAGCAATATTTGCAGACATGATCGAACAGTACCTTGTGCTCCGTGATCGATGGGGTCAGCCGCCGTTTTTCGATGGCTGGTTTGACCAGCGACTGAACAACGCCATGCTTGCAGCTCTGGGTGTATACGATGACTATGTGCCAGCATTTGATGCAATGCTGGCGGAAGCGCAGGGGGATCTGCAGGCCTTCTATCATCAGGCGGATCAGGTGGCAGGATTGCCCCGTCCAGAGCGTGATGCTGAAATGTCCCGGTTGTTGACCGAGGCGGCATCGAGTTCGGGTCCTAAGTTCGCCCGGCCACTCGCCGAAACCTGTCCAGATCAGACAGACAATTGATTTCACCAAGACAGGCATCCAGGTTTTTCTCGAAGGATCGCGCCTGAATGCCCAGCTGTGCGAGTCCGTTTTCCGTACACAGGCCCGGGACGGTCAGGGACAGATAGTTATCGGTAGAAAACGGTTTACCCGGGACAAAGTCCATGATGGCCGCCTGGATGCGTGACAGCCACCGCGGCAGACCCACTATGATAGTGCGCGCTCCGATGGAGTGACGGATCATCCTGACCAACTCTCCAAGCGTATAGGACTGCGGGCCGCAGAGCTGGAAGGTCCGACTGTCCGTTTCCGGGTTGAACGCCGTGGCCATGATTGCCTTGACGACATCATCTACATGTACCGGCGCAAAACGTGCATCCGGTACCGCCAGGGGCAACAGTGGTACCAGGCGCAACAACGAAGCAAAACGATTGGTGAAAGAATCCATCGGGCCGAATATTACTGACGGCTGCAAAATGCTCCAGCCGGTCTTCATGTTGCTGGTAGTGATGATGCGTTCGGCTTCACCCTTGGTTCTCAGACAGTGACTGGGGCCAAACTCTGCATTGGCCCGAATGGCGCTGATCTGGACAAGTTTGCCGGGGTTGCTGCGGTCACAGGCCGCCACAATTTTTTCCGCCAGTTTGGTGTGCGCCAGCGAAAAACCTGAGCCGTCGCGACCTTGCTCATTCAGTATCCCGACCAGATTGATGACGACATCGCACCCCTCGAAAAGATGATCCAGCACGCCAGGCTGATGAATGTCGATCTGGATCAGTTCAATTTCCGGCACCACCAGCAGATGGGCATTTCTTGCCCGGCTGCGGGTGGGTATGCGGATGCGGTGCCCCTGTCCTGCGAGCGTTCCGGCAAGGCGGGACCCGAGAAACCCGGTACCTCCCAACAGGCAGATTGTTTTCGTCTGCATCACTCCACCCCTTCAGTTACCCGGCCAGACAGCTCGCGCCTATTGAACGCGAACCAGCAGCTTCCGGTTGCCACGCTGGATGCTCAAAAACAGCAGATCCTGATCCTCGGCGACCTTCTGAAGTTCTTGCACAGATCGTACCCGGCGGCGATTTACATTTGTGATGATGTCATTGGTTCTCAATCCTTGCTGTGCAGCCGGGCTTCCCTGGGTCACGGACTCAACAAGCACTGCCCTGCCGGGAAAACTATCGGTATCGCCGTTAAAATCGCCAACCATCGCACCGGTCAAACCCGGATGAATATCTTCGCCAGCAACCTGTCCAGGTCCGTCAATTTCATCCAGTTCGGCCTTGATATGGATGCGTTTCCCCTCGCGTATCAGCTCTATGCTGACACTGTCTCCACTGCGTTTCAGCCCGATGGTTGCCCGCAGTTCCGATGCGCTGTCAACGGCTTTTCCATCCACGCTGACAATGACATCTCCTACTTCGATACCTGCCTTTTCCGCCGCAGAATCTGCCACGACTTCCAGTACCAGCGCTCCCGCCGTGGCATCACCGCCCAGAACTTCGGCATCATCTGCGCTCATATCGCCGATACTGACGCCCAGCAGACCACGCCGTACTTCACCGAATTCCAGAATCTGCGACATGATGGACTCGGCCATGTTCACCGGAATCGCGAAGCCGATGCCAATATTGCCGCCGGAACGACTGACGATCATCGAATTGATTCCAATCAGTTCACCGTTGAGATCGATGAGTGCGCCCCCTGAATTGCCGGGATTGATAGAGGCATCAGTCTGGATGAAATCCTCGTAGCCACCGGGGTTCATGCCGGAGCGTCCCAGCGCACTGATAATGCCCGAGGTCACCGTATGTTGCAGGCCGAAGGGATTGCCGATGGCCACAACAAAATCGCCGACCTCAATGTTGTCAGAATTACCGAGCTCCATTTGTTGCAGGTTCTCGGCATCCTCAACCTGCAGCACAGCGACATCGGTGCCGGGATCGCTGCCAACGACAGTCGCTGTAAACCTGCGATTGTCGGTCAGAACCACTTCAATTTCGTCAGCATTAGCGATCACATGGTGATTGGTCAGGATGTAACCGTTTTTTGCATCAACGATGACCCCTGAACCGGCGCTGCGTACTTCTCGTTCGCGTTGCCGGGGCTGTCGTCGTGGGTCGCCAAAAAAGCGCCTGAAAAACGGGTCTTCCATGAGCGGGTTTTGCCGCGCCGAAACCGTGCCTTTGGTCGCGATGCTGACCACCGAAGGTGCGGCTTTCTTGACCAGTGGCGCCAGGCTTGGTACCGGTGTATCACCGACGGCTGCTGGGATAGCGGCAAGTCCGGCCTGGGTCAGAAACAGACTGGCAGTGAGAGTGAGTAACAAGAGTCGGGGGCGATAATCGGGGAGCGATAGTGTCATGGGGTTTCCTATGCAGTGGTACGGTTTCTGTAATGCAGGAATGATAGCCGGTTTTTATTCGGACAACGACAGCTGCGGGCTTTAAACAACTATTCAGATGCGATAGACAATAAGAGGGTCGCAAAGGTTCTGATCTGTGGATTAACTGTGGGAAAAACGTGGGTCTCCTGAGTATAAACAACCACAATATATTGTGGTTCCGCGGAGCCGGACAAGGTACTGAAATAGTTCGTTATTGTGGTGGGGCAAGCATAATGAATACGTCATAAGTGATTGTTATATATAGACTATAGTTATAAGAGAAATGTCTTGAAACTGCTTGACACTAGCAGTGATCGGACATAATCTAGCAACAGGCCAGCACAATATCTTGTGTCATGCCTATTCAGGGAAAATTATGCAGATCAGGGGGAGGCTCAGCTCCTGGTCATTGGGTTTCAGTCCGTGGAAAACGGATATTTAGTAATGATTAACCACATTGGGGAAGAGTGTTGGTGATGAATTCGGTATTGCAGGCAGATCAAAACAAGGCAACGACAATCAGCTTCCAGGAAACATCCATGGATATCTGGGATAAAAAATATCGGCTGAAGTCGAAGACCGGAGAAGTTATTGATGAAACCATAGACGATACTTACAAGCGTGTGGCACGCGCAGTCGCCGGGGTAGAGAAAGAAGAGTGCAGGGATGCCTGGTATGAGCAGTTTCTCTGGGCATTGCGTCGCGGGGCAGTACCCGCCGGACGAATTGTGTCCAATGCCGGTGCTCTGGATCACAAGCCGGCGACCTCAACGATCAACTGCACGGTATCGGGCAGTATCCGCGATTCCATGCATGAAATTCTGGACAAGGTACACGAAGCAGGACTAACGCTGAAGGCCGGCTGTGGGATCGGATACGAATTCTCCACGCTGCGTCCCAAGGGCGCGTATGTTACTGGCGCCGGAGCCTACACTTCAGGCCCGCTGTCGTTCATGGATATCTACGACAAGATGTGTTTCACGGTTTCATCAGCCGGCGGTCGGCGTGGCGCCCAGATGGGCACGTTCGATGTGGGTCATCCCGATGTCATGGATTTTATTCGCGCCAAACGTGAAGACGGCCGGTTGCGTCAGTTTAATCTTTCACTTTTGATTACAGATGATTTCATGCGGGCTGTTAAAAACGACGAGCAATGGACGCTCGCATTTCCGCTCGATCGCCGGCAGGCAGAAAAAGAAAATGTGGATCTGGATAATCCGGCCAGGGTTTTGTGGCGTGACTGGCCCGTGACGGATGGTTATCTGACCAACGATCAGGGCGAAGTCGCCTGCGTGATTTCCAAGGTGCTGCCCGCCCGGCGTCTTTGGGACATGATCATGGCTTCTACCTATGATTTTGCCGAGCCAGGGTTTGTGCTCATCGACCGTGTCAACGAGATGAATAACAACTGGTTTGCTGAAGATATCCGGGCGACCAACCCCTGCGGCGAGCAACCCCTGCCACCCTACGGCTCTTGCCTGTTGGGGTCGGTCAACCTGACCAAGTTTGTTGTGAATCCGTTTACCGACGCAGTGCGCTTTGACTGGGATGAATTTCACCGGGTAGTCCGGGTTTTCACCCGGATGCTGGATAACGTCGTTGAGATAAACGGCCTGCCGCTGGAAGGCCAGCGGCAGGAAATCGAGCGCAAACGCCGCCATGGCATGGGTTTCCTCGGTCTTGGCTCAACTATCGCCATGCTGAAGATGAAGTATGGATCTCAGGAGTCTGTTGAGTTCACCGATAAAGTGGCCAAAGAACTGGCACTGGCAGGCTGGGAAGTCGGCCTGGAGCTTGCCAGGGAAAAAGGTCCGGCTCCGATCATGAACGAGGAGTTCACCGTTACCCCGGAAATGTTGAGAAAACGGCCGGAAATGGCTGATGATGGCTGGAAGACCGGTGACACCATTCCCGGGCGGACTTTGCATGCCCGGTACAGCCGCTATATGCAAAAGATTGCCGGTGTAGCGCCGGAGCTGGTCAAGGATCTGGAGCAGTATGGCGCAAGATTTACCCACCATAGTTCCATCGCACCTACCGGCACGATTTCATTGTCTTTGGCGAATAATGCGAGTAACGGTATAGAACCGAGTTTTGCCCATCAATACTTCCGCAATGTGATCCGCGAGGGCAAGAAAACCAAGGAAAAGGTCGATGTTTACTCCTACGAGTTGCTCGCCTATCAGCAGCAGGTGAATGCCAATGCCCATCCGGATGCAGAAAATCCCGATCACCAGTTACCGGATTATTTTGTAACGGCTGATAGTATCACTCCCAAACAACATGTCGATATTCAGGCAGCAGCCCAAGTGTGGGTGGATTCTTCAATATCAAAAACAGCCAATGTACCGACTGATTTTCCCTATGAGGATTTCAAGGATATCTACATGTATGCCTATGAGCAGGGTTTGAAGGGCTGTACGACATTCCGCTTTAATCCCGAGGCTTTTCAGGGTGTGCTGGTGAAGGAATCCGACCTGAAGAAAACTTCATATACCTTTGTGCTCGACGATGAAACAGAGGTCACGGTCAAAGGAGACGACGAGATCGAATACGATGGCGAAATCCACTCGGCAGCCAATCTGTTCGATGCATTGAAAGAGGGTTACTACGGCAAGTTTGAGAATGTGTCCAGAAAATAGCAGCAAACGGACGCTAGAGTAAAAGTCAGAGTAAATAAGGTTGAATCAGAAATGGCAAGAATAACGATAGACAAGAAAATTGTTGACTACCGGGTTGAAAGCGCGGAACAGGGCAGCACTGGAAAATATGAAAAGCAGTCTCTCTCATTAGAGACCAGTGCAGATGGAAAAGTAGTACGCATGCACGAGAAGCTGGAGCGGCCGGAAATGCTGCGCGGCTCTACCTACAAGGTAAAAACACCGGTCTCCGACCATGCCATGTATGTCACCATCAATGACCTGATACTGAATCCGGGTACCGAGCACGAGACCTACAGGCCATTCGAAATATTCATCAATTCAAAGAACCTGGATCACTACCAGTGGATTGTCGCACTGACCCGGATTATGTCTGCCGTTTTTCGCAAGGGTGGTGATGTCACCTTCCTGGTAGACGAGCTGAAAGCTGTTTTTGATCCTCGTGGCGGCTACTGGCAAACTGGAGGCAACTACATGCCATCCATCATCGCCGAGCTTGGTCATATCATAGAGAAGCACTTGCGGTACATCGGCATGTTGCCGAAGGAAACGCTGGACGATCATCAAAAAGAACTGGTCGCCATGAAGCGCCGCGAGTACGAGCAACAAAACCAGCAACAGGATGCATTCGCACGCGGAGGCTTCCCGGAAGGTGCCCAGCTATGCACTAAATGCAACACCCTCGCCACAGTCATGATGGACGGGTGCATGACCTGTCTGAACTGTGGCGAGTCCAAATGCGGATAGCACCGAACGTTGGTGTGTTATTTTGAAACCAGCAATATGTTAAACATCTGGGTTGCATCGCCTGGAGATTGCCCTACACAACTCATGATATTTTTGCCCGTACCCTGAGCATCTATATTAGCCATACAGGCCATATTGCCCATGATGGAACCCGGTGCAGAAACCGCGATGGTTCCAGTGATGAATCCATCGCTGGGGTTGTCTGCGCTCGCCAGGTTGATCGTGACTGTGTCGGCTGACAGCGTATTGGCCTCGATATCGGTGACAAGATTTCCGGTGCAGCTGCCGTTCGCTGTGCAGCTGACGCTTACCGGAGATATCTGACTGCCGCTGACCTGACTGCCGTCAAACAATAGCCCGGCATATTCACCTGCCACAACGCTGATATTGCCGAGGGTCTCTTGGCCAAAACCGAAAATGAAATTGTCGTCAGTATCATCGTTGGGGGTATTGAGGCCTATCCTGACAATAGCGCCACCATTGCTGGTCAGGTACATCTCGGTCTCGCCATCCACTTGCATGATGCCGTCAGCGCAGGTTTCGGCGGTCATGGCGTCTGCAACCAATGAAGTCTGGTCGAGTGCATACATGGAGGGCAGGGAAGGAGTGCCGGTCGACACGTCGAAGTTAAAGGTACCGTAAAAGCCCTCTGTGCTACCGGAGGCATCCGCTCCGGCCTCTATTTTCACCATGACCCAGTTGGCATCCAGATCAGTCGTCGGGCATTCACCACCGGCAACCATGGGAATGATCTGATCATCTACCGAATCGAGTGGCTTGAGGACGAACGTATAACCCGGCACATTCAAGGCAAAAGCCGCATCACCGACAGAAGGTGCGTCAACGCCTGTATCGGCAGCTACTGTGCCTACCGTCAGTTTGAGGAGCCCGGATGCCAGGGCCGTATAGTCGCCGGTAATCGTCATTACCACCGGCGTGGTGACAGATTCAGCCATGGTAATAGTGAAAGTGTTGTCGCTGGCAAGCGTGACATCCCAGCGGGAACCCGGGCCGGCATAGGAAGTGGAGGTAACGGGATCGGGATTGCTGATGGATCCGCTACTGCTACTGCCCCCACAGCCGCTAATCAGCGCCACACTACTGGTTGTAACTATGATGACAGCAAGAGGTTTGACAAGTAGATCTATGATTTTCAATATTCAGCTCCTTGGTTGGATACACGTAATACCTCAGTTTATATCGACAGGTTCGGAGAATACTTTAGGGATCTATGGGCAAAACCCGCATCAGTACCCTGTGATAATATCGCGGCATTCCTCAGCCTTGATGGTCGCCGCTAATGAGTCTTTCAGTTCCTGATTTTTCCGCTGTGAAAGCGCTGGTGGTGGGCGACCTGATGCTCGACCAGTACTGGTTTGGGCCGACTGCGAGGATTTCACCAGAGGCACCGGTGCCGGTGGTCAGGGTGACGGAGGCGCAGGGACGTGCCGGTGGTGCGGCCAATGTTGCTGTAAACCTTGCCAGTCTTGGAACTACTACCGTGCTGACCGGTATTCTGGGGCAGGATGCCAACGGTGATACCTTGCAGCGACTCGTGGAGAGTCATGGCATAGAGTTTGACGGCGTGCGATCGGCAACCCAGCCGACCATTACCAAACTTCGGGTGTTAAGCCGTAATCAGCAGTTGATTCGGCTGGATACCGAGAATCCCTATTCGTCTGCAGACATTGAACCGGTCTACGGCGTCACCAGAAAATATATTGCCAACACTGATGTATGTATTTTTTCCGACTATGCCAAGGGCAGCCTGGGACAGGTGCAACAGTTGATCTCACTATGCCGTGAGCATGATGTCACCGTATTGGTTGACCCGAAAGGTGCGGATTTCGAGCGATACCGAGGCGCTGATCTTCTGACGCCGAACTTCAGCGAGTTTGAAGCTGTGGCAGGCCCTGTGTCGGGGGATGAAATGCTGATCGAACGCGCGCAGAGCCTGCTGATTCAGCTGGAGTTAAAGGCAATGCTGGTGACACTCGGCGAGCGAGGCATGCTGGTGGTTTCTGCATCCGAGGCGCCATTGCTGTTGCCGGCAAGAGCGCGGGAAGTATTTGATGTCACCGGTGCAGGCGATACAGTGATCGCTACGCTAGCGGCAGGACTGGGTTCGGGAATGAAACTGGCAGATGCAGCCGGGTTGGCGAATCTGGCAGCCGGGTTGGTGGTACGCAAGATTGGAGTCGCCTCAGTCACGCCATCGGAACTCATGCTGGCGCTACATGAGCACGGAAAGGGCGGCCGGGGCCTGGTGAACCGCGATGAAGCGCACCGGGTAGCTGCAGAGGCGCGATCCCGAGGCGAACGGGTGGTAATGACTAATGGTTGTTTCGATATTCTGCATACCGGCCACGTCGCATATCTTGAGGAGGCCAAGGCGCTGGGCGACCGACTTATCGTTGCGGTTAACGATGATGCATCCGTCACCAAACTGAAAGGTGAAGGACGACCAATCAATCCACTGGAGGATCGTATGAGCGTTCTTGCCGGGCTGGCATCGGTTGATTGGGTTGTACCATTCTCCGAGGACACACCCGAACAGCTGGTCACAGAGATACTGCCCGATGTTCTGGTCAAGGGTGGTGACTACCAGGTTGATGAAATTGCCGGTGGTCGTGCCGTGCTGGAGAATGGTGGCAGCGTAAAGGTCTTGAGTTTTCGTGAAGGTCGCTCGACATCGGCGATTATTCAGGCCATAAGCTCGCTCAACGACTAGAACAATCCGCACGAGATTGCACCAGTGCGATTTATCTATGTCATCCTGACCTACTTGCTGACGCCAATCGGCCTGGCGCACCTGTATTGGCGCAGTTTGAGCGCACCGGCCTATCGTCAACGTATCAGGGAGCGCTTCGGCTACGGGATTGCTCCGCTCGACCGGCCGAGCATCTGGGTTCATGCCGTATCTGTTGGAGAAGTGCAGGCGGCTGCTGCATTGATCAGGAGGCTGCAGAAGCGCTACCCGGACAGAGCTGTGGTGGTCACCACCACAACCCCCACCGGCTCGCAGAGAGTTCGGGATCTGTTTGGTGAATCAGTCGTACACAGCTATGTGCCCTTTGATCTGCACACCGCTGTCAGGCGGTTTTTCAACTGGGCTCAACCCGAACTGGCGATCATCATGGAAACTGAACTATGGCCAAATCTCTATAACGAATGCGGGGTGCGCAAGGTGCCACTGGTGCTGGCCAGCGCCAGGGTTTCGCTGCGTTCGTTGAAATGGTACCGGCGACTTTCAGTTTTATTTCGTGAGGCGCTCTCCAATGGCATTGTCATCGCCGCACAAAGCGAGATTGATGCCAACCGCTTCAGCTCCCTGGGTACAGGCTACGAACGGACTCATGTGATCGGCAATATCAAGATTGACTTTGATCCGGCGCCGGAGATGCATGAACGGGGCCGGGCATTCAGGGCGGAGCATGCGCCTGATCGACCAGTATGGATTGCTGCGAGTACGCATTCTGATGAGGAACGAACTTTGCTGAGAGTTCATCAGCAGGTGCTTGAGCAGTTCCCGACAGCCCTGCTGCTGATAGTGCCTCGCCATCCAGAGCGATTCCAGTCAGTCGCTGCTTTGATTGAACAGAAAAAAATGGTCTGTGTTACCCGCAGCAGCCGGAGCATCTGTACTGCGGATACCCGGGTATTCCTGGGTGACAGCATGGGTGAGCTGCAGATGTTTTATGCGGCTTCGGATGTTGCTTTCGTGGCCGGGAGCCTGGTGCCGATCGGCGGGCACAATCTGCTGGAACCTGCAGCGCTGGGTATTCCGGTGATTACCGGGCCGCACAATTTCAATTCGCCGGATATCGCCCGGTTGCTCCACAAAAGTAATGCTGCCACGATTGTTGACGGTGAGCAGACCCTCGCAGATGAAATTATTCGTCTACTCGGTGACCCGGAGGGCAGGGCCCGCCGGGGCGCGTTGGGGAAATCGGCTATTGAAAGTAATCGTGGCGCACTGGATCGGCTGATGAACCTGATAGAGCCACTGGTTCACTAGAAATTGAGAAATGACGGTTCGACCCCCTTTTGCCTGAGGCCTGCGCCCCAAATCCGGCTGACGGGTCTACTGCAACCAGCTGTTCACTTCCGCCAAATCGTCGACATTCAACGTACCGGCTGACAGCTTCAGGCGCAGCACGTTGACGATGTAATCATAACGGCTGCTCAGGTAGGCAGCTTCGGCGATGAACAACTGGCGGCGTGCGTCGAGAACATCAACTGTCGTCCGGGTGCCGACTTCGAATCCGGCCTCGGTGGCTTCCAGCGCAGTCTGGGATGAGGAAAATGCCTGCCTGAGTGCTTTGACGCGCGATATATCCGAGATCACGCCGAGATAGGAGTCCCTGGTTTCACGTTCCGTCTGACGCGCCACTCGCTCAAGTTGTTCCTTTGCGGCACGGTGCTGATAGACGGCTTGTCGTACTCTTGACGATGTTGCGCCACCGCTGAAAATGGGTACCTGAAGTTGGATTGAGATGGTATCCGACACTGATGCCGAATCTGCCTGGCTCAATGGCGGAAGAGGAAACGGCTCGACCGAAATACTCCGTTTGCCCTTGGTGTCGCGATCACTACGCGATGCAACCAGGTCAAGGGTTGGATAGTGTCCGGTACGCGCGATGCTGATATTGTCACGGCTTATTTCCACGCCAATATCGCTGGACATCAAAGCCAGATTCCGTTGCAGTGCAACGTCAACCCATTCCTCTACGTTCGGCGGCTCAGGATTGAGCAGAGGAATTTCTTCTTTGGGTGTGGACAGGTTCCCGGGATACTCACCAGTGATTTCCCGAAGTACTTCCTTTTGGTTGGCCAGATTGCGCTTTGCAGAAATCTCTATGGCAATAGCCAGATCCCACGCAGCTTGCGCCTCCTGAACATCGGTAATAGCGATCAGACCCACTTCAAATCGTTTTTGTGCTTGCTCCAGTTGCCTGCCGATGGCTTCTTTTGCTGACTGCTCGGTTCTCAAGGTGTCCTGTGCAGCGAGTACGTTGAAAAATGCAGCGGCGACCCTGGCCATCAGATCCTGAGCAGCTGCCTTGTAGTCAATGTCTGCCCGGGCAACCTGTTTATCTGCCTGCTTCAGCGCAACCCACTGATCCCATCTGAAAATACTCTGTCTGAGCTGAAGATCCCAAGAGGTAGTATCGTTATCAGTTTCGAAAAGACTGGTGAAAAAGCCGCCTCCCGGTCTATTGGTCTGGCTGCTACCGCTGGCCTGGACATTCTGGAAAGAGATGCTTCCGTCGATTTGCGGTAATAAAACAGCACGTGCCTGTGGCTTCGCTTCCAGCGCAGCCATTCGGGTTGCGTCTGCTTCCCGGAGGAGCGGGTCACTGCGCAGGGCACTTTGGTATACGTCCAGCAGGGATTCTGAAAAACCAATCTGACTGAATAGCAGGCTGATGATGCAAATGAGGAATCGAGTTGTATTTATCATAGCCGTTTCCGAATTAATTCATTCAATGGTGCGTGCGAAAGAGCCTGTGATCAAGGTCTATCGCTGTGATAGATATCGATTGTGCCTCTGTATGCCCTAACGGGTCATATGGGGAAGGGACAACTCAAAGTATAAACTGTTCATGAAGCGGTGCATTGGTCAGCGGTGGCAGCATGGTTTCAAACAAGGACTTCACGACCCATTCCCGGTCACCGGATCGGGTTACCAGAGTAGCCTCCATAATCGGTGCCTGTCCGACGATCACAAACAGCCGTCCACCCGGAGCCAGCCACTCCTGAAACCGGGGGTCGTATTCCGGAATTGAGCCAGTTACTGCGATGACATCGTATGGCTGTTCTGGTGTCATCTCATAATCATAGGCATCCTGAACCGATAGATTGCAGTTATTGATCCCCAGGCTTTTCAAATGTTCTCGAGCGCTGTCGATGAAGTCCGGATACAGATCAATACTGGTGACATGGTGCGCTAGTCGGGCGAGGCAGGCGGTGAGAAACCCGCTGCCCGTACCGATTTCCAGTACACGATCATGGCGGGATATATTCAGGGCCTGCAGCAACCGCCCCTCGAGGCGAGGTTTCATCATGCACTGATGATGTGCGAGGGGGACTTCGATATCGGCAAAAGCCAGTTTCTGGAACGCTGCCGGGGTGAACCGGTCTCTTGGGATTTCACCGAAGAGTTCCAGGATATCCTGATTCAACACCTTCCAGGGACGGAGTTGCTGATTCACCATATTGCTTCGGGCGGTTTCGGTTTCCATATCGGTTTGCAGGTCGATTCGGGCTTCGCGCAGGTTACGGGCTTTGTCCGGGATGCACAAGGTGTGCCGGATTATGGTTAATCCTCACACTGGCAGCGGCCTCCATAGGCTATGCTAGGCATTGTATGTCGGTCTATATAGAGTCTGTTTCTGTCCGTGGTTTTGTTGCTACGGAGGCGGACGATAATAACAGACAGACCGGTGCTCGTTCCTTCCATTGTGATGCCCATGAACGATATCTGGCTGATTAGTGCGCTCGTGGCAGCCTTTCTGGGGCTGGGGTTGCTGTGCCTGTACTGGTGGGTCAGCAAACGTCGCTATGCCCGGGATATCGGCACGCTCCACGAGGAGATTGTGGATGCTGCGGAGAACGCAGCATTTGGAAAACGGATCACCGGGTTGCGGGGATCTTCCGAGCTGATTGAGCTGGGCGATATCATCAATCAGCTATTTGATGCTCTGCATTCGAAAGACGGGCAGCTGCGTCAGGCAGAGGCGATGTTTCCTGACCTCGTTAATACCATGCCGGAAGTGGTTGTGGTGCATCGAAAGCACATTATATTTGCCAATCATATTGCAGCAGGAATGCTGGGTGTTACAGCAGCACAACTTACCGGTAAGCCTTACACAGATATGATTCGTCCGGCCTACCGGGCGATGATGCGCAAGTCGGTCGACAAACGCCTGGCCGGGGAAGAGGTTCCGGAAAAGCACGAAATACAATTGATTAATGGTGAAGAACGGGGGCTGTGGTTCGAGATTACCTCCGGCTTGATCAACTATCGCGGGCAGCCGGCCATTCTTTCGATTGGCAGGGATATCAGTTACCGCAAAAGCATCGAGGCGAATCTTGGCAGAAGCAAACATCAGGCACAGGTGACGCTTGAGTCCATCGGGGAGGGTGTGATTACCACAGACACCCAGGGAATTATCGACTATATGAATCTTGCTGCGGAAAGGCTCACCGGCGTCGCCCGTAATCATGCAGTGGGAAAAACCCTGGCTGACATTGTGAACCTCGTTGATGAGACTGATCGCCGCGATCTGGGCGACCCGGTTGCCCGGTGCCTGATGGATCGCCGCCAGATCAGTATGGGGCGCAGGGCAGTCATGGTGTCTGCTGACGGGAATGATGAATTGTCTATCGAGCTTACCGCATCACCTATAAAGGGAGTGGGCGAGGCCCTTGCCGGCGTGGTGGTCATTATGCATGACGTCACAGAAATGCGTGGCCTGAACAGGCAAATGAGTTACCAGGCGGCACATGATCCACTGACCGGCCTGATCAATCGACGGGAATTTGAACGCAGACTGGAGTTGTCTCTGGGATCCGCGCACAAAGCGGAAGTGAACCACATCCTGTGTTACCTGGATCTGGACCGTTTCAAGGTGGTGAACGACACTTGCGGCCATGCAGCCGGCGACAATATGCTGCGGGAAGTGGCAACCCTGATCAGGGATCAGGTACGGGATTCAGACTTTGTGGCACGACTTGGCGGTGATGAGTTTGGTCTGTTGTTATTCGGTTGTCCGCTGAAAAAAGCCCGGCAAATTGCCGATGATGTCTGTACGGCCGTCAGGGACTACCGGTTTGTATGGCAGGACAGGATATTTACCATTGGTGTCAGTATCGGTCTGGTAGAGGTTGGCCGGGAAGCCGGCACCATGAAGGAAATGCTCAGTGCTGCAGACTCCGCTTGTTATATCGCCAAGCAACAGGGTCGCGGACAGGTGCATATCTATTCGGCGAAAGATGAAGTATCAGCCAGGCAACGAGGTGAAATTCGCTGGTTGCATATGCTACAAACAGCTCTTAAGGAAGACCGCTTCGAGATCCATACCCAGCCGATCATTTCAGTCACGGGTAAAGGGGAACATGGGCCGGCTATCGAAATCCTGTTGCGTATGATCGGTGATGACGGGCAGTTTATTTTACCGAAGCAGTTCATTCAGGCTGCGGAGCGGTACCAGCTCATGGTCAACGTAGACAGGTGGGTGGTGCAATCAACCCTGGCAGCGGTCGGGCAGGGCGCTATCAGGCTGCCTGAAAACCGGAGTTGCAGTATCAATCTCTCCGGGCAGACACTTGGTGAGGAGTCTTTCCTGGAATTCGTTGTGGATTGCCTCGATCACAGTCAGGTTGATCCGGTAGATATCTGTTTTGAGATCACTGAATCAGCCGTCATGGCTAATCTTGAGCAGGCGCGCCGATTCGTTGATGTGCTGCATGGCATGGGCTGTCAATTTGGCCTGGATGATTTTGGCAGCGGTGTCGGTTCTCTTGCGCGACTGAAAGATCTGTCGATTGATTACCTGAAAATCGATGGTGCTTATACACATGACCTGGGCGAGGAAACACTCAATCGGCAGGTGGTCGTAGCGGTGACAAAAATGGCAAGGGCAGTCGGTTTCAGGGTTATTGCTGAACAGGTCGAGGAACAAGAAGACTTCGATGCATTGCGTGATATCGGTGTCGACTTCATCCAAGGGTATTTCGTCAATCATCCACGCCCGCTTGGTGAAAGCAACAGTCCAAGGCATTAGCTGCCCGATTGGCACGACGATTCAAGCAGTGAGAGACAGGCAGAAATGTAGAGGCAGGTGGTTCAATCCCGAGGATAGGTGCCGGTTACCCTTTCCTGCGGTATCTTTGTAGGGGCCGCCTACGGTATCACCGGCGACCGAGAGGATTTGGAGGTGCCGGTGTTCACTATTTAACTATCGGTCCAGACCAGGCTTCCTGCCATGCCTGAAACTCCAGCGGCTTTAATTGATATCGGGCAAAATTTCCTTCATGCATGCCAAGCAGTTCACTCTCGGCTACTTCTCTGAACTGTTCGCGTGCGGCAGGTTTAACGTGTTCTTCTGACCAATCAGCGATGCACACGAGTGCTGCCTTCTTGTTCATCCGTTCACGTACGATATGACCGATGAGGTTACGTAGCCCGATACGGTGCTCTAGTCTGAAGGGGTCCGGTTCTCCGAGTGATTGTCTGACAGCCATATACCGTGAGGCAGAACGCTCATAAGCCAGAATGAAGAGGTCTTTCAGCAGGTCAACCTTGTTGAGCTCGTATACACCAAGTACCGCTTCCGTGTAATTTTTCGTTGGAACATCGGTGAAAGACAGAGGTGTCAAGTTGGCTTTGATCAGAGGGATGTTGGCAGCAAGGCGCGATACACGTTTGTTCACATCGTCAAACGGTTGCAGATACGGTAACTGCACCATGATGAATAATGATTGTTCAAAAGGGTTTTTAATCGCAGTGGCCGTCACCAGTATCTGGTCGAAATACTCTTCTATAAGTTGAGGCACTTCGAGCGGGTGAAAAGTCGACTTCTGTATACCGATGGCAATGTGCCGCAGTCGTCCTGCTGATTCCGGTTCTGCGAGCAGGTTGTTTGCGAGCAGGGCATGGAGGTTGAGAACTGTGTGACGATTGAAACCTGTTTCCCCGGCCGAACCAACGAGAAATTCTATTGCATCTTTGTGGTTCAGAATCATCTGGGCTTCGAGCCGGGCCTTACCTTTGGCTTCTTCACCGAAAGCGATAAGACGCCTGGTATCGAGAAGAGAATAGGTGTTGCCCTCAAGGCGGCTCGAATTCCAGGACAGATCAATGAGCAGGCGGTTCAGTATTTGCTTTGCATGTGTTCCGGCCGGTTGTTCTGCTGTTGTCAGTGTGCCGATTTCTTCAAGATGTGTGCACTCTTTTTCGGAAAGGTATGCACTGACATTTGGCCGGTAGGCGTCCAGGAATTCGCGATTGTAGCCAACGGGCTTTCGCTTGAGGATGGGCTTGCGGACATATTTCCGGATTGCAGCAGCACTTTTTGAGATCGGCATATGGGCTTCGAACTCTTGTGCATCTTGTGATTCACCATTGACTGCTGGATGTTCCGCTGCTGCCGCAGGAGCTCGGTATTTTACCCAGCGTTTTTCACCTTCCGTGACCAGGCGTTTTTTGTCCACGAGATATTTCAGGCGATATTGTAGTGTGCGGCGAGGAAGGTCTGTTCCCAATTGACGCGCAATTCCTTGTACGCCGATCCCGTTTGGGTGGTCGCACACAATCGCCTCAATGGCCTGCAGTTCCTTTGTGGGTATTCGTTTCGCCAATGTAGCGCCTGACGTGCAGATTTAGTCTATGCGCAATTAAAACATATATATACGCAACTATCAATTCTATGCGCAATAATACTTGCGCATAGAGGGGTTCAGGTACACAACAGGTGGAGGGCAAAAGAACCGAAAAAATGAGCTGATATCGCGTTGATTCCCGTATGTATTAGTAAAGGGGGATCGAGTTGATTCCCCGGGGGAGTCAACGATGCGTATCAGGTACATAGCAGTAATTGTTTTCACGATGGTGTTTCTGTCTGCCTGCGGCAGCGGCAACAGCCCTGCATTGCCTGTGGTGCCTGCTGACCCGGGCGATGATGTCACCCCTCCGGTTGGCATGGTCACCAGCCTCTCGATCACCCCCAGGTCAACCCTGCTCGCAAGACTGGATGATACCCATCAGCTCAATGCCGAACTCCTTGATGAAGACGGCGCGATGGTCGATAAACCGGTCGCCTGGACCAGCAGCGATCCGAACATTGTCGCGGTGGATGAACAGGGGCTGCTCACCTCCATGGGTACCATCGGCTCAGCTTCGGTGACGGCGGAGGTGGATGGAGTGACCTCAGGTCCGGTGATCGTGGTGGTGGTATTGCCGGCGCTCAACACACAGTTCGTCAATGATGACCAGGTGGTCGGCGACATGGAGCTGGTCGACCCCGAGTCACAATATGCCCCCGGTGCACAGTACCGGGTCACGCTGACCGGCATCGATGTGCCTGATATCGGTACGATCCTTCTGGCCAGGGAAACGCAGCTGATTGCCGGCGGTGTTGTGGATGTGCAGCAGGATGGCGACGAGATCATCGTCACGCTGGAAGTGCTGCCGATCGATGAACTGGTCACCAGCATGAAGATCGACCAGGTATTTGTGCCGACTGAAGATGACATCACGATGTCACAGGAAGCCTCGGAATATTACACGATGGAACGTCTGGAAGACGGCAGTTACCTGTTTACGCTATTACCGGATACACCCGTCGCAGAGCCTGTGGGCAGCTCGGTACAATCAGCGCGCACTGCTGATTCCATGGTACAGGCAATACGCCCCCCCGATTCCACCGTGCAGGCGGTGATCGGTACGGTAGCCAATCCCTTTTATCCCTTTGACTGCAAATTCACCGGGCCAAGCTTCACTGGCAATTCCGGCAACGAGGTTTTTACACTGCAGGGCTTGTCACCCACCATTGGTCTGGAAAAGGATATCTCCCTGCCGTTTGTTTATGACAGCGCCTTGGGTGGTTTGCAGGAGATCAAGCTACAGGCGAGGGTCAAGGGGACTTTTACTTTCAGGAACAAGCTGTCTGTCCAACTGGAAGGCAAGGCAGGTTGCAAGCTGAAACTGCTGGAGATCCCTGTTCCGTTTCCTGCGCCCTTGGGGCTGGTGCTGGGTGGCCAGATTCCCCTCGGGATCGGCTTTGAGCTCAGCGGTAAGGTCACGCTGGCCGATATGGGTTTTGGTGTCACGGCCAATTCTGAACTGCGTATGGAGCTTGGTATGGTTTGCCCCAACGGAGAGAACTGTGCGTTTGACGAAGACGGAGCTGTTCTTACCGCTACCGGTGAGGCCAAGCCGGTGATTGATTTACCCCCGGGGTTGAGCAACCCGGCAGGGGATCTGAAGTTTGAGCCGGCCGTTGAGGGGTTTGGCTATGCCGATTTTACCTTCGGGCATCCACTATTCAGTTCATGGCGCATGACCCTGGCCAATCTGCAAGCCGGGGTGAAGGTGGGTGCCAACCTCGCACTGGTGGAAACCCAGATTGATGATGGGAGCTATGCTTCTGACTACAAGCTGAGTACAGAGTTTTCAGCGAAGCCCGGTGAAGATCTGGCAGACCTGCTGACCCTGCTGGGCACGAGTCAGCTCAATGCACTGACCCTCACCGACAGTACCATCCTGCTCACCTCTCCGGCAGCGGAAGTCCCGCTGACTGCGCCCACAACCAAGCTGATTACAGCAGATGTTGCAAATTACACAGTGGGTGATGTGGTGACTTTTACGGTCAAGCTGGATCCGAGCACCGTCAACTTTATTCCGTTTGTCTACAATGTGGATGAGGTGATGATCTACCGGGATAATGAATTAGTCGCTGGTGCCAATGATCCGACCCGGGTGGAGCGGAGAACGGCCAGTGATGGTCAGACCGAGTTCACTATTACCTGGACGGCGACAGAGAGTGGATCGATCGGCGACAATTTCCATGCATTTGTCAGTACGGACTTGTTGCCGCTGCCTTATTTTGGAGAGCTGGAACTGGGGAAGGTGAGAGGTTCGTCCGCCGATAAGGCCTGGGGTAGTGCCGAGCTGATCGAGACTGACAATGCAGGGAATGCATACCGTCCACAAATCGCCATTGATAATAACGGCAATGCCATCGCGGTGTGGCTCCAACACGATGGCACGCGCTGGAACATCAGGGCCAACCGCTTTGATGGTACAAGCTGGGGCAGCGCCGAGCTGATTGAAACCAACAACGCAGGAGATGCATTCGATCCACAAATCGCCGTTGACGGTAACGGCAATGCCCTCGCGGTGTGGGCCCAATCTGATGGCACCCGCAATAACATCTGGGCCAATCGCTTTGATGGCACAAGCTGGGGCAGCGCCGTGCTGATTGAGACTAACAACGCAGGAAATGCATTCGCTCCACAAATTGCCGCTGATAACAACGGCAATGCCCTCGCGGTGTGGCAGCAATCCGATGGTACCCGCTTTAACATCTGGGCTAAGCGCTTCGATGGCACAAGTTGGGGCAGCGCCACACTGATTTCGACCAACAATGCAATCGGTGGATTTGTTCCGCGAATCGCTTTTGATAACAACGGCAATGCCCTCGCGGTGTGGCGGCAATTCGGTGGCACCCCTATTATCAGCAGCATCTGGGCCAACCGCTTTGATGGCACAAGCTGGGGCAGCGCTGAGCTGATTGAGAACAACAATGCAGGGGATGGATGGGAGCCGCAAATCGCTTTTGATAACAACGGCAATGCCCTCGCGGTGTGGCAGCAATTCGATGGCCCCCAAGGCGACCCCAGCTCCCGCGATGGCATCTGGGCCAACCGCTTTGATGGCACAAGCTGGGGCAGCGCCGAGCAGATTGACACCAACAATGCAAGAGGTACATTCGGTCAGCAAATCGCTTTTGATAACAACGGCAATGCCCTCGCGGTGTGGCAGCAAGGCGATGGCATCTGGGCCAACCGCTTTGATGGCACAAGCTGGGGCATCGCTGAGCTGATTGAGACCAACAACGCAGTCAATGCATCCCGTCCGCAAATCGCTGTTGATAGCAACGGCAATGCCCTCGCGGTGTGGCACCAATCCGATGGCATCGGGGCCAACCGCTTTGATGGCACAAGCTGGGGCAGCGCCGAGCTGATTGCGACCAGCATTGTAAGCGGAGCAGACTCTCCACAAATCGCCTTTGATAACAACGGCAATGCCCTCGCGGTGTGGGGGCAATCTGATGGCACCCGCTTGAACATCTGGGCGAACCGCTTTGAATAAATGAATAAATAGGGTCACACCAATGTTTGGGGTCAGAGTAAAAACTCTGTTTATGGGGTCAGAGTAAAAACTCCAGGAAATGAACGACTGCTGTCTGATTGTGGTGCCGGTGTTAGCTATTTATCTATTGGGTTATTACTCTGACCCTAATTATTGATCCGCGACCTCTTCGTGAAAGCCAAAGACCGGGGAGACATCCATAAAAAAAGGGCCCGCAAAGCGGGCCCTTGATTTCATGCACTGTTTGTACCGGAACTACAGTAACGGCACCATCAGCAATGCAACAATGTTGATGATCTTGATCAACGGGTTAATCGCAGGTCCTGCGGTATCTTTGTAGGGGTCGCCTACGGTATCACCGGTGACCGCAGCCTTGTGGGCTTCGGAACCCTTGCCGCCGACATTACCATCTTCGATATATTTCTTGGCATTATCCCAGGCGCCACCACCAGTGGTCATGGAAATCGCCAGGAAAATTCCGGTAATAATCGTACCAATCAACAGGCCGCCCAATGCACGGATGGCTTCATCCGGTCCCATCAGAAAACGGATGATCACTACCAGAATAATCGGAACCAGCACCGGCAGCAGCGACGGAATAATCATTTCCTTGATCGCAGATTTGGTCAGCAGATCAACAGCACGGGAATAGTCAGGCTTGGTGGTGCCTTCCATGATGCCGGGGATTTCGCGGAACTGACGACGAACCTCCTCAACCACTGATCCGGCTGCGCGGCCAACGGCTTCCATTGCCATCGAGGCAAACAGATAGGGCACCATGCCGCCGATGAACAGGCCGATAATGACGGCGGGATCGGACAGCGAAAAGTCCTGCGCTCTGCCTGCAGCCGCGAGGTTATTGGTGTAATCAGCGAATAATACCAGTGCAGCCAGGCCTGCCGAGCCGATGGCGTAGCCTTTGGTGACAGCCTTGGTAGTGTTGCCGACTGCATCAAGAGGATCAGTAATGCTACGAATCTCGGCGGGCAGTTCAGCCATCTCGGCGATACCACCAGCGTTGTCCGTGATCGGCCCGAATGCATCAAGAGCTACGATCATACCGGTCATCGACAGCATAGATGTCGCAGCAATAGCAATACCGTAAACACCGGCAAGCTCGTAGGAGCCATAAATACTGAGACACACGGCGATCACAGGCCAGGCTGTAGATTTCATTGATACGCCGAGACCGGCAATAATGTTGGTTGCATGACCTGTCGATGAGGCATTGGCCACTTTTTGCACCGGACTGAATTCGGTACCCGTGTAGTACTCGGTAATGAATACCAGGGCAGCTGTCAGTGCCAGTCCGATTACAGCAGCTCCCCAAAGGCCGATGGTAGATATTCCTTCGATTCCGCCCATGGTCATGTCAGTCACGAACCAAAAAGCAATCGCTGCCAGCACACCCGACACGATGACACCTTTATAGAGGGCGCCCATGATTTTGCCACCCTCGGAAGTCTTGACGAAAAATGTGCCAACAATCGATGCGATGATCGATACTGCGCCAAGTACCAGGGGATACAGCACGCCGGCATTGTTCTCGATCAACAGACTGCCCAGCAGCATGGTGGCAACAATCGTGACCGCATAGGTCTCAAACAGGTCGGCCGCCATGCCCGCACAGTCACCCACATTGTCGCCAACGTTATCAGCGATAACCGCGGGGTTGCGGGGATCATCTTCAGGAATCCCGGCTTCAACCTTGCCGACCAGATCAGCACCAACATCCGCACCCTTGGTGAAAATGCCGCCGCCCAGCCGGGCGAAAATGGAGATCAGGGAGCCGCCGAATGCGAATCCGACCAGGGCATGCAGTGCCTCATCAGTGCCGGTACCCATGGCGATCAATATCCAGTAGTAGCCTGCTACACCAAGCAGTGCCAGACCTACCACCAGCATGCCGGTGATTGCGCCACCCTTGAATGCCACCTGCAAGGCCGGGTTGATTCCTGAGAAGGCAGCCTGAGCTGTGCGTACATTGGCACGTACGGGAATATGCATGCCCAGAAAGCCGGTGGCTCCGGACAACAAGGCACCCAGTGCAAAGCCGATACCGGTTTTAACACCGAGTGTGACGAGCAGCACGACGCACAGGATGACACCGACAATGCTGATGGCAAAGTACTGGCGCTTAAGGTAGGCCATGGCCCCTTCCTGAATAGCGCCGGCAATCGACTGCATCCGCTCATTACCTGCTGGTTGTTTTAGCACCCAGCGGGCAGTTAGTGCACCGTAGAGTACGGCTAGTAGTGATGCGCCAATGGCCAGCCAAAGCGCTGTATCGGTTGACATGAATTGCTCCCCTTAAAAAAAGATAAAATTTTCCCCGATGTGACCGTTCGGGCGGCTCCCTTGCCGCTTTTGTTTCCGGTCTGGGATCTGAAAAAGCGCGCTATGATAGCACAAAATTTGTTGTTAGCTTTTTCCTGACCAACACTCGTTTCAATGTGACGTAATCTGGCAGCCCGTTTTTGTACGGGGGATAGTCTTCCCCTTGTATCAGTGGCTGCAGATACCGGCGGCCCGCTGCGGTAATGCCGAAGCCATCTTTGGTGATGTAGCGCCGTGGCATCATTTTTTCCCGGTTAGCGACCCGGCCCAGAGCGGTTTCCCCGATGGCCCATCGGTAGGGTTGATCGGACTTCCGGACGATCACGGGCATGACAGCATTCTTGCCGGCCAAAGCCAGTTCCACGGCAGCCTTACCCACGGCATAGGCTTGATCGACATCAGTTTTTGAAGCGAGATGGCGAGCCGATCGCTGCAAATAATCAGCGATGGCGTAATGAAACTTCAAACCCAGCTTGTCACGCACCATATTTGCCACCACCGTGGCGACACCCCCCAGCTGCTTATGTCCAAAGGCGTCCACCAGGCCGGTATCGGCCAGGAATTGTCCATTTCGATATCGTGCCCCCTCGCTGACGACCACCACGCAATAACCATAGTCTTTGACGCAGCGTCGAACCCTGGTGAGAAATGCCTGGCGATTAAACGGAATTTCCGGGAACAGGATGATGTGTGGCGCATCTTCGGGCAGATTGCCCGCCAGACCACCGGCCGCAGCAATCCAGCCCGCATGTCGACCCATGACTTCCAGTATGAATACCTTGGTAGAGGTCCTGGACATCGACGCAACGTCCTTGGCCGCCTCCAGGGTTGATACGGCCACGTATTTAGCCACCGAACCGAATCCCGGACAGGTATCAGTGATGGGCAAATCATTGTCGACTGTTTTCGGCACCCCGATGCAGGTCAGCGGATAACCGAGGCGCTTGCCGATTTGGGACAGCTTGTGAGCCGTATCCATGGAATCACCGCCGCCGTTGTAAAAGAAGTAGCCGATATCATGCGCCTTGCAGACTTCGATGATGCGGGCGTATTCCACATGGTTTTCTTCCAGGCTTTTGAGCTTGTAGCGGGCCGAGCCGAATGCACCGCCTGGTGTATGACGGAGTGCTGCAATCGAACGCGCAGTTTCCTTGCTGGTATCGATGAGGTTTTCGGTGAGCACGCCAACGATGCCATTGTCTCCGGCAAAAACCTTACCGATGCGGCCAGGGTGTCGTCGTGCCGTTTCGATGACGCCACAGGCGCTGGCGTTGATAACAGATGTGACACCGCCGGACTGGGCGTAGAGGGCGTTCCGCTTCGACATGGTTTATTATTCCCCTTGCAAATTAAGGTCTGGACAGACTGCGTTCATTTAAGTGGATTTGAGGCGTGGCGAAACATACCATATTGCCTCTGTATAGTTGACCGTTGATGTAACAGGGAAATACTGAATCAGTGAGGATTGTATTTTTAGGGGCTCCGGGATCGGGCAAGGGAACACAGGCACAGCGTTTGATGGCCGACCACGGCATGGTGCAGGTTTCTACCGGTGATTTGTTACGGACGGCCGTAGCGACGGGCACTGATCTTGGCTTGCGAGCCAAAGCGGCAATGGATGCTGGTGACCTGGTGTCGGATGAAATCGTGTTGCAAATGATCATTCATCGCCTGCAGCAGGATGACACCAGTGGCGGGTTTATTCTGGACGGATTCCCAAGGAATCTGGTCCAGGCGCAGGCGCTGGAAAGCATGCTCGCAGATATTTCGCAGCCGCTGGATACTGTGATTCTGCTGGATGTCGATCTTGATATTCTGATGAAGCGATTGACGGGGCGGCGTACCTGCTCTCTCACGGGCAAATTGTTAAACGTTTATTTCTCACCACAAAGTGAAATTGATGCCTGTGTGGATGCCGGCGGAAAATTGATTCATCGTGCCGATGACAATGAAGAAACCATTGGTAACCGGCTCAAGGTTTACCGGGAGATGACCGAGCCCCTGATCGAGCACTATCGGAGCGCCGGGCTGTTAAAGACAGTTCAGGGTGCTGGTGATGTTGATACTGTTTATCAAGGTCTGGTCACCGCGTTGGACCTGTCAGGAAATGGCTAGCTGCAATAGTCGAGAGCCATCAGTATTTCAATGCCCCCCTCCGAAAACTCAATATACCGCCGATGTCAGAGGAGTAGGTGCCGGTTACCCTTTCCAGCGGAGTAAAGCGGACCGCAGGGAGCCATCCGCAGGAAAGGGTAACCGGCACCTACTCCTCGGGATTAAACCACCTGCGTTAACGTTTCCGCCGGTTTTTATTTGTTTGAATCGTCGTGCCAATCGTCCGGCATTAGCTGCTCCGATCCCTTTTTGTCGGGGGAACGGCGGTATGTTCGGACTCTGATGGCAAGATTGGGCTTCGGCTGTGGGAGCAAAGGTTTTGCTATAAAGCACCAAGCAGCTTTTCACCGATCACTTCTTTCCGCCAACCGTTGAGTACCCGGCCATCTTGTTCGCCACGAAATATGGCGATGAGTTCTTTCTTGGCGGCCAGTACTTCCGGCACAATATTGAGAGCTGCTGCAATTTCCCTGGTGATTTCCGACATGCGTTTGACGGCTGCTTTTTCTTCGGCTGCCGGTTTGTCATGTTGCCGGATAGTCAACTCACCCTTTTCCCAGGCGCAGGTAGCGGCGAGTTGCAGCTTGATAATATTTTCGGCATGCCGTTCCGCAAACCGTTTCGCAACGTCAGTGCAGTCGGCCAGTCCACCTACTGTCTGCGGATTATCCAGGGCGATACTCAACAGGGCCTTGTCGCTTAGTATCCATTGTCGTGGCCGGTCGGCTCTGGCGGCTTTTTGTTCCCGCCACTGTGCAAGTTTCCGCGCGCGAGCCTGTTCCGCCGGAGGCAGGAAGGGGATGCTCTTTATTCTTTGCCAGGCCAGTTCCGGCGGAGATTCGTGCAGTGCCGGGTCGGCGAGTGCGGCACAGTCTTCAACAACCCATTCGTAGCGACCGTGTTGCTCCAGTTTTTCTCTCAAATGATTGTACAGATCCGCAAGATGAACCGTGTCGTTTGCTGCATAGCTGATCTGTGCTTCGGACAACGGTCGGCGAGACCAGTCAGTTCTGGTTTGTCCCTTGTCGACATGGATGCCGAGGATGTCATGCACCAATCCGGCATAGCCGATCTGCGCGGGATGTCCGAGCAGGCCTGCGGCAATTTGTGTATCAAACAATGGTTGTGGCAGACAGTGATGGTTAAGGTGCAGTATTTCCAGATCCTGTCGACAGGCATGCATGATGATGACGTTACTTTCCGCCATCAGAATGGGCCACAAATCACCGATATCCAGATCGGCCAGCGTATCAATGCAGAAAACCCTGTCCCCGGCCGAGATTTGTATCAGGCAGAGGATCGATGCATAGGTATTGGTGCGCATGAATTCCGTGTCCATGCTGAGGATCCCGGGTTCGGGCAGAAACAGCAAGGCGGCATCCAGTTCGCTTTGCTGTTGAATCATGCTGATGTTGTGAATCGAGGCTGGCATGTGCGCAGAGTGTAGGGGATCATAGCGCCTGATGCATATTCATATTTTAGGAATCTGTGGCACCTTCATGGCGGGCATTGCAGCGATTGCGAGATCTGCGGGTCATCGTGTGACTGGTTCCGACGCTGGTGTGTATCCGCCGATGAGCAATCAACTGGCTGTTTTGGGCATCGAGATCACCCAGGGATATGAGAGCAGCCAGCTGAATCCTGCGCCTGACACCGTGATCGTCGGGAATGTCATGAGCCGCGGCATGCCGGTGATCGAGACCCTGCTGAACAGTAGCATTCCTTGTTTTTCCGGGCCGGAATGGTTATCCAGAGAAGTTCTGGGTCATCGTCAGGTACTGGCAGTGTCCGGGACCCATGGAAAAACCACCACCGCCAGCCTGCTGGCGTGGATTCTTGAGTGCGCCGGGCATGATCCGGGGTTTCTGATTGGTGGCATTTCCCCCGACCTTGGCGTGTCAGCAAGACTGGGAACCGGAAAAGTATTCGTGATTGAGGCAGACGAGTACGACACCGCTTTTTTCGACAAACGCGCAAAATTTCTGCATTACAAACCACAGACACTGGTCATCAATAATCTGGAGTTTGACCATGCTGATATTTTCAGCGATCTCGATGCGATCCTGTGGCAGTTTCATCAGTTGCTGCGCATGATGCCCGGAGAGGCGCGAATCATTACCAATGCAAACGACGATAATATCCGGCAGCTTCTGGACATGGGGTGCTGGACACCCGTAGAAACATTTTCCAGTCTGGAAAGCTCATCGGCAACCTGGACGGTCAAGGCTGAAGTCCTGCCGAGTGGCTGCGAGCAGCCACGCAGCTTGCTGAAAATCATGGAGCAGCAGGGACAATCTGCCGAGGTTGCCTGGCAACTCGCCGGGAATCACAATGCCGAAAATGCATTGGCTGCTGTTCTGGCTGCGCGAACCGCAGGCGTGGATGTTGAAACTTCGTTGCAGGCACTATCGCGATTTTCCGGAGTGAAAAGACGATTGGAGTTGCTCGGTACTTATGGCGGTGTCAGTCTCTATGATGATTTCGCCCACCATCCCACGGCAATCAGGCGCACGATTAACGCCATGCAACCCGTGCGAACGAAGGGCAGGTTGTTGATTGTGCTGGAGCCGGCATCAAACACCATGAAAGCAGGCGTTCACCGGGAATCTCTCGCCAGTGCCCTGGAGAAGGCAGATCAGGTATGGGTTTACAAGCCCGCCGGACTCGATTGGAATATTGATGAGGCTCTGAAAGAACTGCATGGTGTGCAAACCTGTGACAAGCCTGCTGACATGGTTGCCGAGATTACTCAGTACAGCCAACCCGGAGACCACATTGTGGTGATGAGTAATGGCGGGTTTCAGGGGATCCATACAGATCTGCAGCAAATGCTGAGTTGCAGAACATGAACAAAGAAGCCGTGCCGGAACTGCCAAAAAGTGCATTCACGCCAAAATTGCGCGTCACGGTAGGTGACATCACGCGGTTGCGCGTCGATGCGATCGTTAATGCCGCCAATTCCAGTTTACGCGGTGGTGGAGGGGTTGATGGGGCGATTCATCAAACTGCCGGACCGGAGCTTCTTGCCGAGTGCAGGTCATTGGGCGGTTGCCCGACCGGTTCAGCCAAGCTGACCGGAGGCTACGGCTTGCCGGCGCAGTATGTGATCCATGCAGTAGGTCCTGTGTGGCAGGGCGGGGGATCCGGCGAGCCCGGGTTATTGGCATCCTGCTACAAAGAAGCACTGAAACTGGCTGCGCAGGAGAACGAGATTCGCACCATCGCGTTTTCCTCTATTAGCTGTGGCGTCTACGGATATCCCGTATCGCAAGCCGTCAATATTGCAGTACAAACAGTTCGTCAGTTTGAGTACCCTCCAGCCTCTCTGGAACGGGTGTACTTTTGTTGTTTCGATGAATCAATTGCGGCAATGTATCGTCATGTGTTGCAAACATCACCAAAGGGAGCTTGAGAGTCACACATGAAAAGACATATGTGCCTGGTTTGCGGGTTTATATTCGATGAGGCCAAGGGAGCACCCGAACATGGCATTGCACCCGGGACTTGCTGGGAAGACGTGCCCCTGTCATGGAGATGCCCTGACTGTGGTGCCGGGAAAGAGGATTTCGAGCCAGCTGATGCTTGATTCTGCAATCAGCGTCCGTTAGTACGCTCAGGAAAATCCAAAATTTGTGTTGATGTCAGAGGACAGGTAGCTGGTACGCCTTTCCAGCGGAGTAAAGCGGACCGAAGGGAGCCATCCGCAGGAAAGGCGTACCAGCTACCTGTCCTCGGGGTTTACCGCCAATCTTGTCGTTTGCCCGTCTCACCTCGCTTGAATGGTCGTGCCCTTCACTCGGCCTCATCTGCCCGATCCCCTAACGCTGAATCTGTTTCGACGGGTATCCCGCTTTGTCCAGCATCGCCAGTACACTGTCTTTTCCGACCAGATGCCCGGTACCCACCACGATCAGATAATCATCCGAATCCTTGGTGAGTTGAGAGATAATTTTAGTCCAGTTGCGATTGCGATCAACCAGCATGCGTTGATAGAGTTCGGGTTGTTCCGCCATCGTGTCAATGATCAGGGATTCCAATGCCCTGGTATTGCCCGACTTCCACGCAGTGATCATATTGGCAACCATTTCCTCTACTTCACCTGCCTCATCAAGAGTCGCCAGAAGAAAATCCCTCTGTGCACTGATTGACATTCCATCCATTACGCCGAGTTGATACTCCAGGGTTTCAAGCCCGCGAATCTCTTTCCTGTCCTGCATGGCGCGTGCAGCAAGCCGGGAGTCCACACCGAAGTTCGGGTCAAAGCCGAGTTGCATCAGTGTCAACTGAGTGACAACAATGGCTCCATACCAGGGCTCGAACGCATCGAGTATCGCCATGCTGATATTGATTTCAGCGGCCATTTTGCTCGCCCTGTCATAGGCAGCCGCTCCCAGCATGTCTTTAAGCTGTTTGCCATCCGGATCCGCGGCGAGTTGCATAATAGCCAGCTGTGCCTGCATTGGATCCATGTCGTCCAGATCAATTTCCATTATCAGGGTGTCAGAGTTACGGTAGGCTTCGTCAATTTTGCTTGCCAGAGGATAGTCATCTGCCCGCAGGTAATGCACCGAGCCGAGCAACATGATGCGATTTTTCGTGCCCTGTAGTTCCCACAAAGCCAGTGCATCTGACTGAGCAAACCCTGATACGAGAACAAAGACCAGTACAATAAGCAATTTCAGTCGAGTCATTTCGAATTACTCCGATTACTATTCCGGAAATTGTTCCGGGTTATTGCTTCAGAAACTATTCAAGCCAGATAACTTCAGTGTCAATAGAGCCATTGGCGTGAAGATTCAGCCAGCGAAAGCCCGGTGGCCGATTGTCGACCGCGAAGTCGTCGCTATTGGGCAGGAACTGCGAGCAGGTGGATGGTGTGCTCATCAGTCGAATGCCCTTGCGACTGCGATCAGACGCCTGGTGTACATGTCCCCATAGCAACCCCCGGACCTGGGGATTGCTGTCGACGATTGTCATGAGCTGATCTTTGTTTCGCAGGCCAACGCCATCCAGCCACCGGCTGCCCATGTGGACAGGCTGGTGATGGAGGCTGATCAGTACATGCTGATTGGCACAATCTGCCAGGGAATGGCGCAGGAACGCAAGCTCACTTTCCGGAAGCCGGCCACCGTCGTCCCCGGCAATGAAGCTGTTGAGCAGGATCAGGCGCCAGGATCCCAGTGAGGCAACACCACATAACTGGAAAGGGACTGTCTGCAATACATTTTCCATTATCTCCGGTGCATCGTGGTTGCCCGGCAAACAATAGACAGGTACATCCAGTCGTTCCAGGCTTTTACGGAACAACAGGTACCCGGCAAGCGTTTCATCCTGCACCAGATCGCCGGTTGCCAGCACGGCATCCGGCGGGTTCGGGTCGGCCAACACCCGGTCAATGACCGCGCAAAATGTCTCATAGGTCACTACACCGCGCATTCTGCTCTCGATGTGAGCATGCAGGTGTGGGTCAGTGATATGCAGCAGTCTTACAGACTCAGCCGGCATTGCTCGACTCAGTAGCGGTAGTAGTCTGGTTTGTAGGGTCCGTCAACGGGTACACCGATGTAGTCAGCCTGCTTCTGGCTAAGCTTGGTCAGGTTTGCGCCAAGTTTTCCAAGGTGCAGTCGGGCCACCTTCTCGTCAAGATACTTGGGCAGTACATACACTTTTCGCTCGTAATTATCGGGTTTTTGCCACAGCTCAATCTGCGCAAGTACCTGATTGGTAAACGAACTCGACATGACAAAACTCGGATGTCCGGTGGCACAGCCAAGATTGACCAGGCGGCCTTCCGCCAAAAGGATAATTCGTTTGCCGTCCGGGAAGATGATGTGATCCACCTGTGGCTTGATGTTCTCCCACGTGTGCTGCTGGAGGCCGGCCACATCGATTTCACTGTCGAAGTGGCCGATATTACAGACGATCGCCTGATCAGGCATTCTTGCCATGTGATCGTGATCAATCACATGGTGGTTGCCGGTCGCGGTGACAAAAATATTTGCCTGAGAGCAGGCGTCATCAACGGTGACTACCCGGTAACCTTCCATGGCGGCCTGCAGCGCACAAATCGGATCGATTTCTGCAACCCATACTGTCGCTCCCAGACCACGCAGTGACTGTGCGCAACCCTTGCCGACATCGCCATAACCGATCACAAGAGCAATCTTGCCGGCGATCATCACATCTGTTGCTCGCTTGATCCCATCGACCAGCGATTCACGGCAGCCATAGAGGTTGTCGAATTTCGATTTGGTGACCGAGTCGTTGACATTAATGGCAGGACACATCAATGACTGATCCTTTTCCATGTCATACAAACGACTGACACCCGTGGTCGTTTCTTCGGACAGGCCGCGAACATTTTTCATGATTTCCGGATATTTCTCATGCATGACAGCTGTCAGATCACCGCCGTCATCCAGCAGCATATTGGGTTGCCAGCCGCCCGGGCCATTAATGGTCTGCTCTACACACCACCAGTACTCTTCTTCGGTTTCCCCTTTCCAGGCAAACACAGGAACACCGCTCGCAGCAATCGCAGCAGCAGCATGATCCTGGGTGGAGAAGATGTTGCATGATGACCAACGGACTTCAGCGCCGAGTGCCACGAGGGTTTCGATGAGCACCGCTGTCTGGATGGTCATGTGCAGGCACCCGACAATGCGGGCATCTTTCAATGGGGCTGCTGCGCCATATTCTTCGCGCAATGCCATCAGCCCCGGCATTTCTGTTTCGGCAATGGCTATTTCCTTTCGCCCCCAATCCGCTAGTGAGATATCGGCGACTTTGTAGTCCTGATCGGGCGTTACTGCTGCTTCTGTATTCATTATCTGATTCCTGTGGTGTATCTGAATATTCCGAAATTAATTATTTAGAGTGTCAGACTGCGGCGTCCGCACTTAGCGCTTCGGCCCGATCCGTCTTTTCCCAGGTAAAGCCCGGCTCTTCTCGACCGAAATGCCCGTATGCCGCTGTCGGTCGGTAGATAGGCCTGATCAGGTCAAGCATCTCCATTATTCCAAAGGGTGTGAGGTCGAAATGCCTCTTCACCAGTTCGGTTAATTCATGTTCTGAGATCTTGCCGGTACCAAAGGTATCGACTGCAATCGAGGTAGGTTTCTTGACGCCGATTGCATAGGAAACCTGAACTTCGCAGCGGTCGGCAAGGCCGGCTGCAACAATATTCTTGGCAACATAGCGGCTTGCATAGGCAGCTGACCGGTCGACCTTGGAGGGGTCTTTGCCCGAGAAGGCGCCACCGCCGTGGCGAGCCATGCCGCCATAGGTATCGACGATGATTTTGCGTCCAGTAACACCGCAGTCACCCATCGGGCCGCCAATCTCGAATCTGCCGGTTGGATTGATGTGAATATTCTCGTCTTTCACTTTGCTGAGCCACTCTTCCGGCAGTATGGGTTTAATGATGCACTCCATCACGCCTTCCCTGAGATCTTTGTAATCGACTTCGGGAGCATGCTGGGTGGATAACACGATGGCGTCAATGCCGATGGGCTTGCCGTCCTGATAGATCATGGTGACCTGACTTTTGGCATCCGGTCGCAGCCAGGCGAGTTCACCGTTCTTGCGGGCATCAGCCTGACGTTTTACCAGCCGGTGTGAGTAGGTGATCGGTGCGGGCATGAGCACATCGGTTTCATTGCTGGCATAACCGAACATCATTCCCTGATCCCCGGCACCCTGCTCGCGCGGATCATCGCGATCCACTCCCTGGGAAATATGCGGTGATTGTTTGCCAATCGCATTGAGCACGCCACAGGCATTGCCGTCGAAGCCCAGCTCCGAGCAATCGTAGCCGATATCCACGATGACCTGGCGAACCAGGGCTTCCAGATCAATCCAGGCTGACGTTGTAACCTCTCCGGCGATGATCACGAACCCGGTCTTCAACAGGGTTTCTACCGCGACCCGGGCGTCGGGATCTTCCGAAATAATTGCATCGAGGATGGCATCCGAAACCTGATCGGCCATCTTGTCTGGATGTCCTTCAGAGACGGATTCGGATGTGAACAGATTCTGATCTACCATGTATTTACCTGTTGATTTGTGGGTCGGAGTATAAAAGCCGCTTATTATAACGGCAGATGGTGGTGTGCTGTCGATGCTCAGGTCACATTCTGTTGCCGGGGCACCCGGAATACGCGACAATGCGCGGCTCCAATTCATCAAATAATCACTCTATCATTTGCCGGCGTCAGACTTTTTGGACACGCTACAGACATGACAACACAAGCTTCATCCGAGACCTCCAGGCCTGCCCGCAGAGAACTTGCCAATGCTATCCGCGCCCTGGCGATGGATGCAGTCCAACAGGCGAATTCAGGACATCCTGGCATGCCGATGGGTATGGCGGACATTGCAGAGGTCTTGTGGAATGACTTCATGCAACATAATCCATCCAATCCCGAATGGCCCAACCGGGACCGGTTTGTGTTGTCGAATGGCCATGGGTCCATGCTGCTGTATGCCACGGCACATCTGTCCGGCTATGCGCTGGGCATGGATGAAATTCGCAATTTTCGCCAACTGGGTGCGCGCACTGCCGGTCATCCGGAACGAGACCACGCTATCGGCATCGAAACAACCACCGGCCCGCTCGGGCAGGGTATCGCCAATGCTGTGGGCATGGCGCTGGCCGAGAAAATTCTTGCAGCCCGGTTTAACCGGCCTGATTTTCCGATTGTTGATCATCATACTTACGTGTTTCTGGGTGATGGTTGCATGATGGAGGGGATTTCCCACGAGGTCTGCTCACTGGCGGGGACACTGGGTCTGGGGAAATTGATCTGTCTCTACGATGACAACAGTATTTCCATTGATGGCGGAACCAGTGGCTGGTTCACTGATGATACGCCAGAGCGGTTCAGGGCCTACGGATGGCAGGTGATTCCCGAGGTTGATGGTCACGATGCTGCCGCGCTCCATGATGCGATCACCGAGGCGCGCAAAAACACCGATCAGCCAGCGCTGATCTGCTGCAAGACAGTCATTGGTTTCGGGTCGCCGAAGCTTCAGGGTACTGCGGCTACCCATGGCGCACCTCTTGGTGCCGAAGAAATCGCTGCGGTACGAGCCGAGCTGAACTGGTCGTCACCACCTTTCGAGATTCCACAGGAGATAGCTGCGGCATGGGATGCCCGGGAAGCAGGTGCCGGCCATGAGCAGCAATGGCAAACCCTTATGGACGCCTATACGGAAACCTGGCCGGAACTGGCGGCAGAATTTCATCGCCGTGTTAAAGGAGATCTGCCGGAAGGGTGGTCAACACACGCGGATGCAGCGATCAAAGCGGCAGCACAGGAGGGAGCCAGTATCGCGACACGCAAGGCTTCTCTGGGTGCGCTGAATGCTTTAGCAGCCGAACTGCCTGAACTGGTGGGCGGATCAGCCGACCTGACCGGATCAAACCTGACCCGGCATTCCACATCTGTGCCGGTGAGTGCTGAAGATGCTGATGGCAATTACCTGTATTTCGGGGTTCGGGAATTCGGCATGGTAGCGATCCTGAATGGACTGACGCTGCATGGCGGCTTCATTCCCTATGGTGGCACCTTTCTCACTTTTGCCGACTATGCGCGCAATGCGTTGCGCATGGCTGCTTTGATGCAAATACAAAATATCTCGGTGTTTACCCATGACTCGATAGGTCTGGGCGAAGACGGGCCTACCCATCAGCCGGTGGAGCATGTCGCCAGTCTGCAGGTAATGCCCAATATGTGCGTATGGCGTCCCTGCGATGCGGTTGAAACGATGGTTGCGTGGCGTGATGCGATTGAACGGCGTGACGGGCCAACCAGCCTGATTCTGACCCGGCAGACATTGCCGCATCAGCAGCGAACGGATGAGCAGCTGGCACAGATCGCCCGCGGTGGCTATGTATTACATGGCTCGGGAACCCCTCACCTGATACTGATGGCGACGGGCTCGGAAGTGGCGGTTGCCATGAATGCAGCAAAGCTCCTGGAATCCGGTGGCCGTTCCGTACGGGTAGTGTCCATGCCGAGTGTTTCACTATTTCTGAAACAGGATGCCGAATACCAGGAGGCTGTTTTGCCGTCTTCGGTAAAATGCCGGGTTGCAATAGAAGCGGGCGCTACCGGTCTTTGGTACCGGCTGACCGGGCTTGAGGGCCGGGTGATCGGAATGGATTGTTTCGGCGAGTCAGCGCCGGCACCACAGCTTTTCGAGAAATTCGGGTTTACAGCAGAGCAGGTAGCTGAAGTGGCTGCAGAGTGCTTTGCCGGTTTTTGAAGGAGAACAGAAAATGTCAGTAAAGATTGCGATCAACGGATATGGCCGTATCGGGCGAAACATACTCAGAGCACTCTACGAATCCGGCCGTAACAATGAGATCACTATCGTGGCCATCAACGATCTGGGTGATGCCCAGACCAATGCGCACCTGACCCGGTACGATACGGCGCATGGCCCGTTTCCGGGTGAGGTGAGTGTCGAAGGCGATTCACTGGTGGTCAACGGCGACCATATTCGTGTGCTTGCCGAACGTAACCCGGAAGAGTTGCCATGGGCTGAGCTTGGTATTGATGTGGTCATGGAATGTACCGGCTTTTTTGCCAATAAGGAGAAGGCTTCCGCTCATCTGAGAGGTGGTGCAAAAAAAGTGGTGATTTCCGCTCCTGCCGGAAAAGACATCGATGCAACCATTGTTTATGGTGTGAATCATCAGATTCTGACTGCGGATCACCAGATTATTTCCAATGCATCTTGCACGACCAACTGCCTGACGCCTCTTATCAAGCCATTGCACGAAAAAATCGGCCTTGTGCAAGGCGTGATGAACACGATCCATTCCTATACCAACGATCAGGTACTGACAGATGTCTATCACTCTGATCTTCGTCGGGCACGTTCGGCAACGATGTCGATGATTCCAACCAAAACCGGTGCCGCGGCAGCAGTCGGACTGGTCATGCCTGAACTTGATGGCAAGCTGGACGGTTTCTCGGTTCGGGTACCGACCATCAACGTTTCTCTGGTCGATTTGACCTTTGATGCCAGACGGGCAACCAGTGTTGATGAAATCAATGACATCATGCGCGCAGCAAGTGAAGGTGAGCTGAAAGGTGTGCTTGACTACAACGACGGGCCGCTGGTCTCGGTGGACTTCAACCACAACCCTGCCTCGTCAACGTACGATGCCACCATGACCAAGGTGTTGGGTGGCACACTGGTGAAAGTCTGCGCCTGGTATGACAACGAGTGGGGCTTCTCCAACCGTATGCTGGATACGACTTTGGCACTGATCAACGCCAAATAGCTTCATGCAGTTTCTGAGCATGTCGAATCTCGCGCTGGCCGGCCAGCGCGTGATGATTCGTCTTGACCTCAATGTGCCGCTCAAGGACGGGGTGGTCGTCAGCGATACTCGCATCAGGGCCGCGATGCCAACGATAAAAATGGCGCTTGATGCCGGTGCTGCTGTCATCCTGCTGTCACACCTGGGCCGGCCGGTTGAAGGTGAATTTGATCAGCAGTTCTCGCTGCAGCCGATCGCGGGCTATCTGGCAGGTCTTCTGGATCGAGAGGTGCCGTTAGTCAGGGACTGGTTATCAGGCGTATCGGTTGCTGCCGGTGAAGTCGTACTCTGTGAAAATGTACGGTTTAACTCCGGTGAGAAAGCCAATAGCGAATTGCTATCCAGAAAGATGGCCGGCCTCTGTGATGTGTTTGTAATGGATGCCTTCGGCACGGCGCATCGGGCTCAGGCGAGTACCCATGGGGTAGCGAAGTACGCACCGGTTGCGTGTGCAGGGCCGCTGCTGGTTGCGGAGCTGGATGCTTTGGGCAAGGCGCTGAAAAACCCTGCCAGACCGGTCGTTGCCATTGTCGGTGGCTCCAAAGTGTCGAGCAAACTGACGGTCCTGAAAACCCTGGCTGCCAGGGTGGATTGCCTGATTGTGGGTGGTGGAATTGCGAATACTTTTATAGCGGCGGCGGGGCATCCCATTGGCAAGTCCCTTTTCGAGGCGGATCTGGTGGATGAGGCAAGGCAGCTGTTGTCCGGCGCGGATGGTATTGCGGAGATTCCGATACCAGAAGATGTCGTGACTGCCACCGAGTTTTCCGATCAGGCAGTTGCCTCGACACGACTTGTTGATGCGGTAGGTGCTGATGAAATGATTCTGGATATCGGTGCATCGACGGCCAGGCGATTCGCCAATATTCTCGCTCAGGCTGGTACCATCGTCTGGAATGGCCCGGTGGGGGTTTTTGAAATAGATCAGTTTGCTGAGGGCACACGGCGTATCGGTGAAGCAGTGGCTGCCAGTCCGGCATTCAGTATCGCGGGTGGTGGAGACACACTTGCCGCGCTGGAAAAATATTCATTGAGTGATCGAATGTCTTACATTTCCACCGGCGGTGGCGCTTTTCTGGAGTATCTTGAGGGGAAAAAGCTGCCGGCCGTAGCAATGCTCGAAGAGCGAAATACCGGGTCAGTGGTAAGCTAGCCGGATCATTAGCACCACTGGTGCGCCAGACAGTGTTTTCTAGCAAGTCTTTATGGAGGCTCAGGGTCCTTATGCGTCGAACCAAAATAATCGCCACCCTGGGGCCGGCTACCGATGACACGGCTGTTCTGACACGGTTGATCAACGCCGGGGCTGATGTCGTACGAATCAATTTTTCACACGGGTCGCTGGAGGACCACCGGCGTCAGGCGGAGCTGGTCCGCAGCATTTCCCGGGATTGCGGTAAACACGTGGCAATTCTCGGTGATCTTCAGGGGCCGAAAATCCGTATCCGGCGTTTTGTGGATGGCTCGGTGAATCTTGCCGAGGGTCAGGCATTTTTTCTGGATTCAGAATTCGATTCCGAAGGTGGAACAGATCAGGGTGTGAGTGTTGCCTATGAAAACCTGGCACAGGATGTGATTCCCGGAGACGTTCTTCTTCTTGATGATGGCCAGATTGTACTCAATGTTGATCGTATCGAGGGTTCGCGTATCCATTGTCTGGTGTCGGTAGGCGGCCAATTGAGTACCAATAAGGGTATCAATCGCCAGGGTGGGGGGCTATCTGCCCCGGCGCTTACCGAGAAGGATCTTGAGGATATCAAGTATGCGGTAGAACTGGGTTTTGACTGGCTGGCGGTCTCATTTGTGCGAGAAGCGAAGGATGTTGAACTGGCCCGACAGCATGTCAGGGAAGCGGGTGGGGATTGCCATATTGTCGCGAAAATTGAACGCGCTGAAGCAATCGATCATCTTGAGCCTATTATCAAGGCGAGTGACGCAGTCATGGTTGCGCGCGGGGATCTCGGCGTGGAAATGGGTTACGCCGGTCTGACGGGATTGCAAAAGCGGATTATCAGAATGACCCGGTCTCTTCACAAGGTGGCAATCACGGCTACCCAGATGATGGAGTCGATGATCCATAGCCAGTTTCCAACCAGGGCAGAGGTATCAGATGTTGCCAACGCAGTGATGGACGGTACCGATGCAGTCATGCTGTCTGCCGAGACCGCCATTGGCGAATATCCGGTAAAAGCAGTGACCGCCATGGCAGAGGTTTGCCTCGAATCTGAAACCTACCATTTCAGTTCGTCGCGCCGCTCCCGTCATCGGATGAATGACCGGTTCGAGCACGTGGATGAAGCGATCGCGATGGCCGTGATGTATACCGCAAATCACCTGGACGTTACTGCCATTATTGCATTGACCGAGTCTGGTTCTACGGCATTGTGGATGTCCCGTATCCGGTCGGACATTCCGATTTTCGCCTTTACCCGCCACGAAAGAACCCGCTGCCGGGTTGCTTTGTACCGGGGAGTTTATCCGGTTGCATTCGACGTGACTCATTCCGAGGGCAATCAAGCCTACGCGGAAATTTTTAAAGCGTTGATGGACATGGAGCAAGTCCACGAAGGTGATCTGGTGATTCTTACCAGCGGAGACAGTACTGGCGTGTCAGGGAGAACCAATGGCTTGAAGATTGTTCAGGTTGCGAAGGAATCCTAGCGAGTGACTGGTAATGCCCCCAACCGATTCGCCCGGTTCGTAACGACTGCGTTTAATATTGAAGAAAATGAAGTCAAGGCAGTGAGTCTTTCGTTGCTGTTTGCTTTCACTTTAATGTATGCCTACTACATCCTTCGTCCACTTCGTGACGCGATGTCCAGTGACTGGACGGATGCGGAGCTCAGCTTTCTCTGGACGCTGACATTTGTATTCAGCACCATTGCAGTAGCGATCTGGGGAGCAGCCGTTGCACGGGTGCGCATCGGGAGGTTGTTGCCTGGCGTCTATATATTTTTCGGCCTGACGTTTGTCGGGTTTTATGGTCTTGTTCAGTTTGCACCCCAAACCCCCAGCCTTAACGAGGCATTTTATGTCTGGATCAGCGTGTTTGCCCTGTTTCAGATGTCTGTATTCTGGTCGTTTATTTCAGATATTTATACAAAAAAACAGGCGCTGCGTGTCTTTGCGATCATCGCTACCGGCAGCATCGTCGGGAGCCTTTTCGGTTCTGTAACCGTCTTGCTGCTGATTGATACATTAGGTCGGCCAAATCTCCTGTTGTTGTCCGCGGCGCTGTTACTGATTCCAATCGCGGTAATTCCTGCACTTGAACGGATAAAGCAGACCCTGAGGGGCGCAGAGAAAAGTACGGAAGATGAATACAAGAAGACGATCGGGGGCAATCCATTCGCCGGATTTACACTCCTGATAAAATGCCCCTATCTGCTTGGCATCGCGCTGTTCATTTTTCTTTACACGGCCATTGGTACGTTTGTCTATTTTGAGCTTAAGAATCTTGCAGTGGTTTTTGATCCGGCCGAGCGTGCAAAAGTGTGGGCGGGCATGGATACAGCGGTCAGTATCCTGGCAATCTTCACCGGGCTTTTTATTACAGGCCGGGTGGCGAGCCGGTTTGGACTGGCGCTGACCCTGGCACTGGTTCCGGTTGTGATCGTAATCGGCCTGCTGGTGCTCGCAATGGCCCCGATTATAGGGGTCGCTGTCGCACTTCAGGTTGTACGCAGAGCCGGCAATTTCGCAATTACCCGACCGGGCAGGGAAATGCTGTTTACTCATGTTGATCGTGAGACCCGCTTTAAAGCGAAAAGCGTGATCGATGTTGTAGTGTATCGTGGCGGTGATACAGTGAACGCGTGGGCTTTCACCGGACTCACCCAGGGATTGGGCATGAGCCTTGGTGCGGTCGCAGCTGTCGGGGCCGGGATAGCGGCTGTCTGGGCTGTTGTGGCCATCTTTCTCGGCAGGATATTTCATCGAGACTCTGACGAGCAGGAATCGGTTAATAGTTGAAATTCTGGAAACCTAAAAAGAAGAGCTGGGATCGCAAGATTGGTCTGGTGCTACCCGGAGGTGGCGCGCGTGGCGCCTATCAGGTAGGGGTACTCAAAGCGATTGCGGAAATATTGCCAAGACGGGCACCCAATCCTTTCGCGGTCATCAGCGGTACATCGGCCGGAGCGATCAGTTCTGCTGTGCTTGCCAGCCGGGCGCGCCTGTTTCGCTACGCAGTCGCTGATCTTGAACGGGTTTGGGGCAGTTTCCGGTCTCATCATGTGTTTCGTTCCGATCCGTTGACCATGTTCCGGACCGGTGGTCACTGGCTGGCAGCACTGGCATTTGGCAGCCTCGGTGTCAGCGCCCCGAAATCTTTACTGGATAACCAGCCACTTCGCGATCTCATGAGACGCAATATTCACTTCGAAGCCATTCAGGAGTCGATCGACAAAGGTTATCTGGACGCACTCGCAATTACCGCAGCCGGCTATGGCTCTGCCCGGTCTATTTCGTTTTACCAGGGCCGGGCTGATCTTGAGTCATGGCACCGCGTCAGAAGAATAGGGCGGCCTGCTAAAATCGCCATCGAACACCTGATGGCAAGTGTGGCAGTGCCACTGATTTTTCCTGCCACCCAGATTGGCCGCGAGTACCTTGGCGATGGTGCCATGCGTCAGGCCACACCACTTTCACCAGCGGTACGCCTGGGTGCGGAACGCCTGATGGTAATCGGCGTACGGGATGAAGGTCTGAACCTCTTGCCCGGTTGTGATGAACCGGTTCCCTACCCGACATTGGGAGGTATCGCGGGGTATATGCTTGACGCGTTGTTTATGGACGGATTGTCATCTGATCTCGAACGCCTGACCAGAATCAATCTCATTCTCGACCACCAGTCGCCGGATCGCACGATCGAAGGCGCGTTCGGCAAGCTGAAGTTTATCGATGCATTCGTAGTGCTGCCAAGTCAGGACATTAGGGAGATCGCCATTCGTCATGTGATGGCAATGCCGCGTTCGGTACGAATGCTAATGAAGGGGATCGGTGCTCTAAATTATGGCGGGCGCCAACTGGTTAGCTACCTGTTATTCGAATCCGGCTACACACAGGAGTTGATCGCGCTGGGCTACAAGGACGGGATGGCCCGGCGTGACGAGCTCAAGTTGTTTATGGAAGGCGCCCCTTCGAAAAGTCCGGCAGGCATTGATGGTTGGGAAACCCTCAGCTCCGAGTACTCTCAAAAGCTGAAAGTGCTCGAGGTGTAACTTGCCGGACCATTGGCACGATATTCAGGCAAGGTGTGCCCTGCTCAAAGCTGAAATGGCGGTACGCCCCCGAGGCCAGGCACTGCTGACCTTTGCCGCGGATGGCTCCCTGCGGTCCGCTTTATTCCGCCGCAAAGGTCAGCAGCACCTGGCCTCTGACATTATCAGTTTATTTTAGTCCCGGGAGGGTATTGCGACTAGGTGAGGTAAATTGTCCCCAGGCCGAGGAACGCAACAAAGCCGACAACATCTGTCACCGTAGTCAAAATTACAGTACCTGCCAGCGCGGGATCGATTTTCAATCTCCGCAGTGCCAATGGGATAATGAAACCGGCTACTGCTGCCGTCATCAGATTGATCGCCAGAGCTGCACCGATGACCGCACCGACTTTCCAGTTCCAGGCGCTGAAAAACACCATCGTGACGAGGGCGACGACAGCAGCCCAGATCAGCCCGTTCAAAAAACCGACAGCCAGTTCCTTGAACAATAACCAGCGTGCATTCGAGTCCTGCACGATGCCCAGAGCCAGCCCGCGAATCATCAGGGTCAGTGTCTGGCTGCCCGCGATACCACCCATACTGGCGACGATGGGCATCAGGACTGCAAGTATGACTACTTTTTCCAGAGTCGGCTTGAAAATAGCCACCACCGCAGCGGCAAGAAATGCGGTAGCCAGATTGACGCCGAGCCAGACGGCACGCCGCTGGGCGCTGGTGAAAACCGGTGCCAGCATATCGTCTTCTTCATCCAGACCCGCCATGCTCAACACATCATGGTCAGCCTGGTCCTGGATGACATCGACTACATCATCGATGGTGATGTTGCCAAGCAATCGCCCGGAATCATCTACCACCGGTGCGGAAACGAGGTCGCGATCCTGGAAATGTCTGGCGACGTCAGTGGCATGCATATCACAATGAATGGGTGTTACATCCGGGTCCATCACATCTGCCACATTCAGTTGTGGCTCCCGGGTAATCAGCCTCAATATATACAGCGATCCCGTGTAACGATTGTCACGATCGACAACAAACAAAGCGTCCAGCGTATCCGGTACCGATTCGAGCATTCGCAGATACCGCAATACAACTTCAAGACTGACATTCGAGCGCACCGATAAGGTATCCGGATTCATCAGTCCGCCGGCGCTGTCCTCCGGATATGAAAGAACATGTTCCAGCCTCTGGCGGTTTTGCTCCGAAAGAGAATAAACAACCTGCCGGGTAACGGCCTCCGGGAGATCGACAACGATGTCTGCCAGATCGTCCAGTTCCATGCCTTCAGTTGCAGCGACGACTTCATCCGCATCCATGAGCTCAATGAGCCTGGCGCGCACCTCATCATTGAGCTCAACAAGAATGTCGCCCTCGTGTTCATCGGCGACGATGTCCCAGACAATTTTTCGCTCAGCGGGTGGCAGTGATTCAATGAGGTGAGCAATATCAAAAGGCTCGAGTGAGTGAACCAGGCGTTGTACCTGCTGCAACCCCCCGCTTTCCAATGCGGCACGTAGTGTGCCGAGGTCGGCGCCGGGCACGTTCGGGCTACTCGTGGCCATTGCGCAATTCGGTATGGCGTGCGACTACATTCTCGTGATTTTTGCTGAGCCCAGCTGCAATTTTTTCAGCCATGTACACCGAACGATGCTGCCCACCGGTGCAGCCGAGTGCTATCGTCAGGTAGTTGCGGCCAAAACTGACGTATTCCCGGATCCATTTTTCGAAAAACTCGAGGATATCTTCATACATTAATCCAACCTTTTCGCTGGCATCGAGGTATTTGATGACCTCGGGATGCTTTCCGGTTAAAGGCCGCAATGAATTTTCCCAGTAGGGATTCGGCAGACACCGCAGATCGAAAACAAAATCCGCGTCCGCAGGAACTCCGTGCTTGTAGCCGAACGATTCGACCGAAATGGACAGCTCGGGATTACTGCAGACACCGACTCTCTGACTGACGGTATCACGAAGCTCATGAATTGTTGTACGTGTCGTGTCAATGATCAGTTCTGCGCAGTCGATAATCGGGCCTAACAACTCTCTTTCGCTGGCGATCGCCTCTTTGAGACCAATCTCCGGTTCGCTGAGCGGATGTTTTCGTCGCGACTCCGAGTATCGTTTTATCAGGATCTCATCGCTGGATTGCAGAAAAATCACATCACAGCGAATTCCTCGCTTGCGTAAATCCAGTACTATCCCGGGTAAGGATTCAAGATCAGCTGCGCGATTGCGGGCATCAATCCCGACTGCCAGACTGGTATAGATTGAATCCTCTGTGGCGAACATTTTTTCGATCATTGATCCCAGCAATGCAGCCGGGAAATTGTCTATGCAGTAATAGCCAAGGTCTTCCAGAACGTGCAGGGCAACAGTTTTGCCCGATCCTGACATACCGCTGACGATGATCATTCGCATATGAACTTTTTTGTTCATTTCACCGGACTCCGGAGTCACCCCGGTCAGATATCGCGCTTGTTCGAATCCCGGGCATGGTGGTCCGTCTGTTTTTCCTTGTGCCGCCTGATTCGTCTGTTGATTTTGTCGGTCATGCTGTCAATTGCTGCATACATATCATCCGCTGTCGCGTCTGCATACACCTTGGCGCCACGGACATCGATGGTTGCTTCGGCCTTGTGCTGCAGCTTCTCGACAGTCAGGATGCAATGGATGCGGGATATTTGCTCAAAATGCTGCTGGATACGCGACATTTTGCTGGTAACGTATTCTCTGAGTGGTGGTGTGATGTCGATATGATGGCCAGTGAGGTTTAGTTGCATATGAAGTCTCCTGTTTCGTTTAGTGTTTTCTCAAATTAGAAGGTGCAATCTGCATCGCTTCACGATATTTTGCGACTGTTCTCCTGGCAACCTTGATGCCTTCCTCTTTAAGCAGTGCGGATAGCCGGTTGTCACTCAGTGGTTTTGACGGATTTTCCTGGCCGATCAGTCGTCGTATTTTTGCACGAATAGACGTAGAAGACTGCTCCGACCCGTCAGAAGCCTTGAGCTGGCTGGAGAAAAAATATTTGAACTCCACAATGCCTCTGGGTGTATGCATGTACTTGTTGGAGGTTACCCGGGAAATTGTTGATTCATGCATGCCGACAGCTTCAGCGATATCCCGGAGGATCATGGGTTTCATGGCTTCCTCGCCCTGCTCAAGATAGTCCACCTGGCGCTCAATAATGCACATCGCTACTTTGGTCAGCGTGTCATGACGGATTTCCAGACTACGTACCAGCCAGCGCGCCTCCTGGAGTTGAGTGCGCAATGAAGCGTGATCGCCATTGCCGCGCAATACCTCGGCATAGGTCTGGTTCACCTTGAGTCGTGGTGCAATTGATCGGTTGATCTCGACGATCCATGTGTCGTCCTGTTTGCGAATATAGACGTCGGGGACAACATACTCGGCTGTTGACCCTTGTATCGCCGATCCTGGTCGCGGGTGGCAGCCCCTGATCAGCGCCAGCGCTGTGTCCAGTTCCTCATCTGAAACACTCAGCCGGCGTCTCAGAACCGAATACTGCCGGTCTGCAACCAGATCGAGACAGGACTCGGTGATCTCCAGAGCAAGGTTTCGACCCTCTTCGAGTTCGTCGAGTTGCAGCAATTGCAGTGTGATACATTCGGAGAGGCTCCGTGCTCCGATTCCTGCCGGATCCAGTTCCTGGATTTTATGCAGCGTGGTTTCGATTTCATCGATGGTGATCTGCGCTTCAGTCGAAACAGTTTGTTGAATGCTGTCGAGCGCTTCGGTCAGGTAACCATCCTCATTGATATAATCGATAATAGTTTGCCCGATATGGACTTCACGCGGCGTAAAATGCTCCATCTCCAGTTGCCACAACAGGTGCTCTTTGAGTGTCTCCTGTGCAGGATCAGCCATTTCTGATCGCCCGTCATTGGGCGCCCAGACATCGCCGCGACCTCCGCCGGAGGAGACATCGCTCCAAAGCGCCGAATCCGTCTGTTCTTCTGTCGTTATATTGGGTTCGCTGGCTTCCTGCGCCTGTTCGGGTGGATCTTCCAGTTCCAGCATGACATTTTCTTCGAGTGCCTGCTCAAGCTGCGAATTCAACTCCAGAACCGGCATTTGCAGCAACCGGATGGCCTGCTGCAGCTGCGGTGTCATGGTCAGCTGTTGACCAAGTTTGATTTGTAATCCGAGTTTCATCTGGTTCTACAACCTGAAGCTTTCACCGAGGTACACCTCACGAACATGCTGGTTGTCCAGTATCTCATCCGGTGTGCCCTGGGCAATCATCGTGCCTTCATTGAGAATATAGGCACGCCGGCAAATTCCCAGTGTTTCGCGCACATTATGGTCGGTAATCAGCACGCCAATGTTCCTGGCGGCCAGGTGCCGGATAATTCGCTGGATGTCGAGGACGGAAATAGGATCGACGCCTGCAAACGGTTCATCGAGTAGGACGAACTGTGGTTCCGCAGCCAGCGCCCTTGCTATTTCGACACGTCTTCGCTCACCGCCTGACAGACTGATGCCCAGGCTATTGCGGACGTGATTGATATGCAGTTCGTCCAGCAGTTCTTCCAGGATTCGCTCCCGGTCTGCTCTTTCCAGTTCCTCACGGGTCTGCAAAATGGCCATGATGTTTTTTTCGACGGTGAGCTTGCGGAAAATCGATGCTTCTTGTGGAAGATAGCCAAGTCCCATTTTTGCCCGCTTGTGCATTGGCAACCGGGAAAGCTCCATGCCGTCGAGCATAATGCGCCCCTGGTCGCATGCGATAAGCCCGACAATCATATAGAACGCTGTGGTTTTTCCTGCGCCGTTCGGGCCGAGCAGGCCGACGACTTCACCACTCTGGATTTCGAGTGATATACCTTTAACGACCTGGCGGAATTTGTATCGCTTGGAAAGGTTTTCAGCGCTCAAGATGCTCATGGATCAGCCTGCGGTGGCTCTTGTTTCCGGACGGGTTCCTGGCTTGATTCAGGAGGGTTAATCTTCATGCTGACCTGTCCATCCTCTCCATTGGCAATGACATAGTCTCTGGAAATATCGTAGGATATTCGCGCACCGGAGATTTCGTTCGAGCCATCACTGAGCCAGGCATCTCCTGCCATGCTGATGATCCCGGAAACCAGATCGTATTCCATCTCGTTTGCTCGTCCTTCCTTTTGTTTGATGTATTCGGTGGCAGGGTGAAGGAACCGTGCAGGATTGCCGGTGACCACCGCATCGATCAGCCTGTGCTCCTTGAAATTGATTTCAGCCCGATCGCAGTAGATCAGGGTACCGGCGTTGTCGATGACAACATTTTCCGAGAAAACCCAGACGCTGTCTTCGAAATCGAGTTTGGACGCCTCTGCCTTGTCAGCTTTGATGCCCAGTGTTCCCTGACTGATGCGCAATCCGGTGAAGGTCAGTTTTCCTTTCCTGATGTCGAATTCTGATGAGTCCGCATCCAGAGTAATCGGGAGTGTTGCATCGAACGAGAGCTTGTCCTGCGCCCAGGTACTGGTGACCAGACAGATGCCAAGCAATATTGTGATGATCGCCGCTTTGAAAATAGTCATTGTGGGAAATATTTTCCGTTGACGTTCGAGGCCAGCTGCAAACGATCTTCCCTGAACCAGGCCTGCATGCCGGTCGCATAAATTCTGCTGCCGGCATTGTCGATAGTGACCTTTTGTTCTGTTCTGGCGATAAACAGGTCAGGATCAACTTCCAGATGCTCGGTGAGGAATCTTGTGGGAGCTTGCCCCTCTCTTTCAGAGGTGGCAATTACATTGCCGGTGAGCTGAATGACTTTACCATCTGGCGGAATAATGCCCCGATCGGCGACCAGCGACCATGGAATTTCTGTACCGGGGTCGTAGGCCATTCGAACCGATTCCAGGGTAATGCCGCCATCTTCAAGGCTTTGCTGGGCGGTATCTGCGCTGATTCGATAAATGATATCGCCGCTGGTGCCGGTTCCTGTCAGACGCGGCCCAAGCATGTAGTAACCGGTGTCCAGCTTTACAATCGCATTTGATGTTCTGTCTTTCGGGTCGTTCTGGAGCAGTAATATTCCGCTACCGACAGCGCAGATCAGCAGACCAATGATCGTGAATGAATTGCGAAGCTCCATCTATTTATTTTCAATCAACTTGATAAACCTTCTTGTCGAGCCCGTGCTGCTATCAAGAGGTCGCATACTTCGCGCACCGCACCGTGACCGCCCTTGTTTTCTGTCTGCCAATCAGTGTTGGCGATTACTTCGGGATGGGCGTCTGCAACAGCAACTGACAACCCGGCTTCACGAAGAATCTCAAGGTCTGGCACATCGTCGCCCACACAGGCTGTATTTTTTACCGTGATACCCAGTTTTTTAACCAGGCTTCTGAACACTTTCAGTTTGTCTTGTATGCCGAGAAAGACCAGTTCAATATCAAGCTCTGCCATCCGCGTTTCCACTGCTTTTGAGCGACGACCAGAGATGACCGCAATCTGTATGCCGGTTCGTTGCAGTGCTTTCAGGCCATATCCGTCCCGTACGTGGAAACTCTTGGTTTCACCTCCGTTGCCATCATAATAAAGTCGTCCATCGGTCAGCACACCATCTACATCAAGAACCAGCAAACGGGTCTCTGCTGCCGCCTGGCTCAGGGTATTGCTATCCATGCCTCGCCCCATGCTACATGACCCCCGCGCGCAACAGATCGTGGACATTGAGGGCACCGGTGAGCGCGTTGTTCTGATCAACAACCAGTACTGCGGTGATCTTGTGCTGCTCCATCATCAGAACCGCTTCGGTGGCAAGGGCATCCTGTGCGATGGTTTTGCACCCGGCCGTCATTACTTCGCTCATCAATGCTGCCCGCACATCAACAGCACCGTCCAGCGTTCGCCGCAAATCCCCGTCAGTAAATACTCCGCTTAGTTTTCCCTGTGCATCCACAACCGCAGTCATACCGAATCCCTTGCTGGACATTTCGAGCAAGCCTTCAGCCAGGGTCGCGTTCAGTTTGATCCGGGGTATTCTTTCTCCGGTATGCATCAGATCCTCTACTTTCAGCAGTAACCTTTTGCCCAGTGATCCGCCGGGATGTGATCGTGCAAAATCTTCCCTGGTGAAACCGCGGCATTCCAGCAGCGTGACCGCCAGCGCATCTCCCATCGCCAGTGCCGCAGTAGTGCTGGTAGTCGGAGCCAGGTTCAGCGTACATGCTTCTTCCTGCGTGCCAAGATCAAGAACTACCGATGAGTTTTCCGCAAGTGTTGATGCAGCATTCCCCGTGATCGTGATCAGGTCGACGCCCAGCCTTTTGAGCAACGGCAGGATAGTGATGATTTCGGCGGTCTCTCCCGACTGTGAGATGGCCACAACCAGATCCTTGGCGGTGATCATCCCCAGATCGCCATGGCTGGCTTCACCGGGGTGGACGTAAAATGCAGGAGTGCCTGTGCTGGCGAGGGTTGCCGCAATTTTTCCACCGATGTGCCCGGATTTGCCCATTCCGGTCACTACGACCCGTCCGTTGCAATTAAGGCACAGTTCGCAGGCAGCTGAGAAGGAGTCGTCGATTCGATCCACGAGCGCACTGATCGCACGGGATTCGATCTCAAGAACCCGCCGGGCTCTTTCCCTGTAATCCATATCCTTATGAGGTGAATTCATGCTGTATTCTCAGCGTGTCCAATATTCTGACTCAATTTTCCGGCTCAATTTTCTGGCTCAAAGGCTTTGATAAACAACAAAAAACTGATAAGCGAAGAAGCCTGCCAGCATGAGTCCGCCGATACGCCTGCCGGCACGGCCATTGCCGAGGTAATTGTACGCTATCAGCCCGAGGATCACTGTGAAAACAGCCATCACAGGGTAGTGAATTCCGAGAACATCCGGGCTGAACTGCAGTGGATGGATCATGCCAGCCAGTCCCACTACCGCCAGCAGGTTGAATATGTTCGACCCGATGACATTGCCCAGGATCAGCCCGACTTCGCCTTTTCGGGCGCTGATAACGCACACGGTGAGCTCCGGCAGGCTGGTCCCGACAGCCACTATAGTGAGACCGATGATCAAATCGCTGACGCCGAGCGCGGTTGCCAGGCTTTCTGCTGCCCAGACCAGGATCCAGGCGCCGGCCATCAGAACAACCAGCCCCGACACGATCCACATGATCGCTGAGCGGGGAGGGACATCTTTCGGGATCTCCGCTTCGTATTCCCCGCCAACCGGATCTTTTGCAGTGACCTTGTCAAGACTTTGTTTTTTCTGTTGCAAAATAATGATGGTCATAATCAGGAAAAATCCCGCCAACAGGGCGCCGCCGCCTGTACGGCTAAGGCTATTGTCCAGCAAGACGAAGACCGTACCGATGGTTGCGATCAGCAACAGCATCATTTCAACTCGCAGGGTTTGCGAGCTGATCAACAGTGGGCGTACCAATGCGGAAGCCCCGATGACCAAACCGATATTGGCAATGTTCGAGCCGATGGCGTTACCAATGGCAAGACCTGAAGCCCCCTGGCTCGAAGCAGTGGCGGAAATCAGGATCTCGGGAGCAGAGGTACCGAAGCCCAGGATGGTGATGCCGATCAACAGTGGATCAACGCCCAGATTCCGGGCTGTGGCAGCCGAACCAAATACAAATTTGTCTGCTCCCCAAAGCAACAGGACAAAGCCGAACAGCAGGGCCAGAGAATAATATAGAAACATCATGCAGTAGGATTATAATCATCCCGTAGACAAGCTATAGAAAATTTTTTACGGGAAACTATTTATTGTGAACCCTGAACATATCCAGACATTGATCGAATCCAGTCTCGCAGACTGCTCCGCCCGTGTTAGTACGCCGGATAACACTCACTATGAGGCAATTGTGATTAGTACCGCTTTTTCCGGGAAACGGTCACTGCAACGGCACCAATTGATTTACGGGGCACTCGGAACCTTGATAGGTAACGAGATCCATGCACTTTCGATTCAGGCATTCACGCCCCGGGAGTGGGCGGATCAGGGTGGATAAACTGGCAATAACCGGAGGAGCGCGCCTTGAGGGTGAGGTGCGCGCGTCTGGCGCCAAGAATGCCACCCTGCCTATTCTGGCCGGGGCCTTGCTTGCCGATAGTTCAGTGACAATCGGCAATGTCCCGCATCTGAACGATGTGACTACCATGATTGCGCTACTGGCCCGCATGGGTGTTGAGGTGACGGTACACGACGGGATGCGGGTTGAAGTCAATCCCGGCAGCATTCAGCACTATCGTGCACCTTACGAGCTGGTGAAGACCATGCGTGCATCGATTCTGGTACTGGGCCCGTTGTTGAGTCGATTCGGAGAGGCAGAGGTTTCATTGCCGGGCGGTTGTGCGATTGGCGCCAGGCCGGTAGACCTTCATGTAGCCGGTTTGCGGGCCATGGGTGCGGACATTACGATCGAGGATGGTTTCATTCGGGCCAGAGCAGATCGGCTCAACGGAGTACACCTGGTACTGGATATTGTGACCGTGACGGGTACCGAAAACCTGATGATGGCGGCAACCCTGGCTGACGGCGTGACAGTCATAGAGAATGCCGCCCGCGAGCCTGAAGTGGTCGATCTTGCGGACTTTCTTAACTCCATGGGTGCCATGGTTCGTGGTGCCGGTACGAACCGGATCGAGATTGAAGGGGTCTCCTCGCTCAGCGGGACAGATTACGATGTGATGCCCGATCGCATCGAGACAGGCACTTTTCTGGTAGCGGCGGCAATGACTGGTGGTCGGATTCGGGTGAAACGTACCCGTCCCTCAGCGATTGAAGCAGTGTTGGCAAAACTGCGCGATGCCGGAGCCTCCGTTGACACCGGTGATGACTGGATTGAACTTGACATGAGTTGTTCGCGGCCGAGGTCAGTCGATATCAGTACCGCGCCCTATCCGGGGTTTCCAACTGACATGCAGGCACAATTTACCGCAATGAACAGTATTGCGGATGGCGTCGCGACGATTACCGAAAATGTTTTCGAAAATCGTTTCATGCACGTGCATGAACTACAGCGTATGGGCGCTAAAATCAAAATCGCTGGTCATACAGCCGTCATACAGGGTATCGACCGGCTGACCGCCGTACCGGTTATGGCAACGGATCTGCGCGCTTCAGCGAGTCTGGTGCTCGCAGGACTGGTGGCGGATGGAGAAACACTGGTCGACCGGATTTATCATATTGATCGCGGTTACGAGTGTATAGAAGAGAAGTTTCAGTTGCTGGGTGCCACCATTAAAAGGGTCGTGTAGGGGTGATATGCACAAACATCCGGGTGGTGCTAATGCCGAGGGCAGGTACGGGTTAGCTTTTCCGGGAGTGGCCTATGGTCTTTCGGTAACCATTGTTTGCATCGAAAATGGTTCACCAGCTCTTATTCCCTGGATACTGACTACGTCCCCCGGCATCAGGCTGGCGACGATACTTAACGCCTGACGCGACAGGTGGATGGGTTCATCGTTGAGATGGGTAATGATGTCTCCGCGACGTAACCCGGCGGCCCAGGCCGGGCTGTCCCGATAGACATCGGCAAGCGTGACACCTTTTGGCGTGTTGATCCGGGGCTGAGTTGCCTGTTGGCTGGAGATATCCTGGGGTACGACGCCTAGCCAGCCCCGCCGGACTCGCCCGTATTCTTCAAGTTGTTGTATGACCCCGCGCACCAGATTCACGGGAATAGCAAACCCGATTCCCCCGGTACTGTCCTCGCCACCCACAGCAGCCGTATTGATGCCAATCAGCTCACCTCGCAGGTTGATCAAGGCACCGCCGGAGTTTCCCCGATTGATGGCTGCGTCAGTTTGAATAAAGTTCTCAAACAGGGTCAGACCAAGTTCGGTCCGGCCGGTAGCGCTGATAATACCCTGTGTGACGGACTGGCTTAATCCGTATGGATTGCCGATGGCCAGCGCAAACTCACCGATTCGCAGGCCATCGGATCTGCCAAGCTGGATGGCAGGCAGATCCGGCAGGTCAATCTGCAGCAGGGCAAGATCAGTATCGGCATCCATGCCGATGATTCGGGGAACGGAGATACGCCCGTCAGCCAGTTGAATCTTGATATCTTCGGCGTTTGCTACCAGGTGATTATTCGTGACGATTAATCCGCGGGGATTAATGATGACCCCTGAACCCAGCGAGGTAACCAGCCTGCGAGTGGCTGCACCCGGCCGACCCAGACCCAGTAGCTGCTTTCGCAGATCTGCCCGGCTCAGCGCTGCGACCCGGGTGGTGTAGATATTGATAACCGCCGGCGCCGCTCTGGCTACCGCATCCGGAATGAGAGATAGCGCTGTATTGATGTCAGTTGCACGAGAATCAGGCTCACGACCGTCCAGCGGTATCAAGCCCGGTTTGAGCAGGATGACAACAAATGCGACAGCCAGCCCTATTACGACTGACCGGCCGATGAAAATCATTGTTGCTCGTATATTTGCCATCCCGTGCGGCCATCTTCTCTCATGTACATACCGGTAGGCAATGGTGGTGTAGCGCGTGTATAATTCGCGGGCTTTTTTCGGGCAACCGCTATTTTCAGGATTTGGGTGGGCAACAGCTTCCTCACGCTGTGTTCACTGGATTTGGCTGCCTGCCGTGTGAATTTTTTGGAGGGATTGCTCGATGAGCGAGAAATCAGACCTGAACAGACGCCATTTCCTGACTGTGGCTACCAGCGTCACCGGAGCTGTCGGAGTGGGTTTTGTGGCGGTACCGTTCGTCGCGTCCTGGCTGCCAAGCGCCCGGGCCCGGGCGCTTGGGGCACCGGTCGAGGTCGATATCAGCAAGCTGGATGATGGTGCGATGGTGCGTGTGCAATGGCGCGGCCGGCCGGTATGGGTTGTCAGGCGGACCCAGGTAATGCTGGATCGGATGGAAAACAGCGGCATCGAGCTTAGAGACCCGGATTCCCTCGAGTCCATTCAGCCGAATTTCGCGCTCAACGACTTCCGCTCACTCAAGCCCAAAATTCTGGTTGTGCTTGGGGTGTGCACCCATCTTGGCTGCTCCCCGACAGCCCGGTTTGATGTGGCTCCAGCGGATCTTGGTCCTGATTGGGTAGGCGGCTTCTTTTGTCCCTGCCACGGATCAAAGTTTGATCTGTCGGGCCGTGTGTATCCTGCCATGCCTGCGCCAACCAACCTGACCATCCCGCCATACAGATTTGTAGGCGATAACCTGATTATTATTGGTGAAGAAACGGGAGTAGCTGCATGAGTGCCTCCATAAAGGACCGGCCTGCCGATACCGGCGCCAGGGACGGGAAACTGTCACAACTGGTCGACTGGATCGATGCACGTTTCCCGATGACGAAGATGATGCAGGAGCACATGACCGAATACTACGCCGCGAAAAATTTCAACTGGTTGTATGTATTTGGTGTGCTGGCTATGTTTGTGCTGGCTCTACAGATAGTTACTGGCATATTCCTGACCATGAACTACAAGCCATCCGCTGCAGAAGCATTTGCATCGGTGGAATACATCATGCGTGATGTGGAATGGGGGTGGCTGATTCGCTATATGCACTCCACAGGTGCCTCTGCGTTTTTTATTGTGATTTACCTGCATATGTTCCGGGCCATGATGTATGGCTCCTATAAAAAGCCGCGAGAACTGTTGTGGCTGATCGGAATGGTGATCTATGTCGCGCTGATGGCTGAAGGTTTTTTCGGTTATCTGCTGCCCTGGGGCCAGATGTCCTACTGGGGCGCTCAGGTCATCGTGTCACTTTTCGGTGCGATCCCGTACATCGGTGAAGGCATGGCCGAGTGGATGAGGGGTGACTACTTTATTTCAGATATTACTCTGAACAGGTTTTTCGCATTGCATGTAGCCGCGGTGCCGCTGGCTCTGATTGCATTGGTCGTCATGCACATTCTGGCGCTCCACGAGACCGGATCGCTCAACCCGGACGGGATCGAGATCAAGGAACGCAAAGACAGCAATGGCATTCCGCTGGATGGAATCAACTTCCACCCCTACTATACAGTCAAGGATCTGGTAGCCATTGTGATTTTCCTGATTCTGTTTTCCGGGGTGATCTTTTTCGCACCGGAGATGGGCGGCTATTTTCTGGAGCATGCCAACTTTGAGCCGGCAAATATTCTGCAAACTCCGGAGCATATTCAGCCGGTCTGGTACTTCACCCCGTTTTACGCTATCTTGCGCGCCGTACCGAGCAAGCTTGGCGGTGTTTTGCTGATGGGTGGCGCCATCGTGGTATTGTTCTTGCTGCCCTGGCTGGATCGCTGCAAGGTCAAGTCGATTCGTTACCGCGGCTGGACGTACAAAGTAGCTCTGACGACTTTCGTCGTGTCATTCATTGCCCTGGGATACCTTGGTATGAAGCCGGCAGCTGAGCCCTATACCACCTTGTCACGGATATTCACTGCGTTGTATTTCGCTTTTTTCCTGTTTATGCCTATTTACACGAGCAGAGAAAAAACCAAGCCCGTTCCTGAGCGGGTGGTCTATCACGGGTGATCACAGCTATGAATAACAGAATCAAGAGACTATTTTCTGTAGCAACCCTGCGTGCATTCATGGCGGCTGTGTTTGTCACCTGGACAATGGGTGCTATGGCTGCCGGTGATACAACGCAGCTGCTGAGCGCCAATAATGACATTGGCAACCAGGCTTCATTACAGCGTGGCGCCAGAAACTACGTCAACTATTGTATGGGCTGCCACTCATTGCAGTACATGCGGTATAACCAGCTTGCGAAGGGACTGGGGATCAGCGAGGATCAGTTGATCGATAACCTCATGTTCACAGCAGACCGGCCTACCGACATGATGACCATCGCAATGCCGCCTGCAGATGCGGCGACCTGGTTTGGCCGAACCCCGCCTGATCTCACGTTGATCGGGCGCAGCAGGGGCTCAGATTATTTGTATACTTTTCTCAAGTCGTTTTACGTTGAAGAGGGTGTCCCGACCGGTGTCAACAATCTGGTACTGGCTAACCTCAGCATGCCGCATGTGCTCTGGGAGCTTCAGGGGCTGCAAAAAGCGGTATTTGAGGATGTGGCCAACGAAGACGGCACCACGACACATGCATTCAGAAGGTTCGAGCAGATAACCGGGGGGATTCTCACCGAAGATGAATATAATCAATTTGTTCGTGACACCGTAAATTTTCTCGAATATGCAGGAGAGCCTTCGCAGCTTGAGCGGCGCAGGCTTGGCGTTCTGGTGATCGCATTTCTGCTGGTATTCGGGTTGTTCTCTTATTATTTGAAAAAAGAATTCTGGAAAGATATTAAATGACTGTAGTAGCCAATAGACGTTCAGTGATGACGTTGTTTTCAAGTCCTACCTGTTTTCACAGCCACAGGACACGCCTGGTACTGACCGAGAAGAGTATCAATGTCGAGATAAATAATGTCGATGGGGCAGATCTGCCCGAAGATCTTCTTGATCTGAATCCCTATCATAGCGTTCCGACACTGGTTGATCGTGATCTGGTTTTGTATGACTCGCGAGTGATTGTGGAATACCTTGACGAGCGTTTTCCGCATCCCCCATTGATGCCGGTTGACCCGGTAACCCGTGCGCAGTTTCGGCTGGCTCTCTACCGCATCGAAAAGGACTGGTATAGCCTGGCCGAAAAGGTGGAAGTAGCGGCAGAGAAAAAACAGTCTACGAGAGCCCGAAAGATGCTCGAGGAAAGCATCCTGGCAAGTGCGGAAGTATTTGATGCCAAGCGCTACTTTCTGGGAGATACTTTTTCATTGGTCGATTGCAGTATCGCCCCTGTTCTGTGGCGCCTGCCGCACTATGGCATTGACGTTGCCGGTGCAGCACCGGCAATAGACAAGTATATGGATGATGTTTTTTCACGGCCTTCCTTCCAGGAGAGCCTGACGGAACTAGAGCAGGAAATGCGGTAGGCAACCTATGGCTGATTTCGAGGCAGGTTCACAACGTCCTTATCTGCTTCGTGCGATGCACGAGTGGATGACGGATAATGGTGAAACGCCCCATGTTGTCGTAGATGTGAACGCAGCCGGCGTGCAGGTACCTCTTGAGTACGCGAGGGATGACAAAATCATCCTGAACATCAGCTATGCAGCGACCAGCAACATTGATCTTAGTAATGAGCTGATCAGCTTTGACGGCCGGTTTTCAGGCGTAAGGCGTCGTGTTCAGATTCCTGTTGATGCGGTGCTGGGCATTTTCGCAAAAGATTCCGGGCAGGGGATGATTTTTTCCGAAGAAAGTGCCGGTAGAGACAGGGCAAGTCCCGTCATGATTGAGCGCGCTACTGGCGACAGCGCGGCGCCACCAGAGGAAAACTCACAGTTGGAAAAAGCGCCTGCTGAAAAGCCGGCTTCCGGAAAATCTCACCTGAGAATCGTCAAGTAGTCCCAAACAGCGACTGATCAATAGCATCGCAGAGGCAATGAATGGTCAGGAGATGGATTTCCTGAATCCGTGCAGTGCGGCTCGAAACAACCCTGATCTCTATATCATCATCGCCCAGTACGGCTGCAATTTTGCCACCGTTGCCGCCGGTAAGCGCAACAACCCGGCATTGGTTTTCGTGAGCAGCTTCTATCGCCTTGACGATGTTGGGTGAATTACCCGAAGTAGAGATGGCCAGAAGACAATCTCCTGCATTACCGAGCGCTGTTACCTGTTTGGAAAATATCTGCTCGTATGCGTAGTCGTTCGCGATTGCTGTCAGGGTTGAACTGTCCGTTGTCAGTGCGACGGCGGCAAGTCCTGGCCGCTCCATCTCAAACCGGTTGAGCAGTTCTGCCGAAAAATGCTGTGCGTCACCGGCAGATCCGCCATTGCCACAGCTAAGAATCTTGCCACTGTTTTTCAGGCAGCCAACCATCAGATCCGCTGCGGAGGCAATAGTCGGAATCAGTGCTTCCATGGAAGCCTGATTGACTGCAACACTTTCTTCAAAGTGAGCCCGGATTTCGTTGCCATTGGTCATAAGGGGGTGATGATACTGACTTTATCCCAGATCATCCATGGTGAAAGCGTTGGGGATCCAGCGAATATCAGGTGCTGTGAGTGACCCGGCCAGTGTCAACACATCGAATCGTGCGGGGTAGTGGCAATAGCTGCCATGAGTCAACAAAAAATGCTGCGCAGAGCGGGCAACACGGCGCTGCTTGGCGGGAGTGATGGTTTGCTCCGGAGCAACAGGCCGGACCGACCGGCGGTACCGAATCTCGACGAATACCAGTGTCTCATCATCAGTCATCACCAGATCCAGCTCACCAAGCCGGCAGCGATAGTTGGCGGCAATTGTAGAAAGCCCACGATCTTGCAGGTAGCTTTGGCCGATGCGTTCGGCCTCGATGCCGGCTGCAAGGTGGGGCGCAGTGCTAATGGGTATTCGCTTCCATCAGGACAGGTCTTCCCCGCGTCATTCTGACCCAGGGCAGCTGCCGATGGATTCGACCGTCGCTATCCATTGACAGCTCACCGGTCAGCCCCGGTACTTTGCGGTTTCCGAACTGCGCCTGACCGTACAGCAGCGGCATCAGCTGATACGCGTCATAACCCATTGCGTAGAAACGAGCACGGCGTGCTGCCTGGGCAGGCCACTGGTCAGCAATGACTGTTTTCAGCTTGATAGTGTCGGCATCAGGTTGAATGATCCACGGGATTTGCGTCAACATGATGCCATTCAGGTCAGAGTTATTTCTGGAGCCTTCCTGAAAAATCGCAGAGGTGGCATAGGTGGGAATATTTCCGGCAAAGTGAAAACGAAGCTGGGGCCTGAGTGCTTTACCCGCTTCCGAGCGAGCTGCCAAGAATATTAAATCAACATCTTCCCGCAGACGTGGTTCAAATGTGAGCTTTTCACCCAGATTTGCGCTCAATCGTTGATAGCGCGATTTGCTTTCGTCGATCAGCAGCAGAGCCTGAATGGTAGCCGAGTAGTCGACGGAACGGGGGTCGTAGTAGCGATAGTCTAATAGTCTGCCGCCACCCTGTTCCATTGCGGATGCAAAGCTCGTCAACATGCGTTGTCCCCAGCTGTTATCGGGAGCGAGTGCAATCGCTCTGAACTGGCCTGCCGCCATGGCCGTTTGAGCAGCCTGGCGCGCCTCGTCCTCCGGAGACAGTGAGAACTGAAAAAAATGGCTCGGCGTTGTCGCATTGTCGGGCAGGAAATTCAAAGCCAGCGTCGGCGTGTTTCCAGCCACCTCTGCGGCTTTGAGTGCTGCATCCTTAAGCAAAGGCCCGACGACAAAATCAGCGCCGTCGACGATCGCCTGATGATAGGCGCCGGCGGCACCCAGCTTTTGTACGTCGTAGATCATGATGTCGGCCCGCACCGGCAGGAAATCAACTGCATAGTGGGCTGCCAGGAAGCCATCACGAATAGCCGCTGCGGTTTGCTGTTGCCTGCCAGATAGCGGGAGCAGCAATGCCACTTTTCTCGGGTAGTTCAGCCTGATTGTCTGCTCGGCAAGTAACTCCCCGAGCAGGCTCTGGTTTGCCGGGTGATCAGGATGTGATAGTTGCCAGTTGGTCAGTACAAACCGTAATGCTGACGGGTCGGAATGTAGCGGCAAGGTGAGATAAGCGAGCTGCAGCCAGCCGGATAAAACAGGGTCGGCAGAATTCTGCCATGACTCCGGGGTGATATCCGAGCCCCAGTTCTGCAGGCCGCGCCATATCAGCCGATGGTTCTCGACCATTGCCATGCGGCCATCAAGCCAGGTCTCTCGCTCCAGCAGGCTGGCGACGGCTTCTGTCGGCTGGTTCAGCCGAAACAGGGCTTCGCTACGAATCAGTAAAAGACCGGCGGTACTCTCCCGGTCAGTGGTTTCCGGTGCCTGTGCGAGATATTCGAGTGCTTGCTCAGGTCGGCCCAGGCTCAATGACATTTCCGCGCTGACCTGCGTCCATAGCAGACGGTTCTGGTCGGCGATCGGGTACATTACATTACTGAAAAGTTGCCGGGCGGTGTTAAGGTCGCGTCCAAGTCGATATTCGCTGACGGCAAGAATCAGGTAGCGTTGCCTGTCAGCGAGCGTGCCATGATTCGCCAGCTCTCTGTACACTGCAGCTGCAGCTCCATGTTGCCCATCCATACTGAATTGCTCGGCGCGGGTCACCTGGGCATCTGCGACGGATTCAGGCTTTGTGAATTGCTGCGGCTCGCATGCTGCGAGGATAAACGCCAGAATAAACAGCGCAGCAAGCCTGTGATGCTGGAAGGGGTTATCGGCAGTCTTGAAAGAAATGGTTTTCATATGGATTTACAGCAATATGGGCTGGTGAACTGATGTCGGCTGAGACTGGTACGCTTTATGTGGTCGCTACTCCGATCGGGAATCTTGATGATATCAGTACCCGGGCACGAACCGTGCTCGGATCGGTAGATCTTGTGGCGGGCGAGGATACCCGGCGGGTTCGCCAATTACTAACCCGGTTCGGGATCAGCTGCAGGCTCATGTCGCTGCACGAGCACAATGAATCGGGACGGGTGCAGCCGATCATTGATCGCCTGAAAGCCGGCGACGATGTGGCGTTGGTCAGTGATGCCGGTACACCACTGGTCAGTGATCCGGGTTATCGGCTGGTGGCAGCCGCACGCGCGCAGGGATTGCCGGTCAGTCCGATTCCAGGGAGTTGCGCTTTGATCGCGGCTCTGTCGGTAGCGGGTCTGCCGACGGACCGGTTTCGCTTCGAGGGTTTCCTGCCGGCCAGGTCGGCTGCCCGGAGGACGGTGCTCGGGGGGCTCAAGGACTGCCCTGAGACGCTGGTTTTCTACGAAGCAGTTCATCGCATTCATGAAGCTCTTGATGACATGAGCAGCACGTTCGGTCCCGACCGGCCGGTGACGGTCGCCAGGGAGCTGACCAAACTGTATGAGACTTTCTACCACGGCAGTCTCGAGGCGGTGCGAGCCCAACTGGCGGCAGATCCGGGAGCCGGTAAAGGTGAATATACGCTGGTTGTGGGTGGTAATCAGCATGAAACCAGTATGGATCAGCAAGATCTGGAGCGGATCGTCTCGATTCTGTGCCAGCAGCTGCCGGCCGCACAGGCTGCCACGCTGGCCGGCAAGATCACCGGGGCGACCCGCAAGCAGGCATACAAAATCGCGGTTGGCTTGCGCAACGACTCCTAGTATTGTGGATCCTGGAGCTGGCCAGACAATCGCGCGGCGGGATGACCCGCCGGGAGGAAAGTCCGGGCTCCTGCAGACAGGGTGCCAGGTAACGCCTGGGGGGCGCGAGCCTACGGAAAGTGCCACAGAAAATATACCGCCATCGGCTGCTCGCAGCTCGTGGTAAGGGTGAAATGGTGCGGTAAGAGCGCACCGCGCGGGTGGCAACACGCCGCGGCATGGTAAACCCCACCCGGAGCAAGACCAAATAGGGGAGTACCCGGATACCTCAGGGTGTCCGGACCGGATGTCTGCCCGGACTCCCGGGTAGGTCGCTTGAGGCCGCTGGCGACAGCGGTCCCAGATGAATGATTGCCCCCGACAGAACCCGGCTTATCGGCCAGCTCCTTTTTCCTGATTTATTTCTCAAACCTCGATAATCCCGAAGCAAAGTCTTCTAACGCTTTGATTTTGTGTGATTGCAGGCCTCTTCATAGCCTCTAAATCACTCATCAGAACACGGCTAAGTTGCTGTCCCCAAAGAATTAATCGTTGTTCGCGGTTGAAGTGCCGTCATATTGCCTCTATAGTGGAGAGAAGTGGAGAGCAGTGGGAGAGAGTGGGCTAGATTGTCCAATTTATCGTGTTTCGTGGTGCAACAAAAATCACCCTTGATGCCAAGGGGCGGCTGGCTATACCGGCTCGTTATCGCGATCGGATTATCGCCCGTTGCGAAGGCCACCTCGTCTGCACGATCGATCAGGACAAGTGCCTGCTGCTTTATCCGGTTCCTGACTGGGAAGACATCGAACGACAGCTGATGCGATTGCCCAGCCTGAACAAGGCGGCACGAAAACTGCAGCGATTGATGGTCGGTTATGCCTCGGATCTTGATCTGGATGGGCATGGTCGGGTTTTGATTCCGAGAGAGTTAAGGGAATACGCAGGACTTGATCGTCAGTCGATCCTGATTGGTCAGGGTAACAAATTTGAGCTTTGGGACGAAGCGTGTTGGAACGCGAAAAGGGATGCCTGGTTGACTGAAGGTGGCGAAGAGGGACTCGAACTGCCGCCTGAACTGGAATCCCTGTCGCTGTAGATATCCCGGTGATCGGGCTGGACGACCAGAGTGGGTAACCATGTACCTGTGCTGCTTGATGAGGTTTTACACCAGTTGGCGATCAGGCCGGATGGTGTCTACATCGATTGTACTTTTGGTCGCGGAGGGCACAGCCAGGCGATTCTCGATCAGTTAGGACCTGAAGGTTTGGTGTTCGGATTGGATCGCGATCCGGAAGCAGTGCGAGTTGGGGAACAGCTCAGTCAACAAGATCCTCGGTTTTATATCGAGCACAAGAGTTTCGGGCAGTTGGGCGCATTTCTGGAAAGCAGGCAATTGAGCGGCAAAGTCAGCGGGGTTTTGTTTGATCTGGGGGTTTCCTCACCTCAACTTGAGGATGCCCGGCGCGGGTTCAGCTTTTTGCATGACGGCCCTCTGGATATGCGTATGGATCCGTCAAGCGGGATGCCGGCAGAAACATGGATTAATTCGGCTTCGGAGCAGGAGATCGCCGGGGTGTTGTTTCGCTACGGTGAAGAACGGGCTTCTCGAAAGATCGCGAGAGCGATCTGCGAACAACGAAAGTCAAGTTCGATCACGACGACCGGGCAACTGGCAGCGCTGATTGAGGAGGTTTTACCGCGGCGTAGCCACGGCAAAGGAAAAGGAAAGACCAGACATCCGGCAACCAGATCATTTCAGGCCATCAGGATATTTGTTAACCAGGAGCTTGACGAGATTTCCCTGGCGCTGACTGCTGCATTGGAGAGCCTGGCTGTCGGTGGACGACTATGTGTTATCAGCTTTCATTCCCTGGAAGACAGGATTGTAAAGCGATTTTTTCGTGAAGGTGCGCGGGTTGATCCGGCACTGGCGGGCTTGCCTGTCGTGCCGGATTCAGCTCTTCCGAGCCTGACATTGCCCTCGCGAGCGATTCGAGCCGCAGAACCTGAGCTTGAGAATAATCCCAGAGCACGCAGCGCCATACTGAGAGTTGCCGAGCGGCTGGCATGATCGGAGTCCTGCCACGATTTGTGCTGGGATTTGTGCTGACGGGGCTGGTGATGGCCTCGGCTATTGGTTGTATCTACGCCAAGCATGAATCACGCAAGTTGTTTACCGAGCTTCAGAGCATGATCGACGAACGGGACGAGCTTGAAGTTGAGTGGGGGCGCCTGCGGATCGAGCAAAGCATGTGGTCGACGCACGCACGGGTCGAACAACTGGCGCGCCAGGAAATGCGTATGCGATCACCGCGTCCGGATGAAATCCAGCTGATGCGGCCATGAGCTCAAAACGTCGGCAATTGAACAGTCAGCAACGCAGCTTTTTGCAGCGTTGCCATTTTGTATCCGCGTTCTTGCTGCTGTTTGCCGTGGTGCTTGGTGCCCGGGCGGTACACCTGCAGGTATTCGACATTAGCTTTCTCAATGAGCAGGCCGATGCGAGGCATTTGCGGTTTGCCAGGATCTCTGCACATCGTGGCGCTGTCACCGACAGGAATGGCGAGCCGCTGGCGGTCAGCACGCCTGTTGACAGTGTATGGGTTAATCCACGTGAACTGCTGGAATTCCCGGATCAGATTCCGGCTTTGGCAGTTTCTCTGAAGCTCGAACGAGAGTCACTGACTCGCCGGCTGACTCGTAACGCCAACAAGGAGTTCATGTACCTGAAGCGGCACATGAATCCAGTCGATGCATCAGCAATAGAAAAAAGAAAATTCCCCGGTGTGTATCTGCTTCGTGAATACCGTCGATACTACCCGGTTGGTGAAGTGACCGGGCACCTGATCGGTTTCACCAATGTGGATGATGTGGGTCAGGAGGGTCTGGAGCTGGCCTTCGATCACTGGATGGCGAGCACCCCGGGAAAAAAGAAAGTACTGAAGGATCGTTACGGCGATATCGTTGAAGATGTAGAGAGCATCAAGCCACCGAAGCCGGGCAGAGATCTGGTCACCTCCATTGACCTGCGTATTCAGTATCTGGCCTATCGCGAGCTCAAGTCTGCCATACAGGCTCACAAAGCCAAGTCAGGTTCTGTCGTTGTTCTGGATGTCAGAACCGGCGAAGTGCTCGCCATGGCCAATCAGCCAGCCTACAACCCCAATGACCGTTCACAGTTCATTGCATCAAGGTATCGTAACCGGTGTATCACCGATATTTTTGAACCAGGCTCCAGTTTCAAGCCGTTGATTATTGCCGCAGCGCTGGAGAGCGGGCAGTATCAGCCGGACAGTCAGGTCAACACGGCTCCGGGCCGTGTCGAAATTGGCTCCAAGGTGATCGAAGACACTGAAAATCTGGGCCGCATTGACCTTGCCACAATTTTGACACGTTCCAGCAACGTTGGCGCAACCATGGTGGCGATGACGCTTGATCCAGCCGTTTTGTGGGACGTGTTGTCCAAATTCGGTATCGGGCAACTGACTTCCAGTGGCTTTCCCGGGGAGTCGGCCGGCTTGTTAAGCTACTACGAAAACTGGCGACCCATTAGTCAGGCCACATTGGCTTACGGTTACGGGCTTTCTCTAACGCCATTGCAGCTTGCCCAGGCCTATGCAGCGATCGCCTCAGGTGGATTACGCCGTCCTGTGTCACTGCTTCGCATTGATAGTCCGCCCATAGCTCGTCGTGTTATCAAGCCGGAAACGGCGCAGGCAGTACTGGCAATGCTTGAAACGGTTGCCGGCCCGACAGGTGGAGCGCGGAACGCAGCAGTTCCCGGATATCGTGTGGCAGGCAAGACAGGTACCGCCAGGAAAGCGACCGCCGGCGGATATGCGGAAGACCGGCATACCGCGGTATTTGCCGGTATTGCTCCAGTCTCTGATCCACGTCTGGCGATTGTCGTGGTGATCGCCGAGCCTGGCGCCGGGGAGTACTACGGCAGCACGGTAGCAGCTCCGGTTTTTTCAAAAGTAGCTTCAGGCTCACTGCGTATTCTTGCAATTGAGCCCGACTCGGTTGATCCGGTTGACCGTGGTCAAACCACTATACTAGCCAGAAGCCAATGATGTCTTATAAAGACAATCATGCAGACGGCGGAAATGGCGATATGAACCTTCAGTTCCTGTTACAGGGTCTGGATGTAGTCGTGCCGTCGCTGAGTATTTCCGATATCAGCATCTCAAGCCGTAGCATCAGGCCGGGTGGTTTGTTTCTGGCCTGTGCCGGGGCCCGTCAGCATGGGCTGGAGTTCCTCGATCAAGCTATTGCGGCCGGAGCCAGGGCGGTAGCCTGGGAGCCTGTTCAGGGTGTGAGTATGCCGGTGCTCCCGAAAGGGTTGCCGTGCATTGCGATACCGGACCTCACCAGTGAGTTGGGTGGTATTGCCAATCGATTTTTCGGAGCACCATCCGAATCATTGCAGGTCACCGGAATCACCGGTACCAATGGAAAAACCACAACGGCTTTTCTGGTTGCACGGGCACTGGACCGGCTGGGTAAAACAACCGGCTATATGGGCACACTCGGATACGGGTTTGGTGACGAGTTACAAGCATCTTCGATGACCACACCTGATTGCATTACCCTGCACCGCCGGTTGCGAGCACTGCTGGATGCCGGTGCGACTCATGTTGTTACAGAAGTGTCATCACATGCGCTGGATCAGCAGCGGGTTTCAGGTGTCCGGATTCGAACCGGTGCATTCACCAACCTGAGTCGGGATCACCTGGATTATCATGGTGACCTCGATCGTTATGCTGATGCAAAAGCGCGGTTGTTTCGCCGGCCCGGCATGACCGCGGCGGTGGTCAATGTGACCGATAATACTGGCAGAACAATTGCAGCAGAAATTTCTGCAGGTGCAAACACAGCAATGAAGCTGGTCACAGTCGGGTCGACATCTGCTCTCGATAGCCCTGTCAGAATCGGGCTCCAATATGAAATTTTGCAGACTGATCCGCATGGTTTGCAGATTAGTCTGTCGGGGGAATACGGGAAAGCAACTATAAACAGTCCTCTTTGGGGGGCGTTTAATGCAGAAAATCTTGTTA
>JAJRUG010000129.1 GCA_024277915.1 Gammaproteobacteria bacterium
AATGGCGCGCCCGGAAGGATTCGAACCTCCGACCGCCTGGTTCGTAGCCAGGTACTCTATCCAGCTGAGCTACGGGCGCGTGGTGAAGCGCGGGATTATCCATTAGCGGGGGCTAAACTTCAACTGCTATTCCGGAATTACCGCCCCATGCCTGGGTCACGGCATCTGGCCGGCCGGGTCTGTTTATTTCACGATGTGCAGATCCGGTTTTCCCTGCTGCCGGCGCTGCTCCTGCAGCTCATCCTTCAGCAGCTCTCTCAATTCCTCAACGCTACAGTCCAGGTCCTTTGCAGCCATCTGCATGATCTCCTCGTACAATTCCTCGGCTGTCTTGTCGAGGGGCGGGAAAGGCTCTTTCGGGGCTTGTTTGCCGAGCTGGTCAAGGGGCGCAAAGAACCATGTCCACAACTTCACAACGGCTGCCAGTACCACCCACAGCACCAGGAGCAGTATCAGCGTCTCAAACACCGGTGCCACCCTTCGAATAACGCAGTTCTCCGACCTGTAAATCAGCATCAGGCTCGCGGACCGGTTCACTCACCAGCGTGTCAAAAACGCCAACGATTTCCCGCCGCCCGTGGGCCAGCAGGTCAGCAAAATACCAGTCAATCTCCGGCGGCATGCGGGCGATCTGCTCGGCCCGCTGTTCCGGACGGGTCACGTAATGCACGGATTCCGGCAACCCCAGCAGCAGGGTCAGTGCAACTGTCATCTCAACCGGTGTTACAACCTCGCCCTGCGCTGTTGATGTGATCACCGCCCCGATATCAACAGCCGCTTCGATCATGTCCAACATCAGCCCAAATTCATCAACAGGTGACAATATACCCAGCTGGCGTTCACGCACCTTTTGCCAGACTTGCTCACCGAACCGGCCTCGCACCAGGCCCAGGTAGATATACAGCTGGTAGCCAATCGTGCCTGTCCGCAGTACGCCGTGGTAGAGTGACAGGTCCTTACCGGTCCGTGCACTGCACTGCTCGATTCCCGGCTTCTCGGCCAGCAGGGTGGCAAGGGGAAGAATGGCCAGGGTGTAATCATCGGTCAGCAAATGGATTTTCCCGCAGCGTTGTCGCATGGATCGGCCGGGCTCGTTACGCCGGTTGTGGTGCCAGTCTAGACGATGCCTGTTACTATTAACCTGTCAGCAGGCGCCAGATGCTTGTCGATCAATGCCAGAATCATAAAAAATGACTGACTCGTTAACAGAAACCACTACCCTGGGCAGTGTTGCCTCCCTTCTGGCCCACACCCTGCGCCGCTGTGACATCGACCCGGCCCCTCTTTTCGACCAGGCCGGTATCGATTTATCGGCGGCCGGTAATCCCAATACGCGCTTCCCGACCCAACGCATGCAAAAGCTGTGGAAGCTTGCCCTGCAGGCGACCGGCAAGCCTGACCTTGGTCTGCTGGTCGCCCGGCAGTTCCAGCCCGCCGCGCTGCACGGCCTGGGCTTTGCCTGGCTGGCCAGTGACACCCTGCTGGATGCGCTGAAGCGCCTGGCGCGTTATTCCCGTTTCATCAACACCCGCATCGAGTATCGTGTAGAAGTGACGCCGGACACCACCGACCTGGTCATGGCCGTGCCCGATATCTTTCCCGACTTTGTCCACGCGGCAACGGATCTGGGCATGGCAGCCTTTTTGCGCATGTGCCAGTTGACGACGGGGCTGAAAATTATGCCCGTGCATGTCACCCTGCAACGCCCCGCACCGCTGTGCACGGAGGCATTTTCCGAACTGTTTGGCGACTCGATCGAATACAGTGCCGGCGTCAACCGGCTGTGCTTTGACAGTGAACTGGCCAATCAGCCTCTCGCCACGGCCAACCCGGAACTCGCCCGCATCAACGACCAGGCCGTGGTCGATTATCTGGCGCGCTTCGATCGCGCCAGCATCGCCATGCAGGTGCGCGCAAAAATCATCGAACAACTGCCGGACGGCATGCCAAGACAGGAAGACATCGCCGACACGCTGCATGTAAGCCTGCGCAGCCTGCAACGACGCTTAAGAGAGGAAGAAACCAGTTTCAAGGACCTGATGGAAGACACGCGCAAAACCCTGGCGATGCAGTACCTGCGTGAATCTCACCGCAGTATCGGTGAAGTCACTTATCTGCTGGGATTCTCCGAACCCAGCAATTTTACCCGGGCGTTCAGACGCTGGACGGGTAAATCACCCGCAGCGTTCAGGGAGACATCCGGAAATTAATTTTATGAGAACCAGGTGATCAGCTGCTTCAGGAACCCCGGTTTTTCGCTTTCTGCAGGATCATCCTCGCGATATGCCCAGGCGAGACAAATATTGTCACTTTTCCCCTGTCCCTGCTGGCAGGCTAATTGTACCAACTGTCCTGCATACTCCTGATCAATGGCAGCTCCGTCAGTTTCCGAAAATATTTTCTCTACATCTACCTGGCCCCAGAATCCGTCACTACAGAGCAGAAAGAAATCACCTGCCGAAACTTTCGATGCGTAAAACTCCGGTGATAGCTCGTTGTTTCCTCCAAGGCACATATAGAGCTGATTCTGTGGTGCTGAATATCCGCTTTCATCGTTATGATCGCTCTCATGGTCCTGCATTAATTGTGCAATAGAGTGATCCGGAGTCTTATGGATGAGCCTGCCGCCATGGAACTGATAGAGCCGACTATCGCCTACGTGTACGCAGTACACCTGACTGGCCGTTAGGTATGCGATCACACAGGTGCTGCCCGGCGCAGATTCGCGGTTCTCCGATAACGTCAGGATGGCATCATGTGCGTCCAGGCAGATACTTTCCAGAAACTCCCTGGGATCATCTGTCATACCCTGGTTAAATCGACCGGAAGCAACATCTATAACGGTTTGCGCTGCTGCCGCACCGTCATTGTGACCACCCATGCCATCCGCTACTACGAGTAAGTGCGCCCCTCTATCCTCCAGGTGGAGAATGGCGACACGGTCCTGCTGTTCTTCTCGGTCACCAATCGTTAGCGCCGAGGCATATTGCCAGGTCATGGGAAGAAATCCCTGGCATGCGAGGTCCTGACTACCATATGCGCAATCCCTTATCGGTTGCCAATCACCCGGTGGAAGAACCGCATAGACAGATTTTTAACGCGCAGACAGTCTCCATCCGTGAGTTTGACGGGTTGTGTTAACGGCTCTTCATTTCGCATCACCCGGCCCCACCGTTGCGGTAGCAGGTGGTAGCCATCGGTGTTCCGCTGAATTTCCGCTGCAAGCCCAAAAGACAACCATCCGGAGGTGCGAATATCACATTCTTTTGATCTGCCGATCCTGAAGACCGGTTCCCTGAGCAGGAACCTGGATTGATTGCCTTTGGCATCCAGCAATTCCACATACGCTGTTTTCTTTTTTTCTCTCAGCTTAAGAAGCGCTTTAACATCAGCCATATTCACTTCCATGGTACCGTCCTGGGACAGATCCCCGTCCTGCGCAATATCCGGATCAGCTATTCCATGGAGTCCGCGCGACGGCATATACTTCAAAACATAGTTATATATCTGTATCTCGTCCCGGTATTCGAGCCCATGCCGGTCGATTTTTTTGCCGTTGACAAATACGCCATTACTACTGTCTTCATCGGCTATAACGTATCCACCGGCCTCCTTTTTAATCAGCGCATGGCGCGCAGAGACGCCCGCATTATCAAGAACAATATCACTATCAACACTTCGTCCGATGGTCATTTCATCATTGTTCAGCTCAACCTGGTCCATCAGTACATCATTGAGATATATTCGCATGTAGGGCATGTCAGTTGTCCGTTATTTACCTGGCAGTTTCCGCGCAATGATTTTCAGTTATTCCGCTCATGAAAATGGCGATTTGAGTTTTTTCCAAAGCCGGCCCGGTGCATCTCGAAATGCGTTTGTGTTTTTCTGCAGCTCCTGTAACCGGGCATTCTCCGGCTGGACCGCCAACCCGCGACGCAAATACTTCTTTGCAGCCACGTAATTGAAGTGATCCAGCCTGCTTTCGGCAAGGTCTGCATAAGCATCAGCGATTCCAGTGATGCCTTCAAGCGCCTGTTTGTGCTTTGGACGCAATTCAAGAATACGCTGATAGTAGTAGTAGGCATTGTTATTCTTCGGCATTGTAAGCCGGTTTTCTTTAAGTGCCATGTCGGCCTGCGACAACAATCGCCCTATGTTTGATTTTTTCTGCAGCTCCAGTAATCGGTGATTTTCCGGCTGGATGTCCAGCCCTCGATGTAAATGGCGCCTGGCGGCTGCATAATTGTACTGATTCAGCTTGCTTTCAGCGAGGTCTCCATAGACATCCGCGATACTGTTGATGCCCTTGATCGCTCCTGCGTGCTGCGGATGCAATTCAAGGATCTGCTGATAGTAGTCATAGGCATTGTTATCGACCGGTGTTGTAAGCCGGTATTCTTTAAGTGCTGCGGCAGCCTGCGACAAAAGCTCCTCAATACGTTGTTCATTGCTGCTGGTTGAAACAGGTGTTTCGCTTACCGGATCACCGGGTTCAGGTAACGGAATTTCGGCAATATCCGGGGGACTTTCGGGGGTTTCCGCTTCGCTTGTACTTATGCCTGGAGTGGCCGGAGGCTCATTGCTCTCCGGAATGACCGGTTGCCATAGCAACAAGGCGCCACCGATTCCAAGAGCTGCCGCAACAGCTCCAGCGGGCGCCCATGTCATTCGCCGTGTCTTCTTTACCGGCTTTCGTAATTGCTGGACAAAGCGCACCATTTCCGCAGCGCTTGTGAATCGGTCATCAGGAGATTTTGCTATCATTTTTCTGATCAGGGTTTGATAGCGATGTAGCCCGGGCGGAAGCACGGGGAGCGGATCGGACATATGGGCGACTATGGTCTCAATATGGGAGTCGCCTTTATAAGGTTTATTCCCGGTCAGCATTTCATACAGGACGATTCCAAGGCTATAGATATCGGTACGTCTATCCAGATTTTTTGAGGCGGCCTGCTCCGGGCTGATATAGTAAGGGCTGCCAAAGGCGCGGCCATCCATCGTCAGCCTGGCATCAGATTCCTGTTGTTTGGCGGTCCCGAAATCAGTGAGAATCGCTGTGCCGTCTTTATGAAACAGAATATTGCCAGGTTTGATGTCCCTGTGGATGATGCCCTTTTGGTGGACGAAATCCAGGCAATTACCAATCGCTTCCAGCCATTGCAATGCATCCTCGGGGTCCACCTTTTTCGGAATCCGTGCGTCGAGGTCTCCGCCCTCAAGATACTCCATGGAGATATACGGCCGCCCATTATCGGTAACGCCAATATCATGAATATTAATGACATTACGATGGTTTAATGAAGCAATTATCCGGCCTTCATTGAGGAAACGGGTTAACTGCTCTGGATTTTCGAACTTTCTTAGCAGTTTTATCGCGACATGCCGCTGCAGGGATTCCTGCATAGCCAGATAAACGGAGGCCGTACCGCCCTCGGCTATCAGGTGTTCGATCTTGTAACCCGGTATCGTAATTTTCACGGCTGCAGTGCTTCTATGGATACTGCTGGTTCATAGTGTAATTACTGTCGGTACCGATCACTTGTAAAAAAACCGTTAAATACTCTTACCTTATCGTCATTAACCGGAGAATCTTTAGAGCGCTTGACTTAGGCCGGATACCTGTAACAAGTTGGAACAACTGCAAAAAAAAGGTTTTTGAAGTGAAATCGGCTTCTGATTCCTGATGTATTCCTGCATCCCCTTTTTGCGCCAGCCCACTTCTTTACTCGACCCGCTCAACCCAGACGGACTTCTCGGACTCAAGCTGCTGCTCACCATCCCAGCAGTAAGCCACCAGCTTGTCCCTGAAGATGGCACCGGGAGGCAGGGTGATCTCCTTGCCCTTCAGGATTGTCTCCACGGCCTCGTACTGCCATGTCCTTTTCGACACGACATTCTGAGAAGATCCTCACCCAGGTGGCGGCCGTTACTGCTGCTTCATTCACCGGGCGCCGGCCGCCATACAGACCAACGACTGCCAGGAGGTATACGGATGCCGGGTTGCCCTGGTTTGACTACTATGATGACAGCAAGGCGCTGCCTGGTTCCGGCACTGGTTTCTCCGTCAGGTGAAGCAGCTCCCTGATCTGTCGTCCCGCTACCACCAATCCCTGTTTTAGCCGGGAAAAGTTGTAACATCGTCGTCTCCGGTTAATCAGCAACAGAGAAATGGTAGCTTCGCGCAGCGCCTGAAGACATGTCTTCAGGCGCCAAGCTGTTATCAGTCGGTAGACACAAAAAAACCCCAAGTGAATAAATCACTTGGGGCTTTAGTGTTTCTGGCGGAGAGAGAGGGATTCGAACCCTCGATGGGCGATTAACCCATACTCCCTTAGCAGGGGAGCGCCTTCAGCCGCTCGGCCATCTCTCCTTCTGACTAACGGCTGTATTTCAGCTATTTGCAGAAG
>JAJRUG010000130.1 GCA_024277915.1 Gammaproteobacteria bacterium
ATTTGCCGAACTGATTCAAGCCGGGTTTGCTCCCTGGCTTGCGCCGGCCTCGCCAGGACATATTCTTGAGATTGGTACCGGCAGTGGCTGTATTGCAATCGCCTGCGCACTCGCTTTTCCCGAAAGCAGGGTCGTTGCCACTGATATCAGTGAGCAGGCACTGGAAGTAGCCGCCATGAACCTTGCCCGACACGGGTTGGAGCAACGGGTGGAGTTACTCCAGTCCGATATTTTTAACGAAGTGGAGGGGCAATTTGATCTGATTGTCACCAATCCCCCCTACGTTCCGGTGCAGGAAATCGATCAGCTGCCCGCAGAGTATTCGCATGAGCCGGAACTCGCGTTGGTCAGCGGCGCGGATGGGATGGAATCACCACGCAGAATCCTGCAAGATGCATCGAAGTACCTCACTGACAGTGGCCTGTTGGCGATTGAAGTGGGTGCGGGTTGGCAGGAGCTGGAAAAAACTTTCCCGGATGTGTCTTTTATATGGCCGGAGTTCGAGTCGGGTGGTGCGGGGATTGCCCTGGCCTGGAAGCACGATCTCCCTGCCAGTTAATCATGTGAGCGCTGAAGAATGAGCGGCAATACCATTGGCAAGATTTTTTCGGTGACCACCTTTGGTGAGAGTCACGGTCCCGCCCTGGGCGCGATTGTGGATGGTTGCCCGCCCGGCATGAGCCTGTCTGAGGATGATATTCAAGCGGATATCGAACGGCGGCGCAGCGGCAAATCCCGATTCACCAGTCAGCGCAAGGAGCCCGATACGGTACGGATCTTGTCGGGCGTGTTCGAAGGGGTGACCACGGGTACACCGATCGGCCTGCTGATTGAGAATACCGATCAGCGCAACAGGGATTACACAAAAATAAAAGACAAGTTTCGGCCGGGGCATGCTGACTATACCTACCAGCAGAAATATGGCATCCGGGATTATTATGGAGGCGGACGATCCTCGGCCAGAGAGACCGTCATGCGGGTCGCAGCAGGTGCGATCGCCAGAAAATATCTGGCCGAAAGACTGGGGGTAGAGATCTGGGGCTATCTTGGCCAGCTCGGGCCCATTTCAGTGGACATGGTGGATCGCAACACCATTGATGACAATCCGTTTTTTTGTCCTGATCCCGCGCGTGTGCCGGAACTCGAAGCCTATATGGATGCGTTGCGTAAGGAAGGTGATTCCATCGGTGCCCGGATCAATGTGGTGGCGACCGGCGTCCCGGTTGGTCTCGGCGAGCCGGTATTCGACAAACTCGGAGCAGATCTGGCTCATGCCCTGATGAGTATCAATGCTGTGAAGGGATTTGAGATGGGCTCGGGATTCGCATCCGTGGCTCAGAAGGGTACCGAGCACCGCGATGAAATGGATCCGACCGGTTTCAGGAAAAATTCCTCGGGCGGCACCCTGGGGGGCATATCTTCCGGGCAGGATCTGCTGGTTGGAATCGCCTTAAAACCTACATCAAGCATTAGGTTATCAGCAGAAACAATTGATATTAAAGGTAATAAAACAGAGATTGCAACCACCGGCAGGCACGACCCCTGTGTCGGGCTTCGTGCCACTCCAATCGCCGAGGCGATGGTTGCTATTGTATTGATGGATCACTACCTGCGGCATCGGGCGCAGAATGCAGACGTAAAATCGGAAACTCCTGTTATATGAAAGATCACTTCAACGTTGCCGTTGTTGGCGCGACCGGCCTGGTTGGAGAAACCATGGTCGAGATTCTCGGGCAACGTAATTTCCCCATCGACACACTGCATGTACTGGCCAGCGAGCGTTCGCTGGGCAAGCGTGTGGAGTGGAGTGGCAGCTGGCTGTCAGTCGAGGATCTGGCGCAGTTTGATTTCACCGGTGTCGATCTTGCTTTATTTTCTCCGGGAGCCAGTGTGTCGGCGATTCATGCGCCGCGGGCGGCAGCCTCGGGCTGTGTCGTGATCGACAATACATCGCAATTTCGATACGACGATGATATTCCACTGATCGTACCCGAGGTAAATCCTGAAGCTCTGGCGGGCTATAGCAGCCGTAACATTATCGCCAATCCCAACTGTTCCACTATCCAGATGGTTGTCGCGCTCAAGCCGATTTATGATGCAGTGGGAATAGAGCGCATTAATATAGCGACATATCAGGCAGTATCAGGCGCCGGCAGGGATATGGTTGCCACGCTGGCGCGTGAAACCACCGATATGCTCAGTGGCAGGCCCGCTGAGCCCCAGGGCGATACCAAACCGATCGCATTTAATGCTATTCCGCAAATAGACAGTTTTCAGGACAATGGCTATACCCGCGAAGAAATGAAAATGGTCTGGGAAACGCGCAAAATCCTAGGTGACGATTCTATCCTGATCAATGCGACCGCAGTCAGGATACCCGTATTCTTTGGTCATTCGGCAGCAGTTCATATCGAGACCCGGGACAAGATTTCTGCCGCAGAGACTCGCGCATTACTCGAGGCGGCACCCGGTATTACTGTCAAGGATGAATACCGGGTTGGCGGATACCCCACAGCAGTGACTGAGGCCGCCAGCAACGATCAGGTATTTGTGGGAAGAATTCGCGAGGATATTTCCCATGATTTCGGCATTAACCTGTGGGTGACAGCCGATAATGTACGCAAGGGTGCTGCACTGAATACCGTACAAATTGCTGAAGTATTGGTGCGCGATTATTTATAGGCTATAGTTAGGCGCGTTTTCTCGTGTGGTTTGTGAAGTTATGGCGTGGAGTCGTTTATTTCACAGCTACATACGGCTTGGGAACCGTTGATTCGGGGATAGATGAATGGCACGAATTCTTGCTGCCGCGTTTTCATTTCTGGCGGGGTTGTTGCCCCTGTGTGCTGTAGCTCTTGGGCTCGGTGATATCGACCTGAAGTCGGCTCTGCAGGAGCCGTTTCGCGCCGAGATTCCGGTTTCAAGCGAAGCCAACGAAGATCTGAAACAGGTAAAGGTGACACTGGCATCGTCCGAGACGTTTGAGCGTTACGGACTGGGGCGACCTCTTTTTATTACAGAGTTTGAGTTTTCGGTTGAACCGGACGGATTCATCAGGATCTCGTCCAGACAGCCGGTTATTGAACCCTTTGTGACTCTGCTGCTCGATGTGAAATGGCCGCAGGGTCGTTTGTTGCGCGAGTATACAGTTTTACTGGATCCCCCCGTTTTTACTTCGAGACCAGCAGAGCAGGCAACGCCACCGCAGCGACGGGCGACTCAACCCCGGCAAGTGCCACCGGCTGCCAGTGCCGCTCCGAAGGCTGTTGCACCACGAGCCGCCACTCAATCCTCAGCAGTGGTTCCGTCTGCATCCCCCTCATCATCAGCCAGAATGTCGTTCGGCGAGACCTGGCGGGTGCAGCGTAGCGAGACCCTGTGGGGTATCGCAGGGCGGATGCGCCAGGATTCATCTGTGGATGTAAACCAGATGATGCTGGCGATCTATCGAGCTAATCCTGAAGCATTTTTTGGTAACATCAACCGGCTCAAGGCCGGTGCAATACTGCGGGTTCCGAATGCCGATGAACTGGTCACACTGAACAGGCGGGATGCCATGCGCGAGGTTCAGCAGCAGAATCAATCCTGGTCAGGATCGGCTGGCAGAGAGTCGCCACGCTTGCGGCTGGTACCACCGGATGAAGATGGAGACAGTACCCTGCCATCGCGAACCGGCAGAACGGGTGCGGCAATCGCGGACTCAGCCGAGACAGAAAGCCTGACCAGGCGACTTGGCGAACTCGAGTCAGAGCTTGAAGAGAGTCGTCGCCTGCTGAATTTGAGAGATAACGAGCTGAGAGATCTGCAGAATCAGCTAGCGGGTCTCGATGATGAGCAGAGCGGTGCCCGGGAGGTTCTTCCGTTGCCGGCTGATGAGCTGGTAGCGGAATACGAAGCAGCAGAAGCTAGTGATGTTGCTGCCACAGAAGATTCGGTAGAGGGTCCGGCAGACACTGACGTGCCTGCTGCTGCCGAAGTCCCTGCAGACGTTACTGAGGAACCTGCCACCGATCGGGGTCGCACCGTTACTACTGTAGCCACAACCAGCAGTGAGCCTTCATGGTTTGTAGCCTTGCTTACTAATGGTTGGCTTTATCTGGCGCTGGCGGTCACTTTGGTGGCAGTTCTGTTGTTACGAGTTGCGCAGCGTCGAAGTTCAGATGCTGATGATGATACCGGTCATTGGCAAGCGCTTGATGAGGATGATGACGAAACGATAGATCCTGCAGCTCATGAAGCCACAGCCCGAATGCGGGCTGCTGTGCCAGATGACACCATCCTCGTCGAGGAGTCGCTACCCGCCGAGGCAACTGCTGATGAGATAGATGTTTCTCTGGATCAGGAGTATACCGGCACTGAGGTTCTCTCCGAAGATGAAGTTCTACCCGAAGATACAGCGTCACTCGAAGCGGTTGACGTTGCTGACTCAATTGATGAAGAGCTGCCTTTCGAGCGCACCATCAGCAGTGACGCAGCACTGGATCTGGATACTGCAGACCCGGTAGCAGAGGCGGACTTCCATATGGCCTACGGGTTGTATGACCAGGCAGCCGATTTGCTGAACACCGCGCTCGGGTCGGAGCCTGATCGTCAGGATCTTCGATTGAAGCTTCTGGAAGTCTATTTCGTCTGGGAGAACAAGGACGGGTTCATCACCCAGGCCCAGACCTACGCGGATAGCGTAGATATCGAATCCGATGCCGAGTGGAACAAAGTGCTCATCATGGGGCAGCAGATTTGTCCGGACGAGAATTTGTTCTCGGGAACACCGGATGCACCGGCGATGGATGATGCCGTTGATCTGGCATTCTCCGAGGATGATGATGCCGTAGGCGTGATGGATTTTGCCCTGGATGACGATGGCGGCGAGAGCAGTATTGACGTTGACCTGACCGGCGAGCGTATGGCGCTCGGCAATGAGACAGGCGATGAAAATGATGACAGCTCGGTGGACTTCGATTTCGGCGACGATGCAGATGTGGCAGATCAATCAGTTGGTACTGTTGATCTGGATATCGGATCATCAGATTCTCCGACCACAGAAATGCCAACTATGGAATCGGAAGCCTATGATGCGCCAACGATGGAAAGCCCGACAATTGAGACGGCTGGTTCTGATTCTCCGACCATAGAATCACCTTCCATGGACGCAACTGCCGAGTCTCCTACCATCGAGTCGCCCGCCGCAGGCCTGGATCTGGATATCGGGGAGCTACCCGATGAAGATGCCGGGGATCTCAGCGAACCGACTGCGGAACTGGACCTGGATGATCTCGGTCTGGATATCGCCGGCCTGGATGATGCGGCTGATGATTTGACGGCAGGCCTTGAGGCACTTGAGTCACTTGATGATCAGGACGCAACCTTATTGGCTCGAAATGAAGATATAGAGGGTGATAGCGATGAAACGCTGCTGACGGCAGATGTTGAAGGAATCGCCACGCTTGACGTTGATGTGACGGCTGAAGTTGAGGCAATCGATATTGGTGATGAAGAGCTGCTGGATCTGGATGAGCTGACCAGTGCGCTTGAGAAAAGCAGTGCGGACGAGGAACCGGGTGGCGACACTGTAGAGCAACCGACAGTTGATGAGACTGCCGAGCAGCCGAAGCTGGATATCGGAGCCGATGATTCAACCGATCTGGATCTGGATGTCGGTGAAGAATTCTTGGATGAGTCCGGGCCAACAGAAAATGTGGAAGAATCAGGCGATCGTCCTCCGGACGGGCCGACGATGACGGAAGTGGGTACCAAGCTGGATCTCGCCAGGGCCTATGTCGACATGGGCGATCCGGATGGCGCCCGCAGTATTCTCAATGAAGTACTCGAGGAAGGTGTGGACGAGCAGAAGCAGGAAGCCCAGAAACTGCTGGATGACCTGGACTGAGCCGGGTATCCATCGGCCGAACTGATTTGCACCGTATCGCCCTGGGGCTTGAATACGATGGCAGTCGCTATAATGGCTGGCAAATACAAAGCCATGTGCCGAGCATCCAGGATCGGCTGAACTACGCGCTTTCCTGTGTTGCCGATGAAGCTGTCAGTTGTGTCGGGTCTGGTCGCACTGATACGGGGGTGCACGCGCGCGAACAGGTGGCTCATTTTGATACCTCCGCCAAGCGGTCGTCGCGATCCTGGCTGCTTGGAACAAACAGTAACCTGCCCGATGACATTAATGTTATTTGGGTGCAGCCAATATCGGATGAATTTCACGCCCGATTTTCGGCGCTCAGTCGCACCTACCACTATGTGATTCTGAATCAACCGGTTCGATCCGCATTGGAGCGGCGACGTGCATGGTGGGTACGCGAACCGCTGGACACAGATCGGATGATTACAGGAGCGAAATCACTGTTAGGCAGGCATGATTTTGAAGCCTTTCGGGCTTCTTCCTGCCAGTCCAGCAGTGCCGTCAGGGAATTGCACACTCTGAGTGCGAGCCGCGAAGGCGCATTCATTACCATCGAATGTCGTGCCAATGCCTTTTTGCATCATATGGTGCGAAATATTGTCGGGTCACTGGTCAAGGTCGGATTGGGTGAGCATGAACCCGCCTGGATGGAGGAGCTATTGGCGCAAAAGGACCGCAGCCTTGCAGCCATCACCGCACCGCCACATGGACTGTATTTTATTACCGCCGAATACCCGCCCGAGTTTGCTGTCCCGGCAGCCAGTGCCGGGACATTCGCCAAAATACTCCCTGAAATCAGCTCCATGTCAGGTGATATGTAACCGGGTCATGTATATCATGCGGTTGATATGAGCTGGTTTGAAAAATTGATGCCATCGCGCATCCAGACAGAGCGGCGTACTCGTTCAGTACCCGAAGGGATCTGGATAAAGTGCCCGGCATGCAGTGCACAGCTTTACCGTGCAGAGGTCGAGCGCAATCTCAAGGTATGTCCCAAGTGCGCCTTTCACATGCGCCTTTCCGCACGGGATCGGCTGGAAGCATTTTTCGATAAAGATACCAGCCGGGAGATTTCGGAGAAAATCAGCCCGCAGGATCCATTGAAGTTCAAGGACAGCAAACGGTACAAAGACAGAATCTCGCAGGCTCAAAAAAATACCGGAGAACGAGATGCGCTGGTCACAATGACCGGAATGCTGAAGGGTATTCCGATTGTGACCGCCGCTTTCGAATTCAAGTTTATGGGTGGCTCGATGGGTTCGGTGGTCGGCGAGAAATTCTCGCGTGCGGTTGGTTATTGTTGCGACAACCGAATGCCACTGATTTGCTACTCTGCCAGCGGCGGTGCACGCATGCAGGAAGCCCTTTTTTCATTAATGCAAATGGCCAAGACCAGTGATGCCCTGGCGACACTGGCAGAATCCGGGATGCCGTACATTTCTGTTCTGACTGATCCCACCATGGGGGGTGTGTCGGCAAGTCTCGGTATGCTGGGGGATATCAATATCGGTGAACCCGGAGCATTGATAGGTTTTGCCGGGCCGCGCGTTATAGAACAGACTGTTGGCGAAACATTGCCCGAAGGCTTTCAGCGCAGCGAATTCTTGCTTGAGCACGGGGCGCTGGACATGATCATCGACCGTCGCCAGCTGCGTGATGAGCTTGCTGATTTGCTTGCCAAGTTGCTCAAGCAGGGAGTGCCATTGGCTGATGGGCAGGGCGCGAACTGATTCATCGCCTGATTCCCCCCCCGATTCACTGGCGGCATGGCTGCGGTGGCAGGAGTCCCTGAGCCCGTTTAGTATCGATATGGGTCTGGACAGGGTTCAGAAGACGCTGCAATCCCTGTCGCTTGATGTGCCGCATGGCGCCGTATTCACCGTAGCAGGGACGAATGGCAAAGGGTCATGTGTCAGGTTGCTTGAGCAGCTGTTGCTTGATTCAGGGCATCACCCAGGCGCCTACACTTCTCCGCATCTGGTGCGATACAACGAACGGATCCGCATCGACGGAGTCGATGTGAGTGATGCTGACCTGGTTACGGCGTGTGAGCAGGTAGAATCGGTACGTGCCGATACTCCGCTGACCTATTTCGAATTTGGCACACTGGCGGCACTCTTGACCTTTTCTTCAGCCGGTTGCGATACATGGATTCTGGAAGTCGGTATGGGCGGGCGGCTGGATGCTGTCAATGCGATTGATCCGGATTTCAGCCTGATTACCACCATTGGCCTGGATCATGAGCAATGGCTTGGATCAACCATTGAGGCCATTGCTGCGGAAAAAGCCGGGATCATTCGACCAGGCAAGCCGGTATTTTATGGTGACAGTCCGGTTCCAGCGGCCATTCATGCGCAGGCAGAACAGTGCGGTGCAGTGCTGCATGGTATCGATAGAGATTTTGGCTACACATCCACCGGCGATACATGGTCATGGTCGGGACAGTCGGGCAGTCTTTCCGGTCTTGCCCGGGCCCGCAGTATGACGGCTGCCCAGCTGCGCAATATCAGCATGGTGCTGGCAGCCCTGGAACAGTACGACTCAAAAATTATCGCCGGGCAGAGCCGGGTCAATACACTGTTACTTGAGACACAATTACCGGGACGCTTTCAGGTGATCGACAATGGGCAGCAGTGGATACTGGATGTGGCGCACAATGCTCAGGCGGCAGATGTATTAGTGAGACAGCTACAGACACTGGATCCGGTGATCTCGACTACTGCGGTGATCGGCATGCTGGCGGACAAGAATTCAGGTTCATTTATCAGCACACTGGCGGGCAATATTGATCATTGCATTGTTGCTCGCCTTGATGACAAGCAGTCCGCCGACCCGGAAGAACTTGCCCGTCAGGTTCTGGAGGCGGGGATTGCCAGGGTGACTGTGGCAGATTCTCCCTCAGGCGCATTCGGGATTGCGAGAGAGCAGACTGTATCGGGTGGCCGGATACTGGTTTGCGGATCGTTTCGAATCATTGGTCCCGCACTGGAGTGGCTTGGTTTATACTGACGCGGTGTGCAGGTTCTAAGTCAAAGACATGGATCGTCAATTGCTTGAGCGAATGGTAGGGGCGGGCGTGCTGGTGCTGGCGCTGGTCATTATTACGCCTGCGATTCTGGACGGTAACCGGTCCGAAACCAGGGTCAGCCGCACAACACCCTTGCCGGACAATGACCAGCCATTGCGCACTCATACCATCAGGCCGGATACTCCTGCTGAACGGCCCCCTGTGGCTCAGGACATTGCCCCGGTCACGAGTAGCCAATCGGCTTCAGGCGAGATTCGAAAAACCACACCAGTGAGCTCGTCCCCCGTCTCGGCAGAGAAGCCCACTACAAAAAAGAAGCAGGCGCCAAAGCCGAAACCCAAGCCAGTGGTAACAAAACCACCAGAAAAGTCGGTAGCCAAACCTCCGCCCGTGAAACCGGGGCCGGAATGGGCGGTTCAACTGGGCAGCTTCGCCAGCAAGGAAAATGCCCAGGGGCTTGTGGATAAAGTCGGGGAAAAAGGATTTTCTGCCTATTTGTTACCGCTGGCGCGCAGTGGTCGGAAAACGCTGTACAGAGTCAGAGTGGGGTCGGGAGGCGAGCGTAACAAAGCTGAGGAATTGGCATCAGCGCTTGAAAAAGCAGGGTATCCCGGCCAGGTTGTCTCACAATAGTATGGGTTACTCAACAACAGGAATGATTCGTTGATCACAATCGACTACATATTGCTTGCCGTGGCATTGATCTCGGCGGTAGTAGGTTTATTTCGTGGTTTTGTCAAAGAAGCACTGTCACTGGTCACCTGGGGAGTTGCTGTCTGGTTGGCTGCCAAATTTGGTGCTGCTGCCGGTGCTGGTCTGCCGCAGGTAGTTGACAGCCAGATTGTTCAGCTGTGGTTGGGTCGAGCCGTAGTTCTGGTGGCGATATTGATTGCCGGTGGACTACTGGGGTGGCTGTTGTCCTATCTGGCCGACAAGACCGGCCTGACTGGTACTGACCGCATGACAGGAATGATTTTTGGCATGGGACGCGGTGTACTGCTGGGCGGACTGATGGTCATCATTTTGCAGTCCACAGGTTTTGATCAGGAGTCTTGGTGGGCTGACTCCAAACTGATACCGTATGCTGCGCCGGTGGCGGAAGTTTTGCGTGATGCCGCTGCGAGCGGTATCGAGAAGTGGCAAGAGGGGTCAGCTAATGACCAGACTTGAATAATCAAATGGAGAACCAGCATCGGTGTGTGGAATTGTTGGAATAGTCAGCCATAGCCCGGTTAACCAGGGGATCTATGATGCCCTGACCGTACTCCAGCATCGTGGTCAGGATGCTGCCGGTATTATGACCGATGATCGGGGCACACTTGCTACCCGAAAGGCCAATGGTCTGGTACGGGATGTTTTTCGTACCCGGCATATGCGACGGCTGCGCGGGAACATTGGTATTGGACATGTACGCTATCCGACTGCGGGATGCTCCACTTCTGCCGAGGCGCAGCCTTTCTACGTTAATTCGCCTTACGGTATCTGTCTGGCACATAACGGTAACCTCACCAATGCGGATGAGCTCAAAGCTCAGCTAATCAACAAGGACCGGCGCCACCTGAACACGGGGTCGGATACCGAGGCGCTATTGAATGTTTTTGCGGATGAACTGCACCGGCAGCATGGTGAACAGTTATTGCCAGAAGCAGTATTTGCCGCTGTAGAAGGCGTTCACAAGCGCTGTACCGGCGGGTACGCAGCAATTGCGATGATTATCGGCCATGGCATCGTGGCATTCAGGGATCCGCATGGCATCCGTCCGGTCTGCATAGGACGCAGGGAAACAGATCAGGGTGTGGAACATATGATCGCATCAGAAAGCGTTGCACTCGATGCACTTGGGTTCGAACTGGTGCGGGATATCAAGCCCGCCGAAGCCGTTTATATTCAATCTGATGGGACCTTGCACAGCAGGCAGTGCGGGCCGGCCAAGGGGTATGCTCCCTGCATATTTGAATTTGTCTATTTTTCCCGGCCTGATTCTATTATCGACAAGATATCGGTCTATAAATCACGTTTGCGAATGGGCGAACGGCTGGCGGACAAGATACTGCAACAGCACCCGGATCACGATATCGATGTAGTTATTCCAATACCCGACTCCAGCCGGACCAGTGCATTGCAGGTAGCACATCATCTGGGTGTCAAATACCGGGAAGGCTTTATCAAGAACCGGTATATCGGTCGAACATTTATTATGCCGGGTCAGGAGCAGCGCCGGCGTTCTGTGCGCCAGAAGCTCAATGCCATTAGCCTGGAATTCGCCGGCAAGAATGTATTGCTGGTAGATGATTCTATTGTTCGTGGTACGACCTCGCGGCAGATTATTGAAATGGCCAGGGAAGCGGGTGCTCGCAAGGTTTATTTTGCTTCAGCATCGCCGGCGGTCCGGTATCCCAATGTGTACGGCATTGATATGCCAGCGGTGGACGAGTTTATCGCCCATGACCGGAGTGATGACGAGGTCGGTGATCTCATTGGTGCGGACTGGTTGATCTATCAGGATTTAAAAGATCTGTTTTTGTCAGTAGAATATGACAATAGTGAAATCCGGGATTTTGATGCTTCCTGTTTTTCCGGAGACTATGTGACAGGGGATATCACAGAGCAATATCTGGATGACCTGGAAAAACAGCGGTCGGATGGAGCCAAGAAAAAACGCAAGGCAAAGTTGCGACAGCTGAATAAAAATAACGACGAGTTGGATGATCTGTGTTCGGGTTCCGGGGCAGGCTGATTCAGCCAGCACATGATCAAGATTTTCATTATTGATAATCGGGCAGACTATCGCAGCCTGCTAACCCATCATATAACGACACGCTGGCCGGATGTGGTGATCAAGGACTACGATCCGGAGTCTGCCGGACGGTTGCCTGACAGTTTTTCCGGGGCAGGTAATGACATCATTCTGCTGGGACATTCCGGAAAGGATAGCGATTCTCTGGACTGGGTGCGGCAATTCAGCAAAATTTCTAAATTCCCCCCGGTGATCGTTCTTGGTGATGGTGGTGAACGGAATATCGTTGCCGCGATCAAGGCAGGTGCCGAAAATTACATTTCCTGGAAGTCGCTGAGCAATGATCGGCTGGTTGAAGTTGTTGAGCAGGCTTTAGAGGAGCCTCGGCAGGATGATGGTAACGGCTCGCATAGCCTGGCGCGTGGCGATATGACCCAGGCGGGTCTGCCGAGCCTGAAGCGCTACGATCTTCGGGCACGATTGGCGGAGCGGGATGTGTCCTCGGTATATCTGACTCGTGAGCATGAGACGGGTCGCAAACTGGTGGTCAAAGTATTACGCCAGATGCCGGATGATGGTGGTGAGACCGCATTCGACCGGTTTCTTCAGGAGTATGAACTTATCGCTGCTTTGGATCACCCGAATGTAGTGAAGATCCATGACCTGGGTGTTGCCGATGATCATGCCTATATTGCGATGGAGTTTTGCAGCCAGGGCAGTCTCAAGCGACGCATTGTGGCGGGAATGAACCCGGACCAGGCCTATAAGCATTTATGCGATATTGCCGGTGCTCTCAATGCGCTGCATGAAAAAGGGATCTACCATCGCGACCTGAAGCCCACCAATGTCATGTTTCGAAAAGACGGCTCTTTGGCATTGATCGACTTTGGTCTGGCAAAACAGGC
>JAJRUG010000131.1 GCA_024277915.1 Gammaproteobacteria bacterium
AAGGGTCGGATCAAGGGTGCGGGCAATCCCGTCGAGAAATTGTTCATACTGCGGGTACCGCTTGGCATCTTTTTTTGAAAATACGCTGATCTCATCGCAGCAGGCTCGTTGATCAGACCCCAGTAACAGACCACGGCCATCCGGCTGCGGCGTAAATGATGACGGATGGCGAGACAAAAAGGTCAATCCGGTGTCAGCCAGCTTGAGTTCATTGATCACTGCCGGCCGCAACAGACCAGCCACATAAGCGCCCCGTGATACCCGAAAACCAGGCCAGAGTTCTTCTGTCACGCAACAGCCACCGATAATATCCCGGCGCTCGACAACGAGTGTTTTCAGCCCGGCCCGGGCGAGGTAGGCAGCACTGGTCAGCCCATTGTGGCCAGCGCCAATAATCACCACATCGTATGTTGCCCGCGAGTGCAAAGCCTGCTTAAAGGTGCCAGAATTCGGCATCAGATTTCCCCGGGATTAGCACCATGCTGAAACAACTTAACTGGACAATAACGATACTCTTTTACTGTACTGCCGCAATAGCCGAAGAAGGCATGTGGACCCTCGACAATTTCCCCAAAGCTGCTGTCAATGAACGCTATGGGGTGGAAATTACCGACGACTGGCTGGATCGTGCCCGCCTGGCAACTACCCGGCTCGAAGGCGGCTGCAGCGGGTCTTTTGCCTCGGAAAATGGTCTGCTGGTTACCAACCACCACTGTATCACTACCTGCCTGACTCAGTTATCAACAGCAGAACAAGACCTGGAAGCAGAGGGCTTCTACGCGAAAGAGCCGGATCAGGAGCAACGCTGTGAAGCGGAACAGGTCTCTGTTCTGGTTGACACGCAGGAGATTACTGCGGAAGTCCTGGCTGCTACCAACGACAAACAGGAAAGTGAGGCAAACAAGGCACGTAAAGCGACGCTGACCCGCCTTGAAAAGGAATGTGAGCAGCAGGGTGATGAGCAGGGACAAAAGATCTATTGCGAATCAGTCAACCTGTATAACGGCGGCCAGTATTTTATGTATGCCTACAAACGCTACGAAGACGTGCGACTGGTCTTTGTACCCGAGGCTGATGTTGCCGCTTTCGGCGGTGATCCCGATAATTTCAATTTCCCGCGCTGGTCTCTGGATATGGCCTTTTTGCGTGTCTATGAAAACGACCAGCCAGCACATACCCCTGACTTTCTGCCCTGGCGCGCCGATGGCGCCGATGCCGATGAATTAGTGATGGTCTCAGGACATCCAGGGTCTACTGATCGTTTACTGACAGTGGCTCAACTTCAGCATGTACGGCAGATGGCCATGCCAAACTGGTTGTTGCGCTATTCCGAATTGCGGGGTCGAATGATTCAGCTGGCAACGCAGAGCGAGGAGAATCACCGGATCGTCAGGATACCACTGCAAGGCATCGAGAATTCCCTGAAGGTATTTCGCAACCAGCAACTGGTACTCATGGATGATGAATTCATGGCTACCAAGAAAGAGCAGGAAGATATTCTGCGTAGCAAAGACGCTGCCCCTTTCGAAAATATTGAAGCTGCTCTCGATATATTCGATACGTTCTACATGCGTTATCTATTTATAGAACGAACCGCCGGCCTGCAGGGTGATTTATTCAACTATGCACGGACACTGGTCAGAGCCGCAATGGAACGAGAAAAACCTGACGCGCAAAGATTACGCGCCTATGTCGAACCTGCATTGCCCGGCATGAAACAAAGAATGATCGCAGCAAACCCGATCTACCCGGTACTTGAGCGCCAGCGACTGGCATTCTCACTGGATAAAATGCGCGAACTGCTGGGGCCGGATGACCCGTTTGTGAAGCAGGTGCTGGGCAGCAAGTCGCCGGATGAGCTGGCGGCTCAATTGGTCGACGGTACTCAACTGGCTGACCCGGACTATCGGGAATTGCACTGGGTGGGCGGCATCAAGGCCATTGAGACCAGCGAGGATCCGATGATTCAGCTGGCACTGGCGATTGATGCAGAGGGGCGGGCCTTGCGCAAGCGGTATGAAGATGAAGTGGAAGCCGTTATTCGCCATGCCGAAGAACAGATCGCAAAGCTGCGATTTGAAACCGGGGGCACCAGCAGTTACCCCGATGCGACTTTCACACTACGAGTGACCTATGGCAGCGTGAAGGGCTGGCTCGAGCGGGGCGAACAGATCACCCCTTTCACGACAACCCAGCGATTGTATGATCGCGCTACCGGTTCTGCGCCTTTCCGGCTGCCCGGGAGCTGGGTAGATGCTCGCGGAAAACTGAACATGGAATCTCGCTTCAATCAATCATTCAGCACTGATATTACCGGGGGTAATTCAGGCAGCCCTGCCATCGATCAGCATGGCAACTTTGTCGGCCTGATTTTCGATGGCAATATTCATTCTATTGGCGGGAGCTACTGGTTTGATGAGTCGATGAATCGCAGTGTTGCTGTTCACCCGCAGGTGATGCTGGAGGCTCTGGAAAAAATCTATGGCGCTGAACGATTACTGGATGAAATTACATTAGCTGAATAATCACCCTGCCTCTATGGTCAAAAGCTCGACCCCTTCTTCAACCAGATCGCCGGGTGAGAAATGAATCGCGGTGACTGTTCCTGCCACAGGTGAAGTCACTGTGTGTTCCATTTTCATCGCTTCGAGTATCAGCACTGCAGCACCTGCCTGAACGCTGTCGGACTCTTGCACCAGAACAGAAACTACCTTGCATGGCATCGGCGCGGTCAGGCTGCCCCCTGCTGACTGATTACCAGTGAAACTATCGTGATCAAAAATCTCATGGTCTGCAAAATCGTAACAATCCAGATTCAAACGCCAGCCGGTCATCAGGCTCCAGGGTGAACCGGGGTCAGTGCCCGGTGTTGGGGAAGCCGAAATCTCATCCCTGAAAGGCAGCCTGGTCAAACCGGTATCGTAGTGCCCGGAAACAAACGCTGAGTGCCTGATCATTTTTGCGAGATAATCCACGTTGGTGGAAATCCCGGTGATCTGCGTTTTCTGCAGTGCAGTATGCATTTGTCGCAATGCGGAATCGCGATCCTGATCCCAGACAATGAGCTTCGCCAGCATCGGGTCATAGTAGACGGTCACCGAATCGCCCTGCCTGATGCCGGTATCGGTGCGCACATGCCGGCTATCCGGCGGGAAACTGACCAACTCCAGGTTGCCTGCTGCGGGCAGGAAATTCCGGCTCGGATCCTCGGCGTAGAGTCGCACTTCGATTGCGTGCCCGTTGATTGATAACTGCGGCTGTGAAACAGGCAGCGGTTCTCCGGAAGCAATGCGCAGCTGCCATTCAACAAGATCCTGCCCGGTAATCAGTTCAGTTACCGGATGCTCAACCTGCAAGCGGGTGTTCATTTCCATGAAATAGAAGTTACCGTCACTATCGACAATGAATTCAACAGTGCCGGCACCGATATAATCGACCGTCCGCGCTGCATCTATTGCTGATTGGCCCATTTCATTCCGTCGCTGTTCATCAACACCTGGCGCCGGTACCTCTTCGATGATTTTCTGGTGCCGCCGTTGCACCGAACAGTCTCGTTCAAACAGATGAACGTAATTCCCCCGGGTATCTGCGAATACCTGAATTTCTATATGCCGTGAGGTAAGCAGATATTTCTCGATCAGCATGCGGTCATCACCAAAGGCTTTTGCTGATTCACGTTTAGCCGCTGCCAGAGCGTCACTGAATTCGTTCGCCGATTCCACAACCCGCATGCCCTTGCCGCCACCGCCCGCAGAAGCCTTGAGCATCACCGGATAACCGATGCGCCCGGCTTCCGCCTTGAGTACAGACTCTTCCTGACTTTCACCGTGATAACCCGGCACCAGCGGCACACCGGCTTTCTCCATGATCTTTTTCGCCGAGCTTTTTGACCCCATTGAACGAATAGCCGCCGCGGTCGGGCCAATAAATACAACTCCGGCGGTTGCGCAGGCCTCCGCAAAATCGGCATTCTCTGACAGGAACCCGTAGCCGGGATGAATTGCCTGTGCCCCTGTCCGGCGGGCCGCATCAAGAATACGGTCGCTGCAGAGATAACTTTCGGTAGCCGGAGCCGGTCCGATCAGTACTGCTTCATCCGCCATTTCGACATGCAATGCATGGATGTCGGCCTCGGAGTAGACAGCAACAGTAGCGATGCCCATGCGCTTTGCCGTTCTGATAATTCGGCAGGCAATTTCACCACGATTGGCAATCAGTATTTTTTCAAACATCTGGACAGAATTCAGGTTCGGAATATGCCAAACCGAGTGGGCTCGATGGGCGCATTGAGCGCCGCTGAAATACCGAGACCCAAAACAGTGCGGGTATCCACCGGATCAATAATGCCATCATCCCAAAGCCGTGCACTGGCGTAGTAAGGATGCCCCTGCACTTCGTATTGCTCGGCAATCGGTGCCTTGAAAGCAGTTTCTTCCTCGGCGGACCAGGTTTCACCCCGTGCTTCGATGGCATCCCGCCGTACCTGGCTCAATACTTCCGAGGCCTGCCTGCCGCCCATTACCGAGATTCGGGCATTTGGCCACATCCATAAAAAGCGCGGATCATAGGCCCGGCCGCACATGCCGTAGTTGCCGGCACCGAAACTGCCTCCAACGACGACTGTAAATTTAGGGACGCGGGTGGTAGCGACTGCCGTGACCAGTTTTGCACCGTCTTTTGCAATGCCACCCGCCTCATATTTGCTGCCTACCATAAATCCGGCAATGTTCTGCAGGAATACAAGCGGAATACCGCGTTTGCTGCACAGTTGAATAAAATGTGTTCCCTTCAGCGCAGATTCCGAAAATAAAATTCCGTTGTTTGCGATGATGCCCACCGGGTACCCGAAAATATGTGCGAAACCGCATACCAGCGTCGTACCGTAGAGCTGTTTGAATTCTGCGAAGTCGCTGCCATCGACAATACGGGCGATCACTTCACGAATATCGAAGGGTTTTCGAAAATCGTCAGGAATCAAGCCGTAAAGTTCTTCAGCAGGATACAAGGGTTCTGCCGGCTCACGGCATTCCAGTGTTGCCGGCTTGCTGCGATTCAGGTGAGAGACGATCTGCCGGCCTATTGCCAGAGCATGCGCATCATCCATCGCCAGATGGTCAGTCACGCCGGAAATTCGTGAGTGCACATCGGCACCGCCAAGATCCTCTGCGGAAACTTCCTCGCCGGTCGCTGCTTTGACCAATGGCGGGCCGGCCAGAAATATTGTGCCCTCTCCCTTGACGATAATACTTTCATCGGACATCGCCGGGACGTAAGCGCCCCCCGCCGTACAGGAGCCCATGACAATGGCAATCTGCGGTATGCCCTTTGCCGACATATTGGCCTGATTGAAAAAGATACGGCCGAAATGATCGCGGTCGGGGAATACTTCATCCTGCAGCGGCAGGTAAGCACCACCGGAATCCACCAGATAGATGCAGGGCAGGTGGTTGGCTTCAGCGATCTCCTGGGCGCGCAGGTGTTTCTTGACGGTGATCGGAAAATAGGTGCCACCCTTCACAGTGGCGTCGTTGGCGACGATGACGCACTCCTGACCGGCAATCCGGCCGATACCGGTAATGATCCCGCCTGATGAAATATCCTTCGTGTACATATCCCAGGCTGCCAGCTGCGATAACTCCAGGAATGGTGTGCCCGGGTCGAGCAGTTTGTTGATTCGGTCGCGCGCCATCAACTTGCCGCGGGCAAGGTGTTTCTGTTGCGCGCGTTCTCCACCACCCGCCGAAATTTGCGCTACCCTGGCGCGAAGATCGTCGACCAGAGCCTGATTCTTTTTCTGGTTTGCAGCGAAATCTGCAGAAGCCGTATCAAGATTGGTTTTGAGCACTGTCATTTTATATTCCTGACTGTTTCCAGAATCCGCCTGGCCTGAATCAGATGCGGCCGATCCAGCATTTTTCCGTCAATGCCGACCACACCGGTACCGGACTGGCTATCAAAAGCTGCGACGACTTTTTTTGCGAAGGCTACTTCATCATCGGCAGGTGTAAAGGCCTTGTTGATTATCGGAACCTGCGCAGGATGGATCGCCATCATTCCGGTGAACCCGTCCCTGCGGGCTGTGGCTGCATATTGTTGCAGACCATCATGGTCACGATAATCAGAATAGAGTGTATCAATAACATTCAGCCCGGCGGCGGCGGCCGATAACTGGCAAAGCGACCGAACCACCTGGTAGGTTGTTGAGAAACTTCCGTCGGGTGCTTTGTTGGTGGTGGCACCAAGCTCTGCGGAAAGATCTTCGGCACCCCAGGTCAACCCCCACAGGCGGTCGGGAGTATCCACGTAACCGGAAAGGTTCGCGACACCAAGAGCTGTCTCCGTGGCAATCGCCAGAATCTGAACAGAATGCTCCTCCAGCCGGTTGCTCCTTTCAAGATCAGCGATCAAGCCATCAAGCTGGTGAACATCGGCTGCAGAATCAGGCTTGGGTAATACGATGCCTCTCGGATGCGCCGGCATCACTGCCGCCAGATCCTCGTGGGTCAGGCCAGAGCTCAGCGGATTAACTCTGACCCACAGCTCAGGATCAGTACCCTCCTGACGGGCAGAAAGAAAATCAGCACAGGTCGCCCGGGCCCGCACTTTATTTTCAGGTGCGACGGAGTCTTCCAGATCCAGTATTGCTACATCTGCCTGGCTGTCAGCGAGCTTTCCCAGCTTGTGCTCATCATCACCGGGCACAAACAACCAGCTGCGGCGAGTCAATTTGTCGGCCTCTTCAGCATCAGGGCGTTTCGTTTGCTGTTCGCAACCTCCTCATTGTGCTGATTGAAGGCACGATGCCCGAAAGTGACGATACCCGCATTGGGCCGGGATTTACTTTCACGAACAGCCAGAACTTCCGTCTCTATCCAGAGTGTATCGCCAATAAACACCGGTTTAGGAAAGCGTATTTCCTCCCAGCCCAGATTAGCAATGGTCGTGCCCAGGGTGGTATCTCCCACTGAGATACCCACCATCAGGCTAAGGGTGAAACAACTGTTGACCAGGATCTGGCCAAACTCGGTATGCTTGCAATATTCGGCATCCAGATGCAGTGGCGCCGGGTTGTGAGTCAGGGTGGACATCAGCAGATTGTCACTCTCGGTCACGGTTCGCCGCAGGGCGTGTTGAAAGACTCTCCCCGGCTCGAATTCTTCGTAATACAGGCCTGTCATGGTTGGCGCTCCTGCTTCACAGTGAACCAACAATACCATGAAGAAATCCGGTAAAATGAGTTGTGATTAAAAAAATCCTGATCGGTTTCGGCATCGTACTGGTGCTCGGCGCGGGGGTCATTTACATGATCCTGCCGCCTGTCAACGTGCCCATGGGCATCTTCAGTGGTGGTATCAAAGCTGATGAATTATCCCTTGCCGAACGCATTATCCTGCCCGAGGGATTTCAATTCTCTGTCTTTGCCAAAGATCTGAAAGGCGTGCGGATGATGCAGGTCACAAGCAATGGCGACCTGCTGGCAACGACACCGCGCGCAGGCCAGGTACACCTGATCCATAAAGATGCCAACGGCGATGGTATTGGCGACGACAGCGAAGTGATTCTTTCCGACCTGAATCGACCACACGGGGTGGCGCTTTTCGAAGACTGGATCTATATCGCCGAAATCGATGCCATCGGCAGAATCAGATTTGACCCCTCGACGCGGAAAACAAGCGGGATCTACGAACGGATTGTGACCGGGCTGCCCGCCGATGGTGGTCATTGGACAAGAACAATACGCGCAGGCCCCGACGGGTGGCTTTACGTCAGTGTCGGCTCATCATGCAATGTGTGTATCGAGACGGATGACCGACGGGCTGCACTGCTGCGCATCAGTCCGGATGGAAAGGAGCAGGAACTCTATGCCACCGGGCTGCGAAATTCAGTCGGGCTGGACTGGTCGCCCCGTGATGGCGGTTTGTATGCCACCGACAACGGGCGCGACATGCTGGGTGATGATTTTCCACCTGAGGAACTCAACCTGATCGTAAAAGACGGGTTTTATGGCTGGCCATTCATCAATGCCTATGGTGACCTGGACCCCGATCATGGTGCGGGCAATGAAGCCAGGCTGGCTGACAACATTGATCCTGTGCACGGGTTCCGCCCCCACAATGCCCCGCTCGGCATTCGCTTTCTGCGCTCCGGACACTATCCGGATGCATACCACCATGATGCCCTGGTCGCGCTGCACGGTTCATGGAATCGCAGCGAAAAAGATGGCTACAAAGTGGTCCGGCTACACTGGTCTGATGAAGACACCATCACTGAAAGTGACTTCATGGCCGGGTTTTTGGTCGATGGTAATGTCATCGGGCGGCCGGTGGATATTGCGGAGAGCCCGTCAGGAGAGATTTTCATCTCCGACGATTTCAATGGCTCTATATATAGAGTGGTTTATTCAGGCCCGTAGCTCAGGCCAGCAGCGCGTCCACTTTCGCGGCACAAATAAAATCGTTTTCAGACAGGCCGTCTATCGCATGGGTGGTGAAAGTCACTTCACAGTGATTGTATCCGGTCATGAAATCCGGATGATGATTTTCTGAATTGGCAATCCATGCCATGGCATTGACGAAGCTCATGGTTCTGAAAAAACCCTTGAATTTGAAATCGCGGCTGATGCTTTTGCCATCATCACTCAGTATCCACTCCGGCAGGTCTTTCATGACAGTTTCCGCAGCAGTGCGGTCATAAGGTGTCACACCCCCTTCACAGGGTACACAATGGCGGTCAGTCAGATTGCAGGCAGTCGTCATGGTCAGGCAGTCTCTTGCAGCGGAAAGGTCGGCGCGTGCATACCCTTGCGGCGCGCTTGTTTAATGTAGCCCAGCAAGTCCTGCTGTGCCAGATCATATAGTTCATCAAAACTGTTAATCGTGAAATAGATCGGTTGAAAGATATCGATTCGATAAGGTGTGCGCAAGGCATCGACGGGATCCAGTCTTTTGCGCTCCGCTTTGTCAGTATCCAGAGCGTAAACCAGCTCACCCGGCGAAGAGACGATTCCTGCACCGTAGGAGCGCATACCCTCCGGGGTGTTGATCAGACCGAATTCAACAGTAAACCAGAACAGCCGCGCCAGCATGGCGTGGTCGGAGGGATCTGCCGCCAGCCCTGCCAATCCGTAGGCCTCACTAAATGCCGCAAACCGGGGATCGGTCAACAAAGGCGTATGACCGAATACCTCGTGAAAAATATCCGGCTCACGAAGGTAAATCATCTCGTCCCGATTGCGGATAAAAGTCGCAGCCGGAAACTGTTTGTTCGCCAATAGATTGAAAAAATCTGTAAAGGGAATCAGGGCGGGTACCGGGGCTACTGACCACCCAGTGTGCTCCATGAGGATCGCAGACACTTCCGGAAGCTGCGGCACTGTATCTACGGGAAATTCCATCAAATCCAGCGCACGTATGTATTCGTTACAGGCACGACCCTCCAGCCGGGACAGCTGTGTGGTGATCAGGTCATGCCACATCAGATTTTCTTCATCCGTGTAACGGATGTAGCCACTGGCATCGGGGGTTCTGGCAATGTAGGTGCTGGTCTTGGCCATGGTTCATCCGTCCACAGAGATAGAGATATTTTATCTCGGAGGGAACCATAGATACTTGCCTTTTATTGCTCTATATACGAAAATAAAGAAATATATATTTCGTATATACCCTTATTAAGATAAATTTATTCTGTGGATAAGACGGATTTCAAGATTCTTTCTGCGCTGCAGGTTAATGGCCGGTTATCCAGCCAGGCGCTGGCGGAGAAAATCGGGCTGTCGACATCACCCTGCTGGCGACGGCTGCGCAAGCTGGAACAAGACGGCGTCATTGCCGCCAATGTGGCCATTCTGGATCCCGAAAAAGTGGGGCTGCATGTCGTGGCGATCGCTAATGTTTCTCTGGAGGATCACCACCCGGATTCAGTCAGGGAGTTCGACAGGATGGTTGCCGATCGTCCTGAAATTCTGGAGTGCTACGTGATGAGCGGCCAGCACGACTACCTGCTGAAGGTAATTTGCGAAAGCATCAGTGCTTATGACGCACTGCTTGGCAAATATATTTTGCAGTGCAAGGCTGTGCATACAGTGAATACCAGCTTCGTCATGCGCCGCACCAAGGCAACTACTGCTTTACCGTTGCCTGCCTGAAATTTCCCTGCAAAGCGATCCGAATTACTGCGATTGCTTTGTTTGCCAGAATGTAAGCTTCCCGGCCAGCGGCTTCGGGGTGTGAGGACAGCCTCACAATCACCAGCTTCTGCGCGGGGTTTATATACAGGCGTTGTCCATGAATACCAATTGCTTCGAAGCTGCCGTCCTCATCACCGGATACGTACCACAAACTTCGATAGGCTCCTTTTGGGTTCCAGTAACCACGGTACTGGCCTGAACGCCAGGCAGTATTGCTGCCGTTGAAACGGATATCTTCAATCCATTCTTGCGAAACGATCTGGCGGTTGTTGAAATGCCCGTTACTCAGCACCATCTGACCAAAACGCGCGAGATCCCTGAGCGTGGCACCAAAGCCACCTGCAGCGGCTGATGCATTGGTATGGTCAGTAGTGATATAGGCATCGTACTGGGTCCCCAGGGGGGTCCAGAGCTTTTGGCTCAACAGTTCCGCAAGCGGCTGACGCCCGGCACGCTCCAGCACCCATCCGACCACCTCGGTACTCGGCGAAACATACTTGAACCCACCAGGCCACTTTTGATCCCGTTGCAGGGTGGGTAAAAAATTGTAATTACCTGCTGGTGAAGCGCCAGACTCATCAGCGGCAGGCGTCCATCCGATCGCATCTTTCCAGCGCCGCCATGATCCATTCGGATCCGTGTAATCCTCATTCCACTTGATGGCCGCCTGCATGTCCAGCAAGTCGCGCACCTGGTAACCCGCAAACCCGCTGTGCTGCAATTCCGGGATGTAGTCTTCTACTTTCCTGGTGAGATCCAGTTTACCCTCATCGACCAGAATGCCGGCGAGAATACCGATCACTGATTTTGTAATGGAGTAAGAGAGATGCCGGGTATGTTCCTCCATGCCGTTGAGATAGCTCTCGAATACGATCGCACCATCCTGCATGACGATGAAACCATCGGTACAGGAAGTGGTCAGCCACTGTGTGATCGAAAGTATCTGGTCGGGTGCCGGCTCGAACCTGAGATCGCCGAGATTTTCCAGCCGCACCGGCAGTGTGCTAACAGACCCGTCACCCCGCGATATATTTGCCACGGGTAGAATTTGCGGCAGGTGCAGCAAGGACCATCGGTTGAATGGTGCAACCATCCAGTTCCCGAGTGTTACCTGATGCTCCAGGGATATACCGGGCTCGCTGGCAGCCGCAGTACTTTCAAACGCAAGTAACGCGAACAAGATCCAGGCAAAACTCGCCGGCCTTTTGTGCATCAACATTACTG
>JAJRUG010000132.1 GCA_024277915.1 Gammaproteobacteria bacterium
CTCGCGGCAAACCCCGGCCTGCCCTGTCCGATCCCTTTTTGAAGGAAATAAAGCGGACCGCAGGGAGCCATTCCGTCAAAAAGGGATCGGACAGGGCAGGCCGGGCTATTGGCACCATGATTCAACCAATGCGTGATCCCCACAAACGCTAAGGCGGTACTCTCCAGAGGATACGCGTCGTTGACCTTTGCTGCGGATGGCTCCCTGCGGTCCGCTTTACTCCGCTGCAAAGGCCAACGGCGCGTATCCTCTGACATTAACGGTATTTCAGATTTCCGGGGAGTATTTTGGATGCTTTCTGCAAGTATCAGCAGAATCAGCCGTAGTCTGCAAATTTTCCGTTGACCGGGCTGACGAGAAATGCCTCAAGCTCATCAACTGGTAGCGGCTTGCTGATCAGGTAACCCTGAATCTGGTCGCAGCCATGATCACTCATGAACCCTAACTGGGCATGCGTCTCGACACCCTCGGCAACCACCTTGAGACCAAGATGATGAGCCATGGAGATAATAGTGGAACATATCACTGCGTCATCCTGGTTATTCTCAAGATTCATGACGAATGAACGGTCGATTTTCAGTGCATCAAGAGGGAAACGCTGCAAATAGCTCAAAGAAGAATAACCGGTGCCGAAATCATCCATCACCAGCGCGATACCGGAATCCTTGAGTTGCCTCATGGTATCAATGGTCTCCTGAATATCATGCATCAGAATACTTTCCGTCAATTCCAGCTGTAATAAACTGGGCATCAAGGAAGCCTCGAATAATGCCTGAAACACTGCGTTTGCCACGTCGCTCTGGAAGAATTGCTGACTGGAAAGATTGACTGCGACGCTGATGCGCTGCCCAAACCGATCCTGCCATTTTTTTGCCTGGCGGCAGGCCGTATTGAGCACCCACTCACCGAGCTGCGTGATCAGCCCGCATTCTTCCGCAAGCGGTATGAATCGATCCGGCGCAATATTACCGTATTCCGGATGCTCCCAACGAATCAACGCTTCCACCCCGATGATCTGACGGGTCTTCAGGCACAGTTTCGGCTGGTAATGCAGCTCCAGCTCTTCTCGATCCAGCGCATGACGCAGGCCACTCTCAAGTTCGAGGCGCTCCAGAGAACGCAGGCTCATTGTTCCGGAATAAAACCGCACACTATTTCGGCCTGATTCTTTTGCCTTATACATGGCGACGTCCGCATTCTTCAACAGGGCATCAATATCCTCTCCGTCATCCGGGTATAACGAAACACCAATACTCGATGAAACGACAAATTCATGACCCTGATGCTCAACCGGGCGAGTCAGCTCGCTGCGAATGCGTTCGGCGACCAGTACAGCGTCATTCGCATCCTCCAGATCATGAAGAATTGCTACGAACTCATCACCGCCCAGCCGGGCGAGATGCATGCTCGCTCCCTCCGTATCCAGCGCACCGCGACCAACGCTGTCATTGGCTCTGACACAGCGATCCAGACGCCGCGCAATGGTCTTTAACACTACATCGCCAAAACTGTGGCCCAGTGTGTCATTGATGCGTTTGAAATTATCCAGATCAATATATAAAGCTGCGACCTTAAGGTTGTTTTTCTTCGCACAATCAATAGCTTCTCCCAACTGCTGCTGAAACAGCTGCCGGTTTGGCAAACCTGTCAGCATGTCATAGAACGCCAGCCGGTGAACCCTCTGCTCCGCTTCTTTTCGTTCGGTAATATTTCTGAAAATACAAAGTGTCAGATCATTCAGGTAGGTGACCAGCTGCATCTCAAAATAATGTTGCTTGCCATCTCTTTCGAAATCGAATTCCCAATGAGTGGGCTTGCCACTCGCCAGCAACTCGCAAATCAGGGCATGCCACTTGGGCGTTATCTCACCGGGCAAATAGTCGAATATCATCCCCTGGTCACCGCGCGGCACAGGTAGTGTGGTCTCATCGCTGCCGGCAAAATAATCGACAATCTCCCCTGAGCGCCGCACCACAAGCAGCGTATCCGGCATGGCCCGCAACAGGGCATCGTTTTTGGCCTCACTGGTACGAAGATCCCGATAGGTATTGCTGGCTCTCAGGACATATCGAATTCGATGTCCCAGCAATGCCCAGTTTATCGGCTTGAGTACGAAATCAGTGGCGCCGACAGAATAGGCACGGTTAATCGAATCTATATCTTCCAGGCCGGTTACCATCAGTATCGGCACATGGGCACCGATGGCATCCTCCCGAATGCGTCGACAGGCCTCATAGCCATTCACTTTAGGCATCTCTACATCCATCAGGATGACTGCCGGCCGGCATTCGGCGAACTTGTGCAAAGCCTCCTCACCATCGGTGGCTTCCTCTACATGAAAGCCGGATTTCTCCAGCGCAGCACGCAACAATACCCGCAGTGTCGGATCATCATCGACAACCAGCACGACATCATCTCTTTGCTGCAAAGCTGTAGTCATGCGGTTTTTTTCTCCTGCCAGGAGTTCAATTCCGCAAGTACGGCATCGTGCTCCATATTCAACGCAGCAATTTTCTCTGCCATCCCTTCAAAAGACCCGTTTTTTGCCGCCTGCTCGATATCACGGCACATATCAGCAAATCTTTCAGCACCTACATTGCCGCTGCTCGATTTCAATGCATGGGCCGTTTTGCGTATCTCCTCGGCGCTGCCTGTATTGAATGCATCGGCAAGTACGGAAATCAGTTCTGCCGAATTTTCTTCATATACCTTGATCACTTTCAGCACCAGGGCATCACCCTGACCCGGATCAAGTGATTGAATTGCTTCCAGGGCCATGGCACGAATTACCGTTGCCTCGTTTGCCGGGGGAGCAGCAAGCTGTGGTCGCTCTGAGTCATCCGCAACAGTGCTGCCGCTGCTGAGCCACCTGCCGACGATGCTGCGCAGGTCAACCATGCTAAAAGGTTTGCTCAGATAGTCATCCATTCCAGTAGCGAGACAGCGGCGCCTGTCTTCAGGCTGGGCATGAGCTGTCAACGCAATGATCGGAACACGTTCGGCTCTGGCCTGTCGGGTTTCCTGAGATCGAATCGCAGTCGTTGCAGCATATCCGTCCATGATCGGCATTTCACAATCCATCAATACCAGATCAAAATGCGATTGCCGGATCTTGTCTACAGCTTCCCGGCCATTCACAGCCTCCTCAACGTGGCACTGGATCCCTTTGAGCATGCTGGTAGCGACTTCCCGATTAACCGGGTTATCCTCAACGAGCAATATTCGCCTGCCACGCAATCGCAGGGTGTCATCGTCCGACACAAGGTTTTCTGACTGCGGCTCATAAGGTCTGCCTGTTTCCGCACGCATCGCCCCGAGGACACATTCGCGAAGGCGCGCAAACCGAACAGGCTTGCTGGTATAAGCATTGATACCGGCTTTTAGAATGCTCTGGCCACCATCATCTGCAGCAGCCGAACTCAGCATGACCAGCCGAAGATTGTCGAATTCAGGATTGGATCGAATCTTGCGCGCCAGTTGAAGACCGTCCATGCCTGGCATATGCCAGTCCAGAACGGCAAGATCGTAAGCTTCCCCGGCATCGCGCGCAGCTTGCAACGCTACCAGTGCGTCAACCCCGTTATCCAGAGAATCCGGAAAAATGTTCCAGTCAGCAAACTGGTGCTCCAGAATCTCCCGGTTGGTGCGATTGTCATCCACCACCAGCACTTTCAGCGAGTCCACATCGTCCAGGTCATCCAGCACCGAAGTTTGTGCATGCCGTTCAACGGTCTCAAGACCAACCGTAAACCAGAAGGTCGTACCCTGTCCGTGGACACTCTCGACCCCGATCTCACCGCCCATCAGCTCGACGAGCTGTTTGGATATTGCCAGCCCAAGACCAGTACCGCCGTATCGCCGGGTCGTCGAACCATCTTCCTGGGAAAACAGCTCGAAAATCAGTGACTGGCTTTCTGACCGAATACCAATTCCGGTATCCGACACCTCAAATCGAAACTCCGAAAAGTTTGCTCCCAGTTCACGTGAGCTGGCTCTGACAACTACCTCGCCGTCTTCAGTAAACTTGATTGCATTCCCTACCAGATTCATCAATATCTGGCGCAAGCGGGTCGCATCACCCTTGACCAGGGTGTTCATTCCCGGTTTCAGGTCACACAGAAGCTCTATCTCTTTGCCGTTTGCACGGATCGCAAGCAGATCGATAACGCTCTCAACAGCATCGCGTAATTCAAACTCGGCAACTTCCAGTTCCAGCTTGTGTGCTTCGATTTTGGAAAAATCAAGAATGTCATTGATCAGGGCGAGCAAGGCTTCAGCGGAGTTTTGAATGGTTTCAGCAAAATGCCGCTGCTTTCCGGGCAGACTGGATCCAAGCAGCAGCTCGGTCATTCCGAGTACACCATTCATCGGGGTACGAATCTCATGACTCATACGTGCAAGAAACTCGCTCTTCGAACGGTTGGCAGATTCTGCTGCTTCTTTGGCCCTGTTCGATTCAGCCATTGCAACGGTCAATTGCGCGTTTGCTGTAGCGAGGTTGCCGGCCTGGTCATCGAGTTGCCGCCTGCTTTCAACCAGCCGCTGATCACGCTCACCGATCTGCGATAGCATGGTATTGAATCCGTCAATCAAATCACCGACTTCATCGTCGGAGCTTTTCACTGCCCGAACAGAGTAATCCTTGTTGTCCGTGACACGCTGCATCCGGGTTGCCAGATGCAGTATCGGCCGTGAGATAACAGCCTGGAGCCTGTACGCCAAAAACAAGGCAACCAGTACTGCCATTGCGACGATACCAAGAGCCATCCACACGAATCGCCAGTATGTTTCGACGAGCGGATCAAGCGTTGAGCGCAAATGCACATAGCCGATCATCTCGCCATCAAACAAAATTGGGCGCATGACATCAAGCGAATCCAGGCCGTCAAAGTAAACCACGGACTCGCCTTTTTCAGGCCAGGGCACCAGACCGACGGCTTCTTTATCATGCCTTGAGCGCTGGAAACCGGAATCAGCGGCGGCGTAGACGCCAAGCATCTTGCCTTCGACATCGAAAATGTGCCCACTGATAATACTGGGCTCTGCAACCAGTGAAGACAAAACCTGTTTTGCAAGATCCTCATCATCAAATGTAATCGCGCCAATACTGGTTGTGCCAATAACATCTGCAACCGTCTCCAGCTTTTGCGCAACATATTCCCGATAGGCCATGCCCTCGATGCCCGCCTGAATCAACGATGCGAGCAGAACCACGGTCACCGATGTGAACAGCATGATGCTGATCAGTTTGTTGGTAATAGAAAATTCCGAAAATGTTTTCATGGTTGATCCTGGATGGAATCCGGAACAGTACTGACAATACGGGCGACCTGGAGTAACTGCGCGCTGATCTCCAGACCAACTTTCTCACTGGCCTTGAGATTGATAGCAAACCGGACCCGGCTTCGCTCGATGCTCAACGCGACGATTCCTCCTCGCTCAGCAAACCTGTCGCCGTCACCTACAGTTAGAACCGGTGCTTGTGCAACGCTGTCGAGCACGGCGCCCGCCGGATTGGTTCCGTTCTCAGGCACGTACAGAATCTGACAGTCTGTCGGGATACTCTCGCTCCGGTCAAATTTCCGGATCGAGATCGGGCGCCCTCGAACCGAGCGGCCTTGCAGAGCGCTCATTGCCTCTGCCATTGGGCTATCTGACGACATGCACACTGACAAGGGCTCATCACTTGCGGCAAAAGCACTGTCTGGCCAGGTGACAAACTTGGCTATCTTGAAAATAATTGCGGCCTTTACAGCTGATTCTGACACCGACGTATCAGCAAAAGAGGCATCAGGTCGCCAACTCAGCATAATGAGGCATGCCATACCGCAATACTTGTATATAGATCTGTGCACTTGCCTGGTTATCTCTATGTAATACCTGGTTTGGCGACTAGTCGAATTGCCAGCGAAATTCCAGATAGGCTTCCCGCTGTACAGCTGTAGGGAACCCCTCACCAAATTCTTCGACAAACTCCATATGTTCCGGCTCAAGCAAATTTCGACCAACAAAACTGATTTCAAATGCCGGTGATAGCGACCACATATAACGAGCGTCCAGCGTGACGTAACTATCGATACGCTGCGCTCTTAACTTGCCTATGTAGCGCATCCATAAATCGAGTTGTGTAGAGCCGCTGACTTGCCAAAGAGAACGCAAGGAAACCTGATGCTCCGGGCTGTCCTCACCCAGTGACGACGCAACGTTCGCCATCTCGTCGGCGTTAATTTTGAGGAATGAATACGCGCCTTGCAGTGACCAGCGATCAAATACGCGATACGACATCGCCACTTCCGCTCCATAGGTTTCGGAATCTCCCCCATTGCCCATTACAAAAGGTAACTCGACATACTGAGCAGTAAAAAAGCAGGCAGGGTTCACCGTGAAGGATGTCTCCGAAGGCTGACATACCGGCGCCTGGGCTGTCGTGACTCGCACGCCTTTATACTGGTTGTAAAAAAGGGCAATATCGAAGGTTATGTTCTCTGCAGGCTGGCTGCGATAGCCAATTTCGTATGCAAGCACCTCTTCCGGCTTTATTTCCTTGTTACCCAGAAAGGTAAGCGTCATGGGGATTGGAAAAGCGTTCGCGGGAGTACCTGGTGGAAACACCGCGCCATTGATTATCCCGTCCTGCTCTATTCTGGAGGGCACCCGCACAGCTCGGGCAACAGATGCCCAGAGCGTTTGGGAATCGCTGGCGTGCCACGACAAGCGAATGTTCGGCTCAACTTCCAGATTGTCCTGGCTGTAATTGTTCTTTTCAAGTTTCGTACCGACAGTAAGGAACAGGTTGTTCCATGGCAACCGGATTTCATCTTGCACAAAACCACTGAGTATCCGCTGTGTACGGCTGGCAGGATCAAGCGAAATCGTAAATGAGCCCATAGTGTCGTCATTGCCAATACGGTAGCCCAGCCCCCAGACGATATCGTGCCCGGCCCATGGACTAAAGCGCTGTTGGAAATCGACATCGAAAGTATTTCGCTCCTGATCTGGCGGAATATTGGTGAGCTTCCGCTGATCGTAGTAAACGTTCAGCTGGAAATCCGAGCTGTCCGAAGATTTGTGATTCCAGCTGATGAGCCCGAATCCTCCGGAAACATTGCGTGTTGTATTGAATGTAGTGTTAAACGGCGCGACGGGGAAAGTCGCGATTTGATTTTTCCCGATATCACCGGAATAGATTTCACCGCTGAAAGTGACGGCATCGCTTTCGGAATATTGCCAGTCGATGCGGCCACCGGCTCGCAACATATCCCAGTCATCGAGAACACCTTCACCTGTATCGGGAGCAAAGCCATCACGGTCAAGATATTTGCCGTAAACCCGATAACGGGCGGAACCAATTTCTCCACCGTGGCGCACCACTCCTTCCGTCAGATCTGTACCTGCGGTAGCCTCAACATAGGTGCCCAGAGTATCACTGGTTTTTTTCGTGATGATGTTGATCACACCGTTCATTGCGTTCGAGCCCCACATCGTCGCGCCCGGCCCGCGAATTACCTCAATACGATCAATTGCAGATAAATCAGTATCCTGTTGCTCCCAATACACGCCGGAGAACAATTGTCCGTACAGCGTGCGTCCGTCCATCAGCACGAGCAGTTTATTTGCGAATATGCCATTCGATCCACGCGCGGTAACGGCCCAGGTGCTTGCATCAACCTGTGCTACCTGAACACCCGGTACCATACGCAACAAATCCGGAATCGATTTTGCTCCAGACCGTTTGATATCACTTGATGTGATAACAAACATTGCCGCCGGCGTCTTTGACAACAACTGCGCTTTCCTGGAGAACGTTGTCACCTCTACCTGAAGTAGCTCTTCAAGACTCAGATCAAACAGCTGCTCAGTATTTGCGGCTTCTTCCTGCGCATAAAGCGGCGCAGAGCATATCAATGCCGCTATAACACCAGCTAATCGTATTTGGTTACACACTAATCGCCTACTCATGGCACCCAGGCCTCCGTCCATTGCTCGGATTAGACACACCAATATCCGGGCAGCCGGAGAGCCGCCTGGATTTTGCATAAGTCAACACTGTTAAGGCGCTGATTTCCGTGACCTGTGGCGCAGATACGGGCGGCCGGTTGTCGGGGAGGAGACCACGCGCTTATACCAGGCATGCTATTGCCATTAGCCTCTGACAGAAATTCGCGAGGATAATTGAGAAATATGTGCGCAACTCCATAAAGGCTGACAATTTGGATTATGTAAAATATGCGCCAAACAGCCATCAAGACAGGCTTCACAGGATCAAGTCTCACTCGCTAATTGTCTGCAAAAACTTTCATCATGAATCACTTGCAAATGGTTCCTCGACCGATTCTGCTCACCCGTCTGATGCCGAATTGGCACAAAACCTTACCTATGCTAGCTTTGAGCCAATTGACCTGATCAGATGACGCAACATTTGAGGGTTGGGTACAAAAAAGGCAGTGATTCCGAATAAAAAGCGGTTAATCACGGATCGAATCGAGCCCGGGGAATATCCTGCGGAGGACTCCTCACATTCGAATATGTTCCTGGCAATAGGCTGGTGTCTCAGGCGACCGTCAAATCAAAAATTAGGGGAATACTATGCGAACGAAAATCAGGAAACTCGTGATACTGGCCTGCACGCTGCTGCTACCGGGATTCGCTTCAGCAATTACCATCTCTGATAATTTCGGCCCTTTCCCGAATGCAACTTTTGGTGGCACAGGTATTCCAAACGACTCGGTCGCAGCATCAACACAGATTATTGATGGCACTACGACCATCACGATCGCGATGAGTGCAACACAAAGATTTTCCAATCCCGCCTTGTCCAACAATGGCGCTGGTGTGTATTTTGCCGGTACCGGCAGCAATTTCGGGGGCGCAGGTCAAAGCACTAGCGAGGGAGCACTCTGGAACTGGAACTACTACATAGGGATCACTGGTGGTGGTCAATTGACCGACTATCAAATTGATATCTACTATGATTTTGATCCGGCTGCCGGCAATACCCTGGCAACGCTGGGCCGACTGGATGTGACTGCTACGCTGAACTGCGGAATACTCTGCGGAGCGAATCCAGCCAGCACTCTGGAACAGGGCTCGCAAAACCTGATGTTCGGTTTCCTCGCAGCTCCTTTCCCTCCCTTGGTTACCCCCCCTGCCGGCGTTTTTAACCCGAACATCACCGGTAACTACCAGTTCGCAATTGTTGTCTCGGATCCTTTGTTCGGGTTTCCGGTTGAAACTCTGGCAATAGAAGTGTCAGTCGTACCGGTTCCCGCGGCGGTCTGGCTGTTCGGTTCGGCATTGGGCTTGCTGGGCTGGATGCGCCGCAGAGCCGCCTGAATATCCGTCATCCGGGGAGTTGATCGCCCAAGAGCGTATCAGACACGGTATCAAAAAAAGGTGCCGGAGCTGTTTGCCCTGAACAGCTCCGGCATTTTCTTGCATCACCATTCCAGACCCTTGCCAAATCGCAAGCTGGATTAACCGCGTGAGCCAGATCCGGCAAGCACAGCGAATACACCTTCTTGCAATCCCCACTTTCCTGCAGTATCGTTCTCGCGATTTCGACAGGTGAACAGCAGGCTTTTCAGGCCTGTTGTTAAACGGGAAGACGGTGCGTCATTCTAAATGACAACCCCGTCACTGCCCCCGCAACGGTAAATGAGTCAGTCGATCAATTAGCCACTGCGCACGATGCGCGGGAAGGCGATCGATGCAGGTATCTGGTATTTGCACCAGTTGCCACTCATGAGTCCGGAGACCGGCCTGCCGATTGGTCCACAGTTCAATCGCGGCGGGCGATTTCGTGGAGATCTCTGATCTCTTCCTCCCTCCCGATTGAGCCGGTATGCAAGGCCGGGGAGCCAGGCAGGAGATATTATTAATGCCAAGCCACAGATTTTCCGTATTCCTGGTGTACGGCTTGATTGCCTCTGCACCCGCAGCCAGTCAAACAAATAATGATTCCCATGGTGATCTGGACACCATCGTGATCACGGCCTCCCGCTCTCCCCTTGCAAGGGGAAACATCGGCAGCTCAACGACAGTTATCACTCACGATCTGATTGAGAAGCGACAGGCACGGTATGTGACTGACCTGCTTCGTGCTATCCCCGGCTTCTCGGTCAGCCAGACAGGAACGACAGGCACCCAAACGCAGGTTCGGGTCCGGGGTGCGGAAGCAAATCATGTTCTGGTGCTGATTGATGGCGTTAGAGCCAACGACCCGGCAACTGGTGATGAATTCCGGTGGGAGCAATTAAGCACGAGCAATGTCGAACGCATTGAAATAGTCCGTGGACCGCAGAGTTCCCTTTGGGGGAGCGATGCAATTGCTGCAGTCGTACATATCATTACCCGGTCGGGGGGTGACAATACCAAACTGGGGAGTTACATCGAAGGTGGTACGAATAACACACTGAATGCCGGACTACAGGGCAGCATCGGGGGTGAACAATGGTCAGTAGCGTATGGGCTGGAAAGGCAGGATACGGACGGATCAAATATTTCACGATCTGGTGACGAAAATGATGAATCTGATCTGACAACTGCCTCTGTGTCAGGAAAGTACCGCCCCACTGACCAACTGGCCCTCAATTTCGGTGTTCGTATGGTTGACGCCTATTCACAGTTTGACCCGGTTGATTTCTTTACCACCGGCCTGCCGACGGATGGCGATCGGGCAACCGAATCAACCCAGGCAACCCTGCACAGCGGTGCAACAGTGAGCACTCTGGATGGCCGTGTAGTCCATAAGCTGACCGCGCGGTATCTGGATACCAGCAATGACAACCTGGTTGACGGGGTTCAAACATCTTCATCACAATCCGACCGAACTTCATTGATCTATCAAGCTGATATCCAGCTGGACAGGAACCTGCTCTCACTGGCGGCCGAAAATGAGCAAACCCGATTTGAACAAAGAGGCACCATCGGGTTTGGCGACCCCAACCAGAATCAGAAAACCAGTGTCAACAGTATCGCTGCTGACTTCCAGGGAAAATCTGTCGATCACCTGACCTGGTTATTAAGCGCACGATACGACAACTACAGCGACTTCGATAATACTATCACCGGCCGACTGGCGCTGGCCTACAAACTCAGCGACACCACCCTGATCCGAACCAGTATCGGAACCGGGCAGAAAACGCCTACCTTCACCGAACGATTTGGCTTTTTTCCAGGTCAGTTTGTCGGTAATCCCGACCTGAAGCCGGAGGAATCCACTTCATATGAAATCGGTATTGAACAGCTGTTTCTGGATGGCGCCCTTGATCTGGAAATAAGCATTTTCAGCCAGGATCTCGAAAATGAAATTAACGGCTTTATTTTTGACCCGGATACTTTCTCGTTTACCGCTGCAAACATGGGTGGCAAAAGCTCCAGAAAGGGCGCCGAAATATCAGCAATGTTCACTGTAGTAACAAATCTCGAACTTGGCGCTTCTTACACCTACACGGATTCAACCGAGCCCGACGTCCAGGGCAATAATGTAAAGGAACTTCGCAGACCACAGCATACGGGAAGCCTGAATGCCAACTACAGGTTCCTTAATAATCAGGCCAACCTGTACCTGGCAGCTGACTACGGTGGATCACGGAATGACATTTTCTTTCCGCCGTTCCCTGCCCCGTCAGAGATCGTAGAACTGAACAGCTATTGGCTGGTTGATCTGACGGCAAGCTACAATATCAGCCGCAGGATCAATGTTTTTGTTCGGGCTACCAATCTGCTGGACGAAAACTATGAGCAGGTTTTTGGCTATCAGACCAATGGCCGGGCCGGATATCTCGGAATACGGGTGAATTTTGATGAGTGGTAATATACTCTCTTTATAGAGCGACACTATCAGTCCTTTATGGGTGCCATACTATCTTTTACGCCCCCCAGAAAAGCCAGCAACGCCTCCAGCACCCGCTCAGGGGCTTCTACCTGAGGGTAGTGGCCCGCCCCGTCCACGATCACCACATCAGGGTTCCTGACCAGTTCACGAAATCGTCTGGCGATCGTCAAACCAGAGACGGGATCCTCCGAACCGATAATAAGACGAACAGGCACGTCGGTATTCTGCACCGCCTCTGTCCATCGCTCGCGATGAGTTCGACGTTCATCCTGGTAACGGCTCACTCGATGCGCCACCCGTTTTCCATTGTTGTGAGCAACTAACGACCAAAAAGCCCGTAATTCAGATCGGGTTGGACGATTCCCCGGCGCGAAAACCCGGCTGAAGCTGTGCCGGAACGCTCTTTCAGATAGCAGTCGGGCGAGTAACGGGCCCACCAGCCGATTCTTCAGAGCCTTTTGAATGAACAAAGGGAATGTTGCCTCGGGAAAGAGCCCGCCATTGAGCAGCGCTACTGAGTGAATGACGATGTTATTCCCTTCCTGCCGCGAAGACTCAAGCTGTCTGGCCAACAATTCCTGTGCCACGGTTACCCCGTAGTCATGAGCCAGAATATGTACGGCGGGAATATCCAGATGATCCAGCAGCTTCTCAAGTATCGTAGCCTGTTCAAAGAGACTATATGCATGCCTGGTCGGCTTGTCAGAAAAACCAAAACCCAATAAATCCGGTGCTATGACACGATACCGCTTGATCAAATCAGGCCAAAGACGATGCCAATCCCAGGATGCTGTCGGAAAACCGTGGATACACAGCAACACCTCCCCTGCCCCGGCATCCTGAAAAAAAACCTGATGACCCGGGAAGCTGTAATACTTTCCGTTGCGTTGCCAGTCGTCAACGTTCATATATGATGCTCTGCGCAAATCCTGGAATCCCCGAAAAAAAACCTCCGGCGACACGTAGTAAACTACTGAAATCAGCTTACCTAGTGTACGCCGAATCACTGTCAATTATGTGCCGGTAAAAATAGCGAGATAGTGATTTCAGGGCATTAACGGAAACCGACTCAGAAATGAACAAAGAAAACAAATTGATCCCCTGCCAACGGGAATTGTTCGATATTCCAGATGAGGTTTCTTACCTTAACTGTGCGTACAGCTCACCCATGTTAAAAAGCGTTGCCAGGATCGGCGCGAAGCACCTCAGCAAAAGCGCTCAACCATGGCGGATCAAAACTTCCGATTTTTTCGAGCCGGCAGAATTGGCACGCGTAGAGTTTTCCCGCCTCATCGATGCTGACCCTGGTGATATTGCGGTCATCAGCTCTGTTAGCTACGGGCTTTCGGTGGCGGCGCAGAATCTGCGCTTGCAAGCGAAACAGAAAATCATCGTTCTCCATGATCAGTTTCCAAGCAACGTATATATCTGGCAGGAACTGGCACAGCAGCGTGATGCAATTATCGTTACTGTTAACCGGTCACCAACATCGGATCTGACGACTGCGGTACTCGCGCAACTGACCACTGACGTTGGCATTGTTGCCCTGCCACAGGCTCGCTGGACCGATGGTGCGTTGCTTGATCTGGAGACCATCGGACGACGCTGTCGGGAGATCGGCGCATCACTCGTTCTTGACCTGACACAGACGTTGGGCGTCATGCCTTTCTCCGTGCAAAGGATAAAACCCGATTTCGTTATCTGTGCGGCATACAAATGGCTGTTGGGATCATACGGAGTGACATTCCTGTATGCACGAAAAGACAGGCAAAACGGCAACCCGATTGAACATTCATGGATCAATCGCCGGAACAGCGAGAACTTCTCCGAACTGACGCAGTATCAGAGCAATTTCAAGGATGGGGCACGCCGTTATGATTCCGGTGAACCCTCCCACCTGACAATCTCAATGGCGGTAGAGGGCCTGCAGCAGATTCATCGCTGGAGTATCCCGGCAATCGTTGCATCAATCGCAGTGAAGACTCGAATGATTGCCACAGAAGTTGAACAGGTCGGGATGAACTCTTTGCCCGAAGCAGAACGATCTCCCCACATACTTGGTGTTTATATCGGCGATTGCGATGGTGAGCGCTTGCACAGGATTCTCGCTGACAATCAGGTATTTGTCAGTTTGCGAGGCCAGTTTCTGAGGATTTCACCCCATGTTTATAATGATGAGAGGGACCTTGAACGACTTTTAAACACCATGATCAAGGGACTTGAGACACTCAAATAGGCTTATTCTCCAGCGGCCAGAAGACTCCTGCCAAACATAACCTGGCTCACTCTGCACCAAAGAGCAGCCACGGGATCCCGTTGACACTTGAACCCGAAGCTCGACACTGCCAGAGTACCGTCATGATCAGCCGTGTACACCATATTAACTTCCTGGTGAAAAACCTGGAACAAGCCGTGGCTCGTTACCAGGAAGTGCTCGGAGTTACCTTTACCCAACGCGACGAGCTGCTTGATCGCGGGGTTAAAGTGGCACGCGTAATGCTTGGCGAAACCTGGATTATTCTCGTGCAACCCACGGATCCGGAGGGAACCCCCGCAAAACACCTTGAGCAGCATGGAGAGGGATTCTTCCTGATTTCCTATCAGGTTGACGACATCGGGGCTGCATCAGAAAAGGCCGGGGTGGCCGGCACTATTCTGAAAAATACAGCCCCTCGTGAGGGGCTGGACAATTGGCTGGTACTCGATCTTCCGGCGGATAAGTTATTTGGTGTGTCTACCCAGTTCGTGCAGTCGGCTGACTAGCCTGATCTGTCAGAACCTGAAACCCACTTCCAGGCCAAATCGGCGGCGGGCATTTGGGCTATCAAAGCTACCACCGAATTCAGGGGCAGGAATCACCTCTTCCAGATATTTCTCATCCGTCAGGTTCAATACAAATGCGATAACTGACCAGGTCTCTCCTTCCACACCAATCCGGAGATTGGCTGTTGCATAGGCATCCCGCTGGGCGTTTGAAAAATCAGCGATACCCAACCCCCCTGCCCCGGCACCAAAGCCCAGCTCAAACAATGGTTGAAAAATTGTCGGGCGCTGACCCTCCTGAACAGTATGAAACCATGTCTTGCCAATAAACTGCGCATCCAGCCGAGCGACGAAATCCAGGCTGGAGGACAGGGGAAAATTAATATCCCCGCCAATATTGAACGTATACTCGGGTGTATATGGTGATTCATTACCAACAGTATCAGGGCGTGAGCTATTTGCCTTTATCTCGCTGTCAGTATAGTTGGCCGCTGCGTAAAACCTTATATTGTCAGTAGCATGATAATTTGCGCCCAGTTCGAACCCCAATATCTCGACTTTATCTATATTCGAAACTACTCGCAGTAACCCGAATGACCCAACGAAGAATTCGAAAAACTGCATATCATCAACATCAGTATAGTACGCAGCACCATCAAGCTGTAACCGGCCGCCGAAGAAATTCGATTTGAAACCCAGCTCAAATGCACTCGAGGTTTCTTTTTCGTAATCATCGGTGATGACAGGCAACGGCACTCCCAGGTCATCTGCAAAAAAGATACCAATCCCGCCGTTGATAAATGAATTGTTAAAAATATTGACGGTAGCTGCGCTGCCAGAGTTATTGAACCCGCCCGCCTTGAAGCCCACGCCCCAACTGGCAAAGAGTTTTATCTGATCGGTGGCATCCCAGGTTACTGCAACTTTAGGCTGCAACTCCGAGAAGGTTTCGTTCTGGTCAGGAATAGTTCCGGTTGAATTGACAAGACTGCTGAGCCCCGGGTTCAGTGGATCATCAAAAATACCGTCAAAGTTCAGGTCGATAACCTGCTGCGTGACATTGGTCGGCACCAGGCTGGAAACGCTCCGATCCTCTTCGTCATAACGAAGTGCAAAGGACACTTCCAGTGCATCGCTGACATCGTATTCGACCTGACCGAATACCGACAGCACCTGGGTATCAAAATTGTCATAGGCCAGAGAAGCGGTACTGTTCGGACCACCAACCTGAAGCAAGCCCCTGATCGGCGCCATACCACTATCGCGATTGAGTGAAACGCCGACTGTGCGGTCTATGTCCAGAAAATAAATACCACCCATCCAGCGCAAGCGCTGGTCACTGTCAGAAGCGAGACGAAGCTCAACACTGATATCTTCCTGATTTCGAACCTGTTCCTGGATGCCATCACAAGTCGTTGGCGTGTATGCACCCAGAAACGAGCCATTCGGGTCAAAGATTACTCCAACCGGAGAAGTACCAATAAACTGGGGTGACGGCAGAACCACCCCCGCAGCATTCAAATCAAGAACCGATTGCTGACAGGCCGCATCATTATTAAAGAAACCAAACGCTGCTGAAGTTCCGTCAGAGATCAGATTATTGTCGATATCACTATAGAGAACCCAGCCAGTCAAAGTTGCGCCATCCAAGGTGTAATCGAACCTGGAAGAAAACTCGAGCGCCTCCTGATCGTTGTCCGAAATGATATTAGGCTGGAATACAAAATTTACATCATTGCTATCCTGAAATGCCCCTGGTGTATTTGTCGCCGCTGCAAAAACAGGCAAATGAAAAACTGAATTGAATACAATAGAAGATGCATCGACTTCCCCATAGCGAAACTTTGTATCAATACTGAGAGAGCTACTAACATCCCACACTAATCGTCCGTTGACGTTATACCCCTCATACGTATCTACGATGGGTGCGTTGTTCTGAAAACTGTTTCTGTAAAAACCATCAGACTCACGCCAATCTGCCGAAAGGGTCATGTACAGTTCATTTTCAATCAATGGTCCCGAGTAGGACAGCTGTCCCGTGTAAGTATCGTCTTCGGCGAAACTTGCAACACCGCTGAATTCGGCATCATTGTCCGGCTTGACTGTAGTAACGATCACGGCACCAGCCGCGGCGCTTCGACCGTAGATTGCACCTTGCGGCCCTTTGAAGATTTCAATTTGCTGCAGGTTGGTATACTCGCGATTAAATGCTGCCGGGTTAGTGTAAAGGATGCCGTCAACCAGATAGGCGAAGCTGTTTTCAGCATCACGCGCACCATTAATGCCACGTATATTGACCTGGGTGTCACCCACTTCGGCAGTATTGACCATTGTGACACCCGGAGTCAGAGCGATAAAATCCTCTGCCCGCTTGACCCCGGCTCCTTTCAGCACCTGTGTAGTCAAAGCAGTAACCGTGCCGGGGACGTCCCGAATGCTTTCTGATCTTCGCCGTGCAGTAACAATAATTTCATCCACGACGAACGGGTGGTCAACCTCGGTATTCTGAGCCTCGGCACCGTTCGGCAACAACACTGCCATCAAGGTAAAACCAAACAATACCGCCCAAATCGCCGGTAAAAAGGATTGTCTCATCGTCTGCTCCCCACAATATTCAAATTCGTCTTAACGGGTTCAGCCCTTGCCATAACTGAACCACTAATTACTGACGCCCTGTCTTGGCTGAAAGTATGGCCGATGCAAAAACCCGGCTACAACTCAATGATATGACCAGAAAGGCACGAATACTTCTTCTTTTGCATTCGATTATTCAATATATACCTGTGATCAAGAATGGGCAATAACACTTGCAGATATAGGGTACGACACGGAAACTACGGATGGACAAGCAAGGTTGGCATTGGCAACTTCAGCATCCTGACCCACCACCTGCCATTATATTAGAGAGTGCTGCTTCCCGTTGATCTGCAAAAACACTATCACAAGTTTCCTGTTGTTCCTGATCATGCTGCTCCCGCTGGTGCTGATCAGCAATAATGCAGTGGCCAACGATCTGCAACGTTTTTTAACTGATTTGTCCCCACAGGAACTTTTTCCTGAAGCTGACCGTATTGCTGCACCAGAAGGCACTCCCCCGGTAGCAGCAGTTTTCAGCGATAATAAACAGGTTGGCCTGGTATTTCTTACCAGTGACTTCGCTAAGACCACCGGATACTCCGGAAAGCCCATACACCAGCTGGTTGCCATTGATCTTGACGGAATTATCCGCAAGGTATTGCTGGTTGAGCATGAGGAACCCATTGTTCTGATCGGCATCCCCGAAAAACGCATCATCGCGGTGCTTGATAATTATAATGGCCGTGATATTGCTGCACTGGCACGCGGTGAGGCCGAGGATCACGGCGTCGATGTTGTCAGCGGAGCCACGGTCACAGTGATGGTGATGGATGACAGCATTCTCCGCAGCGCCACCAAGGTGGCACGCAGCCACCGCCTCGCCGGCCTGGCGCTGGAACGCCAACGGGTCGGGCCAAAGGTCGTGATCAACCCGGAGGCCGGCAATATTCAAGACTGGGCAGCACTACTCGCTGATCAATCGGTACAAAAACTGTTGCTGACGCTCGAGCAGGTCAATGCTGCCTTTCAGGCAGCCGGTGATCCACTGGCAGCACGCCGGCCCGAGCAGGGCGAGCCGGATGAAGTGTTTATCGCACTCTACGCCGCTGTCGTCTCGATTCCCGCTATCGGCCGAAGTTTGCTGGGTGAGGCGGAATACAACAACATGATGAAACGTCTGGAACCCGGTCAGCAGGCAATCCTGCTGGCTGGTGACGGGCGGTATTCATTCAAGGGATCAGGTTATGTGCGTGGTGGTATTTTTGACCGTTTCCATATCAATCAGGGTGATGCCTCTATTCGCTTCCATGATTTCGAGCATAAACGGTTGCGCCAGATTGTGGCTTCAGGTGCGCCATACCTCAAGGACGTCGGCCTGTTCCTGCTACCACCCGATGAAGGATTCGATCCGGCGACTCCGTGGACGCTGGAGCTGCTGGTTGGACGTGCTATCGGGGCCACCAAAAAAGCTTTTCTGACCTTTGATCTGACCTACAGCCCTCCGGAACAATACCTGTCCATCATTGAACCCGCCCCATCCTCCGGCACAGGACTGTTGTCATGGCTCGGGCTGGATGTCGAAGACCCGCCTTTATGGAAAAAAATGTGGCAGGCAAAGCTGCCCGAGAGCATCGTTCTGCTAATAGCACTGGGGGTACTGACACTGATCTTTTTTTTCCAGAACTGGCTGGTGATGCGGCCGCAACTGGCCGAGCGGGTGCGCATCGGCTTTTTGCTGTTTACGCTGTTTGGTATCGGCTGGTATGCGAATGCTCAACTATCGGTAGTCAATATTCTCGCCGTTTTCAATGCTCTGATCAATGGTTTTGACTGGAGCTATTTTCTCATGGAGCCACTGATATTTATCCTGTGGGGATCAGTGGCAGCGGCGCTGCTGTTTTGGGGACGTGGCCCATATTGTGGCTGGCTGTGTCCCTTCGGCGCACTCCAGGAACTGCTCAACCGCCTGGCCAAGCTGGTCAAAACTCCTCAACTGACCCTGCCATGGGGACTACATGAGCGTTTGTGGTCGCTTAAATACCTCATCTTCCTGGTGTTATTCGGCTTTTCTCTGCATTCTTTGAGCGTGGCCGAGCATCTTGCAGAAGTCGAGCCATTCAAGACAGCAATTATTCTGAAATTTGTTCGCGACTGGCCATTTGTCCTGTTCGCTATTGCAGTATTGGTGCCCGGTTTGTTTATCGAACGTTTTTATTGTCGATACCTGTGCCCACTGGGTGCAGCACTGGCAATTCCCGGCCGGCTACGCATGTTCGAATGGCTCAAGCGCTACAAAATGTGTGGCGCACCCTGCCAACGGTGCAGCAATGAGTGCATGGTTCAGGCAATCCATCAGGAAGGTAACATCAACGTCAATGAGTGCTTGTATTGCCTGCATTGTCAGGTTGTCTACGCGGATCAGTACGTATGCCCTGTGCTGGTTCAGAAGCGCCTGAAACAAGAGCGATACACCAGGACTTCTGCAGAAAGAAAATCGGATGTGGTCATTACCGTGGAAGAAATCAGAAAAAACAAAAGTCAGCGCTGACTCTCGCCAGGCATTCAGAAAAACCTTCGGGAAATTCGCGGCACGTCGTGGATTGTACTGATGTGCCGGCGCGAACGACCCCGTATCCTTCTCGACGGACAGTTATTAGTACCGAACAGGGACAAACCTTCTACGAGGAAATCAAGATGCCAAAAAATACGGACAAAAATGTAAATATCGGCCGCAGGGGGCTTCTGGGTGGCTCCGCCAAACTGGCGGCTCTCGCCGGAGCAGGCAGCGTTGCCGGTCTGACCGGTGCATCCATGCTGTATTCAGAAAAAACAAACGCTGCCGGCATGAAAGGCAGTGTTGCGCCCGGTGATCTGGATGATTACTACGGTTTCTGGAGTAGTGGCCAGACCGGTGAATTACGCATCATAGGCCTCCCCTCCATGCGTGAACTGATGCGCGTGCCGGTATTTAATATGTGCAGCGCCACCGGTTGGGGCCAGACCAATGAAAGCCGCAAAATCCTTACCGAAGGATTGCTGCCAGAAACCCGGGAATTCCTTGAAAGCCGGGGCGGCACCTGGACCAATGGCGATCTTCACCATCCGCATATGTCATTTACCGATGGCACCTATGATGGCCGCTACCTGTTCATGAACGACAAAGCCAACACACGGGTTGCACGCGTGCGCTGTGATGTCATGCGATGTGACAAGATCATTGAAATTCCCAATGCTGCAGATATTCACGGCTTGCGCCCACAGAAGTACCCCCGTACAGGTTACGTTTTTGCCAATGGCGAACATCGTGTACCAATACCAAATGACGGTCGGGATCTCGATAACCCGGAAAACTACCATGCGATTTTCACGGCGATCGACGGCGACACCATGAAGATTGCATGGCAAGTCATGGTAGACGGCAATCTCGATAACTGCGATACCGACTATCAGGGGCTATATGCAGTCTCGACCTGTTACAACAGTGAAGGAGCTGTCAATCTTGCCGGAATGATGTCCAGCGAGCAGGACTGGGCTGTCATATTCGATATCAAGCGTATCGAAGCAGCAGTTAAGAAAGGTGACTTCACAGAGATAGCTGGCGTTCCGGTGATTGATGGGCGCAAGGGGTCAAAATATACCCTCTATGTTCCTGTTTCCAACAGCCCGCACGGCTGTAACACTGCACCAGACGGCCGCCATATCGTCATCAATGGCAAGCTGTCACCCACTGTCACCGTTCTGGATGTACGGCGCTTTGCGGATCTGTTTAACGACAAGATCAAGCCGCGCGATGCGGTAGTGGCCGAACCGGAGCTGGGCCTGGGGCCGCTGCATACTGCGTTCGACAGCAAGGGTAATGGCTTTACCACGCTGTTTCTTGACAGTCAGATAGCGAAATGGAATATCCAGAGCGCGATTGATGCTTATAACGGGAAGGACGTTGATCCGATTCTGGAAAAAATTGATGTTCAGTATCAGCCGGGCCACAACCATACTTCCATGGGCGAGACCAAAGAAGCCGATGGAAAATGGCTGGTATCGCTCAACAAGTTCTCCAAGGACCGCTTCATCAACGTCGGCCCGCTCAAGCCGGAGAATGAGCAGTTAATCGACATCACCGGCTCCAAGATGGAGATCGTGCATGACGGCGCCACTTTCGCCGAGCCGCATGATTGTATTATTGTCCGTACCGATATTGTCAATCCGCGTTCTGTCTGGAAAAAGGACGATCCGATGTGGGCTGATGCAACCGCGCAGGCAAAGAAAGATGGTGTAACACTTTATGCAGATTCCAAAGTCATCCGGGATGGCAACAAGGTGCGGGTCTATATGTGGTCGGTGGCACCAAGCTTCAGCATGGAGAAGTTCACCGTAAAACAGGGTGATGAGGTCACTGTGTACGTCAGCAACAATGATCAGATCGATGATCTGTCACACGGCTTCACACTGGCCAACTATGGCGTTGTCATGGAGGTCGGACCACAGGCTACTTCATCAGTCACTTTCATAGCTGACCGGCCAGGCGTGCACTGGTTCTATTGCCAATGGTTCTGCCATGCACTGCATATGGAAATGCGTGGCCGAATGCTGGTAGAGCCGGCATAGAGTCGTAGCATTTTTCTCATTCGTCTGCAGTACAACAGCCCGCCGGTCAGATTTATTCTGATCGGCGGGTTTCTGCTCTGCCTCACAATTTTTGCATCTGCCCGGATTCAGGCTGCTGATCGACTGGTGCCCCCTGGTACGGGGACACTCCAGCAGGCAATTAACCAGTCCGATGCCGGCGACCGGCTGTTGCTCAACGCCGGAGTATATGCAGGGCAAGTCATTATCGACCGCCCGTTGGAACTGCTGGGCTCAGGCTCCAGCATTATCGATGGGGGTGGCAAGGGCCGGGTGATCACCATCGCGGCACCGGATGTCATCGTGCGAGCTGTGATAGTGCAGCAATCCGGTACCAGCCTGGCGACCGAAGACAGCGGTATTTTTGTCACCAGTGACGGGGATCGTGCGCTGATCGAAAATAATCAACTGCAGCATAACCTGATCGGGATCAATCTGAAGGGTCCCGAACAGGCATTTGTCCGAGACAACGTCATCACTGGCAGCAAAAATCCCCGCATGAATGAGCGCGGCAATGGTGTTCAACTATGGAATACGCCTGGTTCAGTAGTCGAAAACAATGATATCCGTTTTGGGCGTGATGGCATATTTGTCACTACCAGCCATGACAATATTTTCCATGGCAACAATCTCAGGGACCTCCGCTTCGGCATCCACTACATGTATACCCATGACAGCAGAATCAGCTCAAACCGGTCAACAGGAAACCATGCGGGTTTTGCGTTAATGTTTTCTGATCGGCTACAGGTTGCTGATAATATCTCCACCGGAGATCGTGACCACGGTCTGTTTCTGAATTATGCGAATTACTCTGAAATAGCCGGAAACAGGGTTACAGGTGGTTCTGAAAAATGTCTCTTTATCTATAATGCCAACGTCAACCGTATTCACAACAATATTTTTTCCGGCTGCCAGATCGGTATCCACTTCACAGCCGGCTCCGCTGGCAACCAGATCTATGAAAATGCTTTTGTGCACAATCGGACACAGGTAAAATACGTCGGCACCCGGCATATCGAATGGTCTTTTGAGGGACGCGGTAACTACTGGAGCGATAACCCGGCTTTTGATCTGAATGATGATGGAATTGCCGATCAGCCTTACCGCCCGAATGACCTGATGGATCAGATTATCTGGCGTCACCCGATCGCGAAACTGCTGCTCAACAGCCCGGCAACACAGTTGCTCCGGTGGGCACAGTCAGAGTTTCCATCACTGTATCCAGGCGGCATTAGTGACAGCACACCATTGATGGCTATTCCGGGGCAACCCCTGTCGCCCGATGGATAATAAAACCCTGATGGACAATGCCATTGAAGTCACCGGCGTGGTCAAGCGCTATGGCAACCAGACAGCCGTCCGCAATGTGGATCTTTCGGTTCGCACTGGCGAGCGGATGGTGCTGGTTGGCCATAACGGAGCCGGCAAGACCACATTAATGAAACTGATGCTGGGCCTCACACGCCCGTGCGAAGGAAAGCTGCGTGTGCTGGGCTGTGACCCCGTCAAGGCTACCGCTGCACAACGCTGCCAGACAGGCTTTGTACCCGAAAGTGTCGCTTTTCACGACACCATGAAAGGTGTGGAAGTACTCGCGCTCTATGCCCGACTCAAAGGTGTTGCAGCACCGGAGTACCGCTCTATCCTGGAACAAGTCGGGCTGGATAAAGCTGCCAACCAGCGAGTAAGCACCTATTCCAAAGGCATGCGCCAGCGGCTTGGGCTGGCCCAGGCCATGCTCGGCAAGCCTCGGCTACTATTCCTGGATGAGCCGACCAGCGGTCTGGACCCATCGCTGCGCCGGCAATTCTATGACCTGATCGATACACTCAGCCTGTCGGGTACGACATCACTCACCTCCTCACACTCGCTGAACGAGGTGGAGACACGGGCAGACCGCATCACAATCATGAAAGCAGGCTCTATAGCGGCCTGCGGGACTTTAGCTGATTTGTCGATACAGGCTGGTCTGCCGACGATGATTCGACTCAAGGTCGCATCAGGTCATACCGCAAAGGTAGCGGAGCAACTGGCAGCGATGGGCGAAATGCATCGAGTCAATGATCATGGAATCGAGATATCCTGCCTGGAAACCAGCCGGATGGATTTACTCCGGAAGATTGTCGATATGGATAAAGTCATCGAAGATATCGATATGATTCCTGCACGGCTTGACCGGATTTATAACCACTACATGGAAAACGAGCAGCTGCAATGAATGCGCTGGGAATCATTGCAGCAAACGAGTTTCTCGACGGCCTGCGTAACCGCTGGGTCGCAACTGCCATTATCCTGCTTGGCGCCATGGCGCTGATACTATTACTAACAGGATCTGCACCAACCGGTACGACGCGCGCCGGGGTGCTGGATATCGGAGTTGTCAGTCTCAGCAGCCTCAGTGTCTATCTGATTCCGCTCATCGCACTACTGCTGTCATTCGACGCTCTGGTCGGTGAATTCGAGCGTGGCACGATGCTGTTACTGCTGACCTATCCGGTGACGCGCTGGCAGGTGGTAATGGGCAAGTTCCTCGGGCAAATGATGATCCTGTTCGCCGCGGTGACTGTCGGGTTTGGCCTGCCGGCTGTTGCTGTCGTGTTACTTGCCGAAACCGGCAGCCAAAGCTGGCAGGCATACATCACAATGATGGGCAGCTCGCTGGTACTCGGTGCCGTATTTATTGCACTCGCCTATCTGGTAAGCGTACTGGTTCGTGAGCGAAGTACGGCTGTTGGTGCATCCATCATGCTATGGCTCGTACTGGTAGTGCTTTACGACCTTGCCCTGCTCGGCCTGCTGCTTGCAGATGAAGGGCAAAGGATTAGCCAGACGCTCTTTTCAGCATTGATACTTGTTAACCCTACCGATCTTTACCGGCTGCTGAACCTGACTGCTTACAACAATATCGGGCAACTGGCAGGGATTGCAGCCCGTGCCGAGTTTGGGCCGCTGTTGCTGCTTGGCCTCATGGTGATGTGGATTATCGTTCCGCTGGTTGCGACAATATCGATATTCCAACGGCGGGAATTGTAGCGAAATTCGGGTTTCCCCGGCCAAGTCAATTATGGAATTTCCTGTTCTTTGGTATGGTATTTTGACCAAGACTGAATTCGCTACCCCCGACTCAGGTGAACTGGATATGAAAATAAAGAATCTTTCAGAACAAGAAACTGCTCAATATGCTCAACTGCTCTGGCTTGCATATCGTCAGCTGGCAGACATGCAGAAACAGCTGGGAGCCGGGATGGGATTGTGGCAACGTTGGTGCTTTCGTTCGCGCCACCACCGGATTCAGCGGTTACTCAGCGCTTTGCTACACCGCAAAGGTGATACAAGGGGCGAGGCAGAAAAATCTATTGAGCAGGATTTGAAGATAATAAAGAGCGGCAAGAAAGGATGGTCCTATGTCTCCACTGGCCAAATTGAGTTTCTGCAAGGTCTGCTGGAGGGGCTTTAGTAGCCCGATCACCGCAGGTACTGGGCGGGTTTCAGAGCAAAGGTTGACCATATGTTGACCGGCGTTATCCCATTCCCCGGCCCCTGCAACGTGTTGATTTGCATGCTTGATTGACCATTAACTTGATCCGTGCGTACGTTTGGCGTACACTCTGTGCTGTAATCGGAAATACTCATATGGCGACCCCTGAAAATATCAAGCAAGAGCGTATGCATATCCGCCTTGACGCTCGGTCCAAGCAGAAGCTGGAACGGGCAGCAGCCTACAATCAAAAGAGCCTGTCGGAATTCGTTCTCGGGCAAGCTCTGGATGCGGCCAACGAGGTGCTCCACGAGCACGAAACTCTCACCCTGGAACAGGCAGATTGGGACGTATTCCTGAACGCCCTTGAGATTCCACCTGAGCCCAATGCCAGACTCAAACACGCCTTGGCCAAACATAAGCAACGCGTGCAACAGTAAGGAGCCGTCCGTTTGGACCTGATTATCACGCTGCTGAACAAACAGCATGATCGTGAATCCTTCGATTGCGGCGAACCTTCTCTCAATCAGTATCTGCACCGATACGCCAGTCAGGACATCAGAAGACGGGTCAGCCGCGTGCTGATCGCCTCACCTTCCGCCCGCCCGGAACAAGTGGCCGGCTACTACAGTCTCAGCGCCTGCAGTCTGGATGCCGTAGACCTTCCAGAAGACCATCAACGCCAACTGCCCAGGTACCCGGTACCAGCGGCCTTGCTGGGACGACTTGCCATAGCGAAATCTCACCAGGGACAGGGGCTTGGCTCGATCTTGATCGCCGATGCCCTCCAGCGTATCGCCCAGGCCAGCCAGGCAATGGCGGTTTACGCTGTGGTCGTCGATGCAC
>JAJRUG010000133.1 GCA_024277915.1 Gammaproteobacteria bacterium
AGCTGGTTGCAGCGACTGCGGGTCATGGGCATGCAGATCAATCCCCGGCCGTAACGAGCCATATAGTTGATATCTTCCGGCTTCACCTTGGCCGCAGCCATGACGAGGTCGCCCTCATTCTCGCGGCTTTCATCATCAACGATGATCACCATCTTGCCGTCGCGAATATCCGCGATAATATCTTCGATATCGCTGAACACCGTTTCATGGCCGGCGCTTCCACCTACCACTTGCATCTTGCCCATATGTTCCACGTCCCGGTCAGCCTTGCTGACTCATCAACCGCTCCAGGTAGCGGACGATCAGATCTACTTCAAGATTGACCCTGATCCCATCAATGTAATGCTTCATAATAGTCTGTTCCAGCGTATGCGGCACGATATTGACACAAAATCGATCATCAAAGACCTCATTGACCGTGAGGCTGATGCCATCGATGCATATGGACCCCTTCGCCGCGATGTATCGAGCCAGTCCATCAGGAATACTGAATTCCATCCGGGTTGATCGCGCATCGCTGTGCAGGGACTGCAATTTGCCAATACCATCCACATGCCCGGAAACCAGATGGCCGCCCAGGGGCTGCGACAGGGTCAGTGCAGGCTCCAGGTTGACTACACTGCCCGTTTCAAATGTACCGATGGTGGTGACCGACAGGGTTTCCGTTGACACATCAGCGCTGAAACCTCCGCTGCCAAGATCGATTGCGGTAAGGCAGACCCCGTTGACTGCGATGCTGTCCCCGAGACCGCAACCACTTAAATCAATCGAGCCTGCATCTACTGTCAGTCGGGCGTCACCACCCCGTTCTTCGACTGCTGTAACGATGCCGGTCGATTGCACGATTCCTGTAAACATCAGTCCGCGCTCCTGCTCAATACCATTCTTAAATCTTCGCCGATCCGACGGGATTCCACCCACTGCCAGGCAATCCGGTCATTCATTCCGGCAAGAGGAGGCATACCGAACATCCCGCGAGCATCGCTGCCCATGACATGGCTGGCCATATAAATCACCAACTCATCGATAAGATCCTCGCGCATCAGCGCTCCATTCAATTGCTCACCCGCTTCTACCAGTACGTCGTTGACTTCCAGCTCGGCCAGCCGATTCATAAGAGCGGGTAACGATACTCTTCCCTCGTATGCAGGCAGTACTTCGACCAGAGCGCCAATATCTTCAAGTGCTTGTTTTTTCTGCAGATCGACATCAATACAGAATATCCGAGCCTGACCCGATGTCGTCAGCAACTTCGCGTCGATCGGAGTTCGTAGTTGTGAATCAAGCACCACCCGATCCGGCGCCAGCACATCACCCAAACCGTCACGCCTGACATTGAGAGAAGGATTATCAGCAATCACGGTGCCGACACCCGTCAGGATGGCAGAACTTCCGGCACGTAGCAGTTGCACATCAGCGCGCGCTGCAGCGCCGGTAATCCAACGACTTTCCCCGCCGGAGAGTGCCGTTCGACCATCCAGGCTGACCGCAAGCTTGCTGCGCAGGTAAGGGCGAGATCGCGTTCGCCGCGACAAGTAACCACGGTTGAGCTGAATTGCTTCGGCTTCCATTATCCCGGTGGTGAGCCCAATCCCCGCGGCCTTCAGTTTACTGATACCACCACCATCAACATCAGGATTGGGATCGTTCATCGCAATCACGACATGGCCCACCCCGGCTGTGATCAATGCATCAGCACAGGGCGGAGTACGACCATGGTGGCTGCAGGGCTCGAGCGTGACATATACCCTGGATCCAGCGGCCGCTGGCCCGGCCTGTTCCAGTGCCAGCACTTCAGCATGCGGCCCACCGGCGCGAGCGTGCCAGCCCTCGCCCACAATTTCGCCATCCTTCACCAGCACACAGCCTACCCTGGGATTCGGATCGGTGCTGTATTGCCCGCGACCCGCCAGCCGCAAAGCCCTGCTCATGAATTCCTGATCAGGGCTATCAGGGATGGAATGTATGTTCTTGTTCTTTGCCATGATGGATAAGAAATCTGTGCCTGTTTTTCCGGCCTATTTTTTCTTGCGCATCTTTGCGTCAGGCAATAGCGAAAGTTGATCGCGCTCCCTGGTGCCACCGGTCATCTCGCGCAGCTTCTGGATCTCTTCCTGAAACTCCGTAATGTCCTGGAAGCTGCGATACACAGAAGCAAATCGGACATAGGCCACTTCATCCAGTTCCCGGAGTTCCTCCATCACAATTTCGCCCAGTCGCATTGACGGAATTTCCCGCTCACCCATGGTCTGCAGCTTGTGGATTATTCGTGCCAGAGATTCTTCGATCACCTCGATGCTTACAGGACGTTTTTCCAGGGCCCGAACCATACCGCTACGCAGTTTCGATTCATCGAACGGCTCACGACTCTGATCTCTTTTGATCAAACGCGGCATCACCAGCTCCGCAGTCTCGAATGTCGTGTAACGCTCGTGACATTCGAGGCATTCCCGACGACGGCGTACTGAACGGCCGTCACTGCTCAATCGTGAATCGATAACCTTGGTTTCCGCATGGCTGCAAAATGGACAATGCATGGGTGATCAGGCATACACAGGAAAACGCTGACACAGAGCCAATACTTTTTGTTTTACCGCATCAATTTGATCCTGATTATTGATGTCATCCAGAATATCTGCAATCCAACCCGTCAACTCGGCAGTCTCGGTCGCGCCGAAGCCGCGTGTCGTGATGGCGGGTGAACCCATTCTCAATCCGCTGGTCACAAAAGGCGAACGAGGATCATTGGGCACTGCATTCTTGTTGACTGTGATGTTGGCATTACCCAGAGCAGCATCGGCATCCTTGCCGGTAATATCCTGGGCAATCAGATCCAGCAGGAACATATGATTATCAGTACCGCCGGAAACAATCTTGTAACCACGGGCCATCAGGCCTTCAACCATCAGTTTCGCATTCGCCTTCACTGCCTGCTGGTAGATTTTGAAATCGGGCTGCATGGCTTCCCGAAAAGCCACCGCCTTTGCAGCGATCGCGTGCATCAACGGTCCACCCTGCGTACCCGAAAAAATCAGTGAGTTGAATTTTTTCGTCAGCTCTTCATTTTCCCGCGCCAGAATCAGTCCTCCCCGCGGTCCACGCAGGGTTTTGTGCGTGGTCGTGGTGGTCGCATCGGCAATCCCGACCGGACTTGGGTATTCACCCGCCGCAACCAGGCCGGCAACATGGGCCATGTCTACCATAAGATAAGCACCCACATCGTCAGCAATGTCCCGAAACGCTTGCCAGTCAACAATGCGCGAATAGGCCGAGAAACCGGCGATGATCATGCGTGGCTTGTGCTCCTGAGCCTTTGCAGCCACCTGCTGGTAGTCAATTTCGCCGGTCGCCTCATCAAGGCCATAGGAAACAGCGTTATATAAGCGACCAGAGAAATTAACCGGCGAACCATGGGTAAGATGTCCACCATGAGCCAGGCTCATACCCAGCACCGTATCGCCGGGGTTCAGTAAGGCCATGTAGACCGCGGTGTTGGCCTGGGAACCTGAGTGGGGTTGCACATTTGCCCAGGGAGCACCAAACAACTCCCTGGCACGATCAATAGCGAGTTGTTCCGCAATATCAACCTGCCCGCAACCACCATAGTAGCGCTTGCCGGGATAACCCTCGGCATATTTATTGGTCAGCACCGAGCCCTGGGCTTCCAGTACCCTCGGGCTGGCATAGTTTTCCGAAGCAATCAGCTCGATGTGTTCTTCCTGCCGGCGCAACTCCCCGTCAAGGGCGTCAGCCAGCTCCGGGTCAAATTCCCTGATCGTCCAGTCACTTGTATACATTCTGCTCTCCGCGCGCAAAAAAAGAAGCGTAGTTTAACCTGAGTGGTTTACGAATGCCTGAACAACAGCGGCCCATGCATCTGCAAGGTTGCGACGATTGTAACCCCCGCCACCCAGGCCAAGCAGACGACCCGAGCACAGTCTGTCGGCGAGCGCGCACAACCGTTCTGCCGCATGACCATGAGCAGCGGCAGTGAATTCAAGTTGGGTGATCGGATCACCTGCCAGTGAGTCGGCCCCACATTGCAGCACAATAAATTCCGGTGAAGCAGCCTCAAGATAGGCTTCTACCTGCTCCCAGGCTTTATAAAAAGCAACATCACCAGCACCCGGGGGCAACGCAATATTCAGCTTGGTACCCTGTGCAGCGCCCCGGCCGGTCTCCAGGGTGTTGCCGGTGCCCGGATAAAGCGTGTGGCCGTCCTGATGAATATCTGCAAACAGCAGGTCCGGATCTTCTTCGAAGGCATAGAAAACACCGTCGCCGTGGTGGGCATCGATATCAACATAGGCTACCCGGGTGATGCCATGACGGGAACGCAGCAGTTCAATGACCACGCCGCAATCGTTATAGACACAGAAACCCGCCGCGTGATCCCGCCCGGCATGATGCAATCCGGCGATGGGCACAAAAGCCCTTTGCATCTCACCTGAGACCAGCCCATCCATTGCGCATACTGCCGCCCCGACAACTGCCGTTGCCGCCTCATCCAGACCAATTAGAGCGGGTGTATCACCACCGTCCAGGAACCCCTCGCCTGCCCGGCATCGATCAATAACGCGGTCGATATGCTTTTTGGTGTGAAATGCTTCCAGTTCAGATCGACTTGCACTTCCGGCTGTGACCAGATTCAGCTGGCTGTTCAGTCCGCGGCGTTCAAGTTCCGCGTGGAAAACATCATGCCGATCAGGGCCAAAGGGGTGTCCTTCACCAAACCCATAGGCTGCAATGTTGTCGCCTTTGAATACGGATACTGTGTGAATTTGATCAGACATTTTCTCCCCTCCCCGTTCGGGCTGGATTATTATAGCCGCCTTGCCGGATAATCCGGCTCCTGAAGCAATCCCTCGAATAATCACTGGAACCCCCTGGAAAAACTATAGTGGCTCAATACGTTTACTCAATGAATGGCGTCGCGAAAATCGTGCCGCCGAAACGATTTATTCTCAAGGATATTTCCCTGAGCTTCTTCCCGGGCGCCAAAATCGGTGTGCTGGGCCTGAACGGTTCCGGCAAATCAACCCTGCTCAGAATCATGAGCGGAATTGATACGGAATTTGAAGGTGAAGCGATTCCGCAGAAAGGCATTCGTATCGGCTTTCTGCCCCAGGAGCCGGAACTGGATCCCGACAAAACGGTGCGGGCAATCATCGAAGAAGGTGTCGCGGATACCCTCGGCCTGATCACCAAGTTCAATGCCATCAGCGAACGGTTCGCAGAGCCGATGGATGATGACGAAATGACCGAGCTGCTGGAGCAGCAGGGGAAACTTCAGGATGCGATTGACACCTGTAATGGCTGGGAGTTAGAGCACAAGCTGGATATGGCGGCAGAAGCACTTCGCCTGCCGGAATGGGACAGCACCATCGAGCCTTTGTCGGGTGGTGAACGCAGGCGCATCGCGCTGTGCCGGCTGTTGCTGTCGGAGCCTGACATGCTGCTGCTGGACGAGCCAACCAACCATCTCGATGCGGAGACTGTCGCATGGCTGGAACGTTTTCTGGAGCAATACCCCGGTACCGTGATCGCAATTACCCATGACCGGTACTTTCTCGACAATGTTGCCGGCTGGATTCTGGAACTCGACCGCGGCCATGGCATTCCATGGAAAGGCAACTACAGCTCCTGGCTGGAACAAAAGGAGCAACGGCTGCAGATGGAAGAACGGCAGGAAGCTGCACACCAGAAATCCATTCGCAAGGAACTCGAATGGGTACGCTCGAACGCGAAGGCACGCCAGGCCAAAGGCAAGGCAAGGTTAAACCGTTTCGAAGAGTTGAACTCTCAGCAATTCCAGAAACGCCAGGAAACCAACGAGATCTATATCCCGCCCGGCGAACGCCTGGGTGATCTGGTATTTGATATCCGCCACCTGAAAAAAGGCTATGGCGACCGGGTGCTGATTGAAGATCTGAGCTTCCAGGTGCCCCCCGGAGCCATCATCGGCATTATCGGCCCCAATGGCGCTGGCAAGACCACGCTGTTCCGTATGATCACCGGCCAGGTGGAACCGGACGACGGTACCATCCGGATCGGCGAAACCGTGCAACTCGCATATGTGGATCAATCCCGACAGGCACTGGATGATAAAAAAACCGTCTGGGAAGAAATCTCCAAAGGTGAGGACATTATTCGTATCGGCAAATATGAAATAGCCTCTCGCGCCTATGTCGGGCGATTCAATTTCCGCGGTACCCAGCAGCAACAGGTGATCGGTCAGCTTTCGGGTGGTGAACGCAACCGGGTGCACCTGGCCAAGGTTTTGCGATCAGGTGGCAACGTGTTGATGCTCGATGAACCGACCAATGACCTTGATGTGGAAACTCTGCGCGCTCTTGAAGAAGCGCTGCTCGATTTTCCCGGCTGCGCGATGATCATCACACATGATCGGTGGTTCCTTGATCGCATTGCCACCCATATCCTGGCGTTTGAGGGTGATAGTCAGGTGGTATGGTTCCAGGGCAACTATGAAGACTACGAACAGGATCGGAAACGGAGATTGGGAGCAGCAGCAGACCGGCCACATAGGATAAAATATAAACCGCTGAAATCCTGACTTGGGTCAAAGATTCTTCAGGTGATATGATTTCTGTGAATTCGCTATAACATTATGATTGGGTTAGAATTCTTCATATGACAGTATTTATCGATAGCCATAGCCGGTTTCATCGTCCGGGCGCCGATGCCGCCATCGAATGCCCGCACTGTGCTGCCATAGCGCATATGACCATGAGCGCCACCCCTGACTTCACGGCGCTCCGAATCAAACGCCCGTCCGAAGTTGGCCTGGTACTGCAATGTGATGCTTGCCGGGCACCCGTTTTTTTCCGCTATCGGGTGAAAGCCTGGCGTGAGGATCGCATCGAGCTGCACCCGGGAGGGCATGAAGTCGAGCGCCGACCGGAACGATTCAAGTTGAATTATCTGCCCGACACGGTCGCCGCCTGCTTCAAAGATGCACTGGGCTGCTACAGTGCAGGGTTAATTCAGGCATTTGCGACGATGTGTCGCTTGACCGCCCAGGCAACATTCCAGGACCTGGGAGAAGGCAAGAAGTTGCGGGTATTCGATCAGGTGGCCGAGATCAAGGAGATCGGCGGCATCGATGAGGCAACTTTCAATATCGTACGCAGGGTAATTTTTGACAGCGAACTTGAGAAAGGTGCGATGACTCCGTCAATTGATCGTGTACAGGCTGCGGTGCTACTGGAAACCATGAAAGACATGCTTCACCAGGTTTATATACGCGGCAACAAACTCAGGCAGGCACTGCGCATGCGGCAGTATTTCGCCGAGCAGGAAGAGCTGTCTTCAGAAGACAGCACGCAACCAATTTCAGCCAATAGTCGCTGACCTGTTCGAACTTCAAATGTGACACTACATATCCTCTGACATCAACGGTATGTTAGATTTCCAGAGAGTAGAAAACAGGTTTGCTGCAGGGGGCAACCATGCAAGTGTTCATTGCTGCGGTATCCGTAGCACTTATCGTCTCGTTTCTATGTTCAATATTCGAATCGGTTCTGCTGTCCATCAATCATGCACAGATTGAGTCACTGTCTCAAAAAGGCCGGCGTTCCGGGCAGCTTCTCAAAGAGTTCAAGCGGCGTATCGATATGCCGATCGCTGCGATTCTCATTATCAATACCATCGCGCATACAATCGGGGCCACAGTTGCTGGTGCTTCCTATGAAGATGCTTTCAGCGCGGAAACACTGTGGATATTTACGATAGTATTTACTGCAGCTATCCTGCTTTTCTCGGAAATTGTTCCCAAGACACTCGGTGTCACGCATGCGGTGAAGCTGGCCACGCCGGTTGCCTATGGCATTCACGCACTGACCATCATTTTGCGGCCACTGGTACTCCTGAGCGAGGCTTTCTCCCGATCGCTGCGTGGTGGAAAGGACGCGCCGGTAACCTCGGTTGAAGAGATTCGGGTGCTGGCCGCACTGGGGCTTTCCGAGGGAGTGATCGGCGCACAGACCGCAGGAATCATCGCCGGGGCATCAAGACTTCGCAAACTATGCGCATCGGACGTGATGCTGCCCCGGAAACAGATCGTCTATCTGTCAGCAACCCATACCCGGCAACAGGTACTGAATATAGTGCAACAGTCCGGGCATAGCCGTTTCCCTTTCTCAACAACAGATCAGGTAGATCATATTTCCGGTGTGGTACTTGCAAAGGAGTTGCTCCTCCAGATGCAGGAAAACTCTGACGAGCCGATTGACTGGTCCGGTCTGGCCTATGAGCCAATTGTAGTCCCGGAAGGGGCGCCTCTTAGTTCGCTGTTGCAGACTTTCAAAGAGGCTCGACGACACATGACTATCGTCGTTGATGAATACGGAGACATCCAGGGTATTGTTACATTTGAGGACGTACTCGAGGAAATCGTCGGTGACATCGTTGATGAAAGCGATCGGCCGGTAACGAACCTCTGGCCTCAGGATGATGGTTCTTTCCACGTGCTGGAGAGCATTGAACTTCGTGAACTATGCCGGCAACTGGGGATTGATTTGCCACCCGGCACAACGATCGTCAGGCTCGGCGGACAGATCACGGAACTGCTCGGGAGAATTCCGGTAACAGGAGATACGGTGGAATGGAACGGCTGCCGGATCGAAGTACTGTCCGCAAGCCCATCAAGTGCGGAACTCATTTCAATCAGGAAAAATACCGGCTGATATAAACTGTTGAAAAGAACCTGGAGGAGTCTTAGCCCACCCAAATCCGGGCATTGCGGAACAGTCGCATCCATGGTCCGTCTTCACCCCATTCGCCCGGATGCCAGGAATGCTGAACCGTGCGAAACACCCGTTCAGGATGCGGCATCATAATCGTGACCCGGCCATCAGTGGAACAGAACCCGGCAACACCCTTGGCAGAACCGTTGGGATTTGCAGGATAGCTTTCCGCAGGATTGCCGTAGTTATCGACATACCGGATTGCAAGCTTGGCCTGCTCTGCGCATAAAGAGAGGTCTTGTTCTTCCGAAAATACTGCGCGACCCTCACCATGGGATGTAGCAATCAGCAGGCGACTACCAGCCATGCCCTGAAGAAGAATTGATGCTGACTCCTGTATCTCAACCAGGCTCAGCCGTGCTTCATATTGTTCGGAAAGGTTCGTCATGAATTTAGGCCAATGCCCGGTGCCGGGGATAATCGATTGCAGGTTCGCCAGCATTTGACAGCCATTGCAGACACCCAGCGAAAATGTTTCGGGCCGCTGGAAATATTCCTGGAATTGATTGCGAACATTCTCACTGAACAAGATTGACTTGGCCCAGCCACCGCCTGCTCCGAGAACATCGCCGTAAGAGAAACCACCACAGGCAACCAAGCCGATAAACTCACCAAGCCGGCGACGATTTTCAAGCAAGTCAGACATATGCACATCAACAGGAGTGAAACCGGCCCGATGGAAGGCAGCAGCCATTTCCGTATGGCTGTTGACGCCCTGCTCCCGCAAGATTGCTACTCTTGGCCGAGCGCCGGTGGCAATATACGGCGCCACCTGATCATGCCCCAGGTCAAAATTTGCTACCGGGCTTAGTCCGGGATCATCGGTATCACTGATGGCATCAAATGCCTGCTGTGCCGTACGGGGATTATCCCGCAAGGATTGCATCCGGTAGCTGACCGTTGACCAGATACGATGAAACCCGGTTGCGGATATTTCCAGGCAGGTCGACTGATCCTGCCGGAACCGTAATTGATCACCTGATGTGACCTTGCCGATATAGTGCGCAACCTGTGAAAGCTTGTATTTCGCAACAACCGTGTCAATGACCTCTCTGTCTGCATCACGAACCTGGATGACTGCACCGAGTTCCTCGTTAAACAATGCTGACAATACAGCCACCTCATCGGCGCCATCAGGCATGATGCCGCTGATATCAACATCAAATGCCCTGCGACCGGCGAATGACATTTCCAGCAGTGTTGCAAACAGGCCGCCATCGGATCGATCGTGATAGGCCAGCAGTAACCCCTGCTGATGCAGTTCCTGAATACAGGCAAAATAATTGTTCAGCAGCCTGCTATCAGAAACATCCGGTGGCCTGCCACCGCGAATATCGAATACCTGCGACAAACATGACGCACCCAATCGATTCCGGCCTTCGCCAAGATCAATCAGCAACAAACTACTCGCATCAACTGATTGCAACTGAGGGGTTAATGTCTGTCGTATGTCATCAACCGGCGCAAAGGCTGAAACAATCAACGAAACCGGCGACACCACGGCTTTTGAATCAGCTCCGTCCTGCCATCGCGTTTGCATCGAAAGGGAATCTTTGCCAACCGGGATGGCAATGCGCAATGAACGACACAGAGCTGATATTGCGGCGACCGTATCGAACAGTGCTTCGTCCTGGCCGGGGGCTCCGCTGGCAGCCATCCAGTTCGCTGACAGGCGAATACTCGCAACATCCTGTATCGACGCGGCCGCCATGTTGGTCAATGCCTCGCCAATTGCCATTCTGCCGGACGCTGCCGCATCAAGCACCGCGATGGGCGTTCGTTCACCCATCGCCATGGCTTCACCGGCGTATCCTTCAAACCCCAGGGCTGTCACTGCTACATCACTAACCGGCACCTGCCATGGTCCGACCAGCTGATCTCTTGAAACCAGGCCACCCACCGTCCGGTCGCCGATGTGAATCAGGAATGACTTATCTGCGACCGCTGGAAGGCGCATCACCCTCCGGCAGGCCTCCTCGATATCGATACCGTTATAGTCAGCCTCAATCGACGTGGAGACAGTGCGCTGAATCTCCATTACAGTGGCAGGCACTTTCCCCAGCAGGATATCGAGCGGCATATCGACTACTTTATTGCCTGCCTGCGCATCAGTGACTGTCAGCTGTCGCGAGTCATCAATTTCTCCCAGAATGGCATAAGGGCAGCGCTCTCTGGTGCAGACAGCATCGAACCAGTCACGATCCTCCGGCGCAATCGCCAGTACATACCTCTCCTGAGCCTCATTGCACCAGATCTCCAGCGGTGACATACCCGGCTCAAGACTGGGAACCTCGCGCAACTCCAGCCGGGCACCGCGCGAGCTGTGATCGACAAGTTCAGGAATCGCATTGGACAGGCCACCCGCGCCCACATCATGAATAATGGCAATCGGATTGGATCTGCCGGTTGTTTGCCCGACAGCAATACAGCTATCAATCACCTGCTGAGCTCGCCGCTGCATCTCCGGATTGCCCCGTTGCACGGATGCAAAATCAAGATCCTCGGTACTCGATCCGCTGCCTACCGATGAGGCGGCACTGCCACCCAGACCGATCAACATTGCTGGTCCGCCAAGCACGATCAGCAGAGAACCGGTTGGCACTTCGCCCTTGAGCACATCATCGCTGCGAATATTGCCGAGGCCACCGGCGATCATAATGGGTTTGTGGTATCAACGAGACGAATGTTCAGAGTCCGGCTGCTCGAAAGTGCGAAAGTAACCGGCGATATTGGGGCGGCCAAATTCATTATTGAATGCCGCACCGCCGATCGGCCCTTCCAGCATGATCTGCAATGGAGAGGCGATGCGCCGGGGCTTGCCGATGCTGTACTCCCATGGCTGCTCATCTTCCGGAAGTCTCAGATGCGAAGTTGTAAAGCCGGTCAGGCCTGCTTTGGGTCGGCCACCCAGACCGGTAGCACCTTCGTCACGAATCTCCCCGCCTGATCCCGTCGCAGCACCAGGAAACGGCGAGATGGCGGTCGGATGGTTGTGTGTTTCTACCTTGATCAGCGTGTGGACAGGTTCCTGATAGAGCGCGTACTCACCGGTTTCAGCATGACTGACAATTCGAGTTGCTTCTGATCCTTCAAAAACCGCACAGTTGTCACTGTATGCACTCAACACGCCTTCCTGATTCGCAGCATGGGTAGAACGAATCATGCTGAACAGGCTTTGTTCCTGCGGGATGCCATCGATCACCCATTGTGCATTGAAAATTTTATGGCGGCAGTGCTCCGAGTTTGCCTGTGCAAACATCATCAGTTCAGCGTCAGTCGGGTCTCGACCAAGCTCGGTAAACTTATTTACCAGGTAAGTGATTTCATCTTCAGAGAGCGCCAGGCCGTAGCTTTCGTTCGCGGACTGGATAGCATGCCGGCCTTCTGCCAAAAGTGGTACGTGTTGCAGCGGGCTTGGCGGGTGATGCGCAAAAACATTCTCTGCACCGACAACGGATATCAATGCGGTCTCCGTCATCCTGTCATGCAGGCGTTCAGCGACTGCTGTCAGTTCTTGATCACTAAACGGCTCCACACCCAATAACGAATAGCAGATCCCCCGCTCAATCCGGTTCACCGGGGACAGCCCGCAAATCTTTACAATATCAGTCGCTTTGCTGGACCATGGTGAGATTGTGCCGGTGCGGGGCAGCACGTAGATTAACTGCTCCTGGTGATCCTGCCGGGACTCCAGCGCCTCCGTCCCGATCAGTTCATCGAGAACCCCCTTTTCCGATCCGGTCAATGGAGATTCGAGATCGACAAAGTACACATACCGGGCAGCCAGCTCACGCACACCGGGCAGCGAATCACGAAGCTTTTCCAGCCTGAAAGTTGAAAGAGCGAGTGGCCCGGGTAGTTGAATCATTTGGCGGCTATCAGGTTCGGGCAATACAGCTACTTGCTAAACTCCGGCCCCTTGCCGGGCGTGTAAACCGGCATGGAAAACTGTGAAACATTTCCATCATCTATCGCGCTGATCTTGCTGACACCTTGTTTTTCCACCTCGTCAATTCTCATCACGGCATGCATCGGGATGTAGGTCCGTTTGACACCCGCAAACTCCGACTTGATCTTTTCCTCTGAAGGATCAACCACAACCGTCGAGCGCTCCCCGAACACCAGCTGCTCTACTTCGATAAAACCGAATAATTCACCCTGTGAAATACTGCGGGCGAAGATCTCATAGACCTTGCCCTGATTCATGAAAATCACTTTATATATATGTCGCGCCGACACCATGCTCACCAGACCACTCACCAGACAGGGCGCGCATTATAGCAGGGGATAGGGGGCAGGATTAAGGGGGATTAAGGGGGATTAAGGGGACAGTGACCCTGTCCCCTTAATCCCCCTCCGTACTCTGAACTGATACCGGGCATTGCGAAGCCAGCTCAGACATGATGCCGTACGGCGGCAAACAGCCAGC
>JAJRUG010000134.1 GCA_024277915.1 Gammaproteobacteria bacterium
GATTATCCGGAAACGGTAATTTGTGAACATCACCGATGGTGCTGTCAATACTCATACCCTGAGCTTCGGCTCTTTCCCGGCCGACTTCCTGCATGGCCTGACTGCGATCCATGGCATGGACTTGCAGACTCGGCTCCTTATGCAGTAACTCGATTCCGATCGCATTGGTGCCCGCACAAACATCCAGCACCCTGGCATCCGGCCTGCAATCGATGCTGGAAATAAAGCGCCGCCGCCAGCCATTCCATAAGCCAAAGCTGGCGACCAGGTTTGCCTGATCATAGTAAGGCGCGACATCAGTGAACACGGCATCCAGCTGCTCGTTCCACACTGACTCAAACCGGACGGCCCGCGCTTGTTCGCGGTCAATAAACACACTGTTCAAACCTTCTCTCCTCCCCGTAGCCACGAGCGCTACCGTAACTGTGCCGCCAGGGAAATTCTATAACCCGGTCCAACCGGGCAATCCCTGATCAGCAAGCACGACGCCAATGCAAAGTATGCGAGTACCACCCCGTCAGTACTGCAACCTGAACAAACGTGGAAGTGTATTCAGACACTAACTATTCCACAGGTAACTACTCAGCACCATACGTATATGGATCTATGCAGGTATGGATGTATACGACAGTGCTCGAAATGTCAACTCGGGCGTCCCGTAGCGTAATCAATATGGCTTCAAAAGTCACCCGTGAAACCTGATTCGCTTGTTTGCGGAATGGTACTCTATCAAGCTGTTATTCATTGGATGCAGCCGAAAAACCATTCAGCCTGATCATGTCAGAAACAAAGCATAATCAACCAACCAGATGGCAGCAGGAACTGTCCAGGGCGCTCACTCTCCCGGAAGATCTGCTCACTGCCCTGCATCTGGATCACGGTCAATATAATCCCGGCAGCACGGAGTCAAACGACCAGATCAGTTCTTTCCCAATGCGTGTGCCTGACAGCTTTGTGGCCAGAATGCGGCCTGGCGATCCTGATGACCCTCTGCTGCGGCAAGTATTCCCCTCACCCGAGGAGTTTCTGGATACCGAGGGCTATGTCGATGACCCGGTTGGCGACACTGCTAGTGTTCGAGGCGCAGGTATCTTGCAGAAGTACGAAGGGCGCGCACTGCTGATGTTGACCGGTGCCTGCGCTGTACATTGCCGGTATTGTTTTCGACGTAATTTCCCGTACAGCCAGCATGCCATGAAGAGTCGGGATATAGACAAGGCTGTGCATCTTCTGAATGAGGATCCCTCGATCAGCGAGGTAATACTCAGCGGCGGCGATCCGCTGAGCCTGACAGATGACCGACTGGGCTACCTGTTTACCCGGCTCTCTGCGATCAGCCACCTGCGCCGGGTGCGAATTCATACCCGCCACCCCATTGTTCTGCCTGGCCGGGTAGACAGCAGGCTGATCGACAGCCTGAAGCAAATCAGGCAAAGCCTGATCATTGTCGTCCATGCAAATCACGCTAATGAAATCAACGCAGAAGTCAAAGATGCACTCTCAGAACTGGCAGACCACAGTGCCCTGCTGCTTAACCAGTCGGTGCTGCTAAAAGGTGTAAACGATTCAGTCGCCGCACTGGTTGATTTGTGTGAGTCACTCTTTGATGCCGGTGTGCTGCCTTACTATATTCACCAGCTCGATCCGGTACGGGGTGCGGCACACTTCAAGGTAGCAGACAGCACAGCTCAGCGGCTAATCGGTGAAGTCAGCAAGAAACTGCCTGGATATCTGGTTCCACGCCTGGTCCGCGAGCAATCAGGGGCACCTGCAAAGCTATGGCTGACGCCAAGCTTACATAATTCAACTCTACATAATATGACGCACGTCACATAATCAGACCCACGTCACACCATCCCGTGGAGGCGCCGGTAGAATCGCCATTCGCTTGGGGCAGGACACTTTTTCGATGGCCTTTCCCGCACCGGACAAATAGTTCTCTATTATAATGATCAAGGTACAGGCATTGCGCGATTCCGTACGTATTCCCCTGATAGTCATCAGTCGCCAGGATGAAAATCTTACTTCAATCAATTCCATTCTTCGCAAAGCAGGGCACGCCGTTCACTGTATCCGCCTGTCAAACCTGTCAGATCTCGAAGAAACCATCAGGGATCACCAGCCTGAACTCCTGATTCTGTTTGCAGATGAATCAGAACTCGACCTGCCAATCGTATCGGGCACACTATCTCGAATGAATCCCATTCCACCGCTGATCGTCATTCGCAATAATGTCAGCGAAGATGTGATCGCCGATGCAATGAAAAGCGGCGCAAGAGATGCAGTCTCCCTCGCTCATCCGGTACGTTTTCAGGCAGTAGTCGATCGTGAGCTGCGTGCCTTCCGTCTGAAAACCGCACTTAATAGTGTTGTGTCGTCCGCCAGCCAATACAAGCAGGAGCTTCGTAACCTCATGAAAGGGGCCACCGAAGCCATCGCGGACACTCAGGAAGGGATTATCGTGGGCACTAACCCGGTATGGCTTTCGCTGTTCGGCCGGGAAGATGAATCAGAGCTGATCGGCCATCCGTTTATGGATCTGTTTCGTGAATCTGACCGGCCAACACTGAAAGGAGCCCTGGTCGCCTGCCTGAAAGAAAGATGGGACGGTGCGAGTTTGCAGGTTGCAGGTTGCCGGCTGGATAACAGCGAAATTCCACTGGAACTGAAACTGGAACATGTTTCGATTGACGGTGAACCGGGTGTACGGGTCATCATTCCGAATGACAAGTTGATCGAACAGACCCCTGAAGAACAGATTGAACAGGCGCTGTTTCGGGATCCGTCTACCGGTTTCTACCATCGGCGCTACTATCTTGAACGACTGGAAGAACAACTGGCAACACCGCTGGCAGGTGGTGTACGTGCCGTAGCCTATATTCGACCGGATCATTTCGCCAAAGTCCATGACGATATCGGACCACTGGCGACCGAAGCATTACTCATGCACTTCTCCGAGGTGCTCAGGGAACTGATGCAGCCCAGGGATCTTTATGGCCGCTTCGGCGGCACGATATTCGCTGTACTCCTGGAGCGTGGCAATATGCAGGATGTCGAAGCATGGGCTGAACAGGTCTGCAATGCGATTGGCGGCAATGTTTTCGAAGTCGAGCAGCAATCCACATCACTCACCTGCACAATCGGTCTGTGTGAAGTCAGCTCGGATACCAGCAGCGTTGCTGACCTGCTGAGCGAAGTGGAGCAGGCTTGTCGCAACGGGCGGAAAGCAGGTGGCAACAGGGTGGAATTCAGCGACACCACCTGCGAAACCCAGCAACTTCGCATCGACGATGCGATGTGGATACCACGGCTACGGACTGCCTTGATGCAAAATCAGCTTCGGCTGGTACATCAACCGATTACGGGGCTGAATGAGGAGATCGAGGGCGTACTTGATACCCATGTACGCTTGATGGATGAAGAAGGGAACTACATTCTGCCCAGAGAATTTATGGGCGCTGCAGAACGCGGCAACATGATGAAGAGCATTGACCGATGGGTGATTGGCGCAGCATTTTCATTTTGCGCCTCAAAAAACCTTTCCCTGCTTTTCATCCGGCTGTCCGGCGATTCAGTTGGCGATGATTCACTGGTCGACTGGCTTCTGAGCCAGGTAAAAGCTGCCGGAATCAAGCCCGGACAGATTTGCTTTGAAGTTCACGAGGAACTTGCTGCCCAGCACTTAAAACAAACCATGAATTGTGCAACACGACTCAAGGCGGCAGATTTTAATTTTGCTGTCGACCACCTTGGCACAGGCCGAACCTCACAACAGGTGATCGAACACGTCCCGATGGATTTCGGAAAAATCGACGGGGCGCTGATGCAGGGTCTGCACCGAAATCAGGAGCAACAGCAGAAGGTCGGAGAGCTGGCACGAAAGGCTTCCGGCCTCGGTATCAAAACAATTGCTGAACGTGTTGAAGACGCCAATACCATGGCCGTCCTGTGGCAGTTGGGAATCGCATTCATCCAGGGCAACTACGTACAGGATCACGGTGTGGTGCTGGAGGATACCAATACTGTTCGAGGTCTCGAATGCCGTTAGCCTTCCGCTAGCCAGAAGGTGAACCACGTCACAGTGTGAACATATTCCATGTTCGCGCAGGCGCAACCCGCCCAAAACGAGACATACCTCGTATCTCTCACTCGATGTACATGATTTTCTTGCACGATCCGGGAAATCAGCCCGGCACACACCATATGCCTGAAAACCCGGGGAGCTAATCAATGGGACGCCGACATCGTCAGTCGCTGTTAACTCAACAGATCGCAGATATTCTTCTCAGAAAGTCAGGCCGATCACTGATCTATACGGGCAGCGCAATTGCAGCCCTGGTACCACTGCAAGCCGGAGCCGTGACGCTTGGCGACATCACAATCGAATCTGCACTGGGTCAACCCTTTCAGGCTACCGTCCCGGTCAGAACGACGCAAGGCGAGTGGCTGAGACCCAACTGTATCAGCGCTACAGGCAACCAGAATTCCGGCTTGAATAAATTGCAGAAGCCAACCGTTCACACTCCCGACACCACCAATGCCGGTCTGCATACATTGACAATCACCACCCGGCAACCAGTCTATGAGCCGATGTATGAGCTGCAGCTCAAGGTGAAATGCCCGGGTGCCCCGGTAGTGATGCGGCACTATGTCCTGATGCTGGATCTGCCCGGACTCCATACCCTGCAACCCGAAGCCCAAGACGCTCCGCAGTTGCGGCAGCGAGACTCCTTGAACCCCGGCGAAACTTCCCGCCCGGCGGAACAGAATTCGATGAGTAGTGGTTTTGCCACGAGAGGTGCCCGGAATTCTTCTGAACGAAATCTTACGCCCGACAGCACCGGTATAGTTGCAGGAAGCAGCTACCGGGTAACCAGTGGCGATACACTATCCACGATTGCGAAACGCGTCGAAGGACGCCCGCCTGGCAGTATTTGGTGGCTGGCCAGGGAAATTGCCACCGCGAATCCTCACGCCTTTATCCGCAATGACCCAAACCTCATCAAACTAGGTGCCGTCATTCGTATTCCGGCAGCGAGTTCCTGGGCCTCGGGCATAGAACCAACAGGACTCTCATCCTTATCAGGGTCTTTCGCAAACAGCGCCTCTTTGCCCTCCACACCGGCGCCAAAGCAACCGGTTTCTGTTAATCCTGCGCCAGCCATAACGCTGGTTCCCGAGATTCCAGAACTCGTTGCGGTGCCCGAAACAGCGGTCGACTCATTTCCGGAGCAACCAGTTACGGCGCTTCCCGATACTCCCGCAGCGGGATTTCTTCCGGATATCCAGCTTATACCTGCAGTCGAGAGTGATACTCCGACGATGACGGTGACCTCAAGTCCATTCCTTGACGATCAGCTTGTGCCACAACCAGAAGTCACTGTCGATTCAGATAAAGCAGCGCCCATAGAGCCCCCGGAAGCCGCAGCTGTTGTCGGCACTACGACGGAATCCCCGGCTAGCAGTGCCTCCAGTCCGCTGATTGCCATTGTGGTCGGTATTCTGCTCGGGCTCGTTCTGTCGAGCTTGTTGTTGCGCGATCAATTGCTGTCGAAGCTGGGTTTCGGGCTTGGCCGAACGACCCGGGCGATCAAAAAAGCAGCAACCAAATCACTGAATGACAGGGACGTGCCTGAAAACACGCTGACCGACCTGTTTGCCGAAACTGAATACGACGACGCTGTCACAGCGGAAGTCGAGCAACCTCATATCGCTGCTGAACAGATACACGAGGACGATCGGGATCCTGCAGAAACCTCTGCGCCTCTTTCGGACGCCACGCTGGATCCCGTCTTTGCCGCTGCGGTTGATCAGGCAACCATGGTGGGAACAATCAATCCGGTTGATTCAGAGCTTGCCTACCTGTTCGATGAAGACCCGAATGCTGCTGACAGTCATGCAACAGCGACAATGCAAACGCCTGTCGTCGATATAGGTGAAGAATTCAATGACCTGGCTTCGACAATGGCACAGACTGAAGAATTGCCCGACACAGGTGATCCGGAACTACTTGCTCCGACTCAGGAACTGCCCTCACAGGCATCCGATGAGTCACCCATGGATGACACGAGCGATATCGACCTGGAATCCCTGGCTGACTCGGCGATCTACGATGACAAGCTGTCAGCAACACTCCAACAAGCACTTAGCCTGCTTGAAAAAGACTATGAAGAAGAATTGACAGCCAGCCAGATTCTGACTGTAGATTCTGCAGCTGCCGCTCTGAAAGATGATTCTTTGTCCGACGTGCTCGGAGAGTCAGATCCGGTATCCAAACGCAAAGGAACCGGCTAAAGATCAGAGGTTCCTTAGTCTTTGGTCCACAGCATCAGTCGATCAACTTTACGCCAGCCACGAGGCAGCATGTTCCCGCGCCTGCCCCGGTTACCGGTGTAATGCTCAAGATCTGCGGGTTTCAGCGTCATGGTTCGTTGCCCGCTGAGTATTTGCAAACCCTCCCCCGGCTGCACCACAACGACTGCCTGCATCGCTTCCTCACCTGATTCCAGCTTGGCTTTTGGAATACCCATCAGCTTATTGCCTTTGCCACGTGCCAGTTCCGGCAACTCGCTGGCGGGGAAAATCAACAATCTGCCAGATGAGCTGAGTGCTGCGATTTGCGCTTCACCCGGGAAGCTTTCAGCCGTGAACGGTACAGGGATGACAACATTGCCGCCCGGTCTCACCTTCAGCAGTGCCTTGCCGGCACGGTTGCGCGTATGTAACAACCCCAACTGAACAAAAAACCCGTAGCCTGCATCGGATGCGACCAACCACCGGCTTTCATCATCGCCGATCATCACACCCCGGAAACTGGCTCCTTCAACGGGATTCAAACGCCCGGACAGGGGCTCACCTTGCCCGCGTGCAGAAGGCAAAGAATGGGCAAACAGACTATAGGCTCTCCCTGTCGTATCCAGAAACACAGCCTGCTGGTTGCTCTTGCCCCTGGCCGCCGCCAGATACCCGTCACCGGATTTGTAGGTCAGTGTGTTCGTATCCACCTCATGCCCCTTGGCAGCCCGAACCCACCCCCGTTCCGAAACGATGACAGTCACGGGCTCGCTAACCACCAGATCCATCTCGGACATCGCCTGAGCCGCCACACCTTCAACAATTCGGGTACGCCGTTCATCCCCGTGTTTCTCGGTTAGTGCGAGTATTTCATCTCTGATCAACGCCTGGAGTTTGGCCTTGCTCCTGAGTAGTTTTTTCAGCGCTCCCTGTTCTTCGATGAGCGCCTTTTGCTCCCCCGTGATCTTGATCTCTTCCAGCTTGGCAAGCTGACGCAAACGTAGATTCAGTATAGATTCCGCCTGTAACTCACTGATTTTGAATTTCTTTATCAACGCTTTCTTGGGATGATCTACAGTCCGAACGATGCGAATGACCTCATCGATATTCAGGAAGGCAACCAGCAACCCAGCAAGGATATGCAGCCGTTCTTCTACCCGTTCGAGTCGATATTTCAACCGCCGCTTGACGGTATCGGTGCGAAAAACCAGCCATTCCGACAACAGCTCTTTGAGTCCACAGACCACCGGCCGACCCTTCAGACCGATGACATTCATGTTGATCCGCTGGGTTCGCTCAAGATCAGTGGTGGCAAACAGGTGACTCATCAAACTTTCGATATCCACCCGATTAGATTTTGGCGAGATCACCAGCCTGCAGGGATTTTCATGATCTGATTCATCGCGCAGATCTTCGACCATGGGTAGTTTCTTGGCACGCATCTGCGCGGCGATCTGCTCGAGCACTTTGCTGCCTGATGTCTGGAACGGTAGCGTCGTAACGACAATATCCTGATCTTCTTTTACCCAGGTAGCACGCACCCGGATAGTCCCGTTGCCGCTGGTATAGATGGCAACCATATCCGCATGGGAAGTGATAATTTCCCCGCCAGTGGGAAAATCCGGCCCTTTGATATGTTTACAAAGACCTTTCACAGTAGTGTTCGGCGCGTCCATCAGACGAATCAATCCGCTGGCGAGTTCCCTGAGATTGTGGGGTGGAATATCGGTCGACATGCCGACCGCGATCCCCATGGCGCCATTAAGCAGCAAATTGGGCAATTGCGCGGGCAGCAGGGTCGGTTCGGTGAGCGTGCCATCAAAATTGGCTACCCATTCACAGGTACCCTGCCCCAGTTCATCCAGCAACACCGCTGCGTAAGGCGTCAGGCGTGATTCGGTATAACGCATGGCGGCAAATGATTTAGGGTCATCGGTTGAGCCCCAGTTCCCGTGACCGTTGACAATCGGGTAACGGTAAGAAAAATCCTGTGCCATATGCACCATGGCTTCGTAGCAGGCCGAATCACCGTGCGGATGAAACTTGCCGATGACATCACCTACAGTCCGGGCGGATTTTTTTGGTTTGGCTCCGGCATTGAGTCCCAGCTCGCTCATCGCATAGATGATGCGCCGCTGTACCGGTTTTAGCCCATCGCCGAGATGAGGCAATGCCCGGTCAAGAATGACGTACATCGAATAATCGAGATAGGCCTTCTCGGCAAATGATTCGAGCGGCTGCCGTTCAACACCCAGAAAGTCGAGTTGATCCTGTGTGGTCATGGTATTTCCTGTCAGGTTTCAGCCAGATTGCCCTTGGTTTCCAGCCATTTTCGCCGGTCCTTGGCACGTTTTTTTGCGAGTAACATATCCAGTATTTGTCTGGTTTTGTCTTGTTTCTCCATGGTCAGCTGGATGAGTCGACGGGTCTCGGGCAGCATGGTGGTGTCCCTGAGCTGCCCGGGATTCATCTCGCCAAGACCCTTGAATCGGGTCACACTCACTGCTCCTTTCATTTTCTCCGCCTCGATGCGGTCCATCACACCCTCCCGCTCGGGCTCATCGAGCGCATAAAAAACCTGTTTGCCAACGTCGATACGATAAAGCGGCGGCATGGCAACATAAACATGCCCGGCCGTGACCAGTTGTGGAAAATGTCGGGCGAACAGAGCACAGATCAAAGTTGCGATATGCAGCCCGTCCGAATCTGCATCAGCAAGAATGCAGACTTTATGATATCGAAGCTGCGTGAGTTCTTCATCGCCAGGATCGATACCCAGAGCAATGCTGATGTTGTTCACTTCCTGAGAGGCGAGGATCTCGCTTTGGTCAACTTCCCAGGTATTGAGGATCTTGCCCCGTAACGGCAGCACGGCCTGAAACTCACGGTCACGAGCCTGCTTGGCTGATCCGCCAGCAGAGTCACCTTCGACAAGGAACAGCTCGCCAAGCTCAGGTGCGGTACTGGAACAGTCGGCCAGCTTGCCAGGCAGCGCGGGGCCGGTCACAATTTTCTTGCGTACTACCTTTTTGCTTGCCTTCAGGCGGGACTGGGCTGCATCAATCGCCCGCTGGGCGATCTGATCACCAGTATCAGGATGCTGTGCCAACCACATACTCAATGAGTCTTTGACCACACCTGACACAAAGGAGGCACACTCTCTGGAAGACAGGCGTTCTTTCGTCTGACCGGAAAACTGTGGCTCTTCCATTTTCATTGATAGCACATAGCTGACGCCATCCCAGACATCGTCAGGTGCCAGCCGCAGCCCCCTGGGCAGCAGATTACGGAATTCGCAGTACTCGCGGATAGCCTCCGTTAAACCCATCCGGAAACCAGTAACGTGGGTGCCACCCTGTACAGTCGGTACAAGGTTGACGTAGGACTCGCCAACGGTGGGTGAATCGGCCGGCACCCAGGTAACAGCCCACTCCACTTCTTCCCGGCTGCCTTTCATGCTGGCACCGAACGGTTCGAGGGGGAGGCATTCGACATCACCCAGTTCTTCGGATAGATACTGCTCCAGGCCGCCTTCATATTGCCACTGGAAAGATTGCCTGGGCTTTTCGGTGTTGAAACGCACATCGAGCCCGGGACAGAGAACTGCCTTGGCACGCAGGACATGCTTGAGATCAGCAACTGAAAATTTGTCTGTGTCGAAATATTTGGGGTCGGGCCAGAACCGGATAGCGGTCCCGGTATTCTGTTTGCCGACCTTGCCGACTATTTCGAGCTTTCCTTTCTTTTTACCGCCCTTGAAACTGAGATTATATTCCTTGCCACCACGACGAATCCACACTTCGAGATTCCTGGACAGTGCGTTGACAACGGATACCCCCACACCGTGCAGTCCACCGGCATATTGGTAGTTTTTATTGGAGAACTTGCCGCCGGCATGGAGACGGGTGAGTATCAGCTCAACACCGGGGATCTTTTCCTTTGGGTGCTTGTCGACCGGCATGCCCCGCCCGTCATCGGTGACTTCAAGCGATCCGTCCTGATAGAGCACTACATCGATACGCTTGCAGTGACCGGCGATAGCTTCATCGATGCTGTTGTCGATGACTTCGTGGGCGAGATGGTTCGGCCGCGAGGTATCGGTGTACATACCGGGTCGGCGGCGGACAGGATCAAGCCCGCTTAAGACCTCGATGTCGGCGGCGTCGTATTTTTGGTTCATTCAGGATAACAGAGTAAGAAAGCGCACAGATGTGGATGGTAATGCAACCAAAAGATTATGCAATCCTATTTATGATAGTAAAAACTTTATCAAGCTCACCGCAGACCAAGGCATTACCTGCCTGATCCCTTTTTGGAGGGAATAAAGCGGACCGCAGGGAGCCATCCCGCCAAAAAGGGATCAGGCAGGTAATGCCGAACCATTGGCACACATTCGGCCAATATGCATGATCCGCACAAAATCAGGATGGTGGCGAACCCCCGAGGCTGCGTGCTGGTTTAAGTCTCGACTCACGCAACTAATCGTGGCGGTGCTGTTTAGCAGATCTGGTTTTTTTGCTAGTCGAGGTCGGCGATCAGGGATTCGAGGGTTGTACCCGGGATTTCTTCGGTTTCGAAGGAATAGGCGGGGTGGCTGACGCCTGCTTTCAAGGGGATGCCGGATTTCAGATCTTTGATCATTGGGGGTGTCAGCTCGAAGCGCAGGAAATGCACGGCGGATGTTTTTGTTTCAGAAGCGCGTTCGAGGTCTTCGTCGGCGATAGCCATTGCGCGATCCTGCTCACCTACCTGTATCCAGATCAGGTCCTCGATACCGACCAGCTGCTCGAGCGCTGCCTGACGTTCGGCGACGTCGGTGTATTCGATCATCATTGTGGCTTTCCAGTTGGAACCGTCGGGAATCAACGGATTGTATACGTCCAGTTCGGTACGGATATCGCCTGCTTCGAAAATCCGTTCGGCCCGAAGCATTTCCTGCACCTGGTAGTGCATGGTGAGCCGGTCTTCGAAATACAGCGTCAGATGGTCACCGAATTGCAGCCGGCGATGTTTTTTGTGGTCCATGACGCGAGCGCGAAAATCGGCGCGCAGCGTAGAGTAGTCTTCGAGCGAGTAGAGATCTTCAGGCTTCAGTTTGCGCATGGTCAAATACCGTAGGATTGCCTCAGCAGCGTCATAGGGTGAACGTTCTTCGTGTCGCCTGCCAATCCTGCGATCTGTTCACCTGCCATCGGACAGTCACTGGTGAAATAGTCCGGCGTGAGTTGTTTCAGCTTTCGCACGACGGGTCGTGCTATTTTTTCGGAAGCAGCCCGGAAGCGTTGTTTTACGCCATAGGTGCCGTCATGTCCGGAGCACCGCTCAATGGTATCAACGGTGGTGTCCGGAATGAGCTGAAGCATGTCGCGGGTTTTCAGACCGATATTCTGCACCCTGAGATGGCAGGGTACCTGGTAGGCCACTTTGCCAAGGCTATCGGCAAACTCGGTTACCAGGCGTCCAGCCTTGTGGCGCAGAAACAGGTACTCGAAAGGATCGAAAAATGCTGCCGCTACTGTCTGCACATCCTCATCTTCCGGGAAAAGCAGTGGTAGTTCTTGTTTGAACATCAATACACAGGAGGGAACGGGTGCGACGATGTCCCAGCCATCGTTGACCCAGCGTAGCAGCTCAGGAATGTTTTCCTGGCGGGCTCTGTCAACTGACTCAAGGTCGCCAAGTTCCAGTTTGGGCATGCCGCAGCAACGTTCCAGACTGGCCAGTGTGACCGGAATCCTGTTGTGCTCGAACACAGCGGTCAGATCTTCGCAGACCTCTGGTGTGTTGCGGTTGCCGTAACAGGTGGTGAATAACACGACACGGCCACGGGTGGTGCCTGCGGCCTGATAATCCTTCTCACCGGCATCAAGCTGTCCTGACAGGCGTTTTCGGGCGCTGCGACGATGGTAAACAGGAATCGGCGCGTTGCGATCAACGCCGAGGGTTTTTTCCAGCATTACCCGCCCAGCGCTGCTGTGGTTGACGAAGTTCATCACCTCCGCTACCACCGGGATGCCGGCGAGCCTGCCGACCTGATCGGTAGCTGCCAGGACTCTGTCCCTGAGCGGTGCGCCCTGTTCCTTGAACTGCCTGGCCTTGGCCCGCAGCATCAGGTGCGGAAAATCGACATTCCATTCATGAGGCGGCACATAGGGGCACTTGGACATGTAGCACATATCACAGAGATAGCACTCATCGACGACTTTCTGATAAACAGAGCGCGGCACTGTATCGAGCTCGCCGCTGTCTGATTCATCTATGGCGTCAAATAATGTCGGGAAGGCATTACACAGATTGAAGCAGCGCCGACATCCATGACAGATGTCGAACACCCGCTCCAACTCGCCAAACAGTGCCGCTTCGTCGTAGAACGATTCAGACTGCCACGCTACCGGATGACGAGTGGGTGCTTCGAGACTGCCTTCCCGATAGCGGCCCTTGCCCAATCCTATTCGCCGAGGTTATCCAGTGCTTTCTGGAAACGATTGGCGTGTGAACGCTCAGCCTTGGCCAGAGTTTCCATCCAGTCGGCAATTTCATCAAAGCCTTCGTCGCGTGCTGCCTTGGCCATTCCCGGGTACATATCGGTGTACTCGTGGGTTTCACCGGCGATCGCTGCCTTCAGATTATCGGCAGTGCTACCGATAGGCAGGCCGGTCGCAGGGTCACCGGTTTCTTCAAGATACTCCAGGTGGCCGTGTGCATGACCGGTTTCACCTTCGGCTGTGGAGCGAAACACTGTAGAGACATCGTTGTATCCCTCGATGTCCGCTTTTGCTGCAAAATACAAGTAACGCCTGTTCGCCTGGGACTCGCCCGCAAACGCATCCTTGAGATTCTGTTCTGTTTTACTGCCCTTAAGATCCACGCTGTTTTCTCCCTGTTTTCAGGTTGGTCAAAACTTATTTTAGACTGATTCTAAATATAATTCTGCCTTCTGTGACTGTCAATACTATTGTTCTGCTAAGCTACGCGATCTTTGCAGCTGTGGACAGACAAATGGCGGAAAAAAAACAACAGGCTGTCGACCTTGAGAAAGCCCTGGGTAATCTTGAGAAGGTGGTCGAGCATCTCGAAAGCGGCGAACTCTCTCTGGACAAGTCACTGAAGGAGTTTGAAAAAGGCGTCGGACTCAGTCGTGATTGCCAGAAGGCACTAAAAGATGCAGAACAAAAGGTTCAGCTATTGCTGGACGGTAGTCTGCAGGATGTCGATGCAGAGAGCCTGAAAGACTGACTTCCCTTCCGGGAAAATATCTATTAAATCCGTCAGCACGAGCGAATCACCGAGCAGATGTGATCCACAGTTTCCTCGCTGACATAGCCGGACATCGGCAGCGAAATAATACGGTGAGACAGTTTTTCAGTGACGGGCAGCGAACCAGCGCCGTTTGAAAACTGCTGATAGGCAGGCTGCCTGTGTAACGGTGTCGCGTAATAAACAGCGCAGGCAATGCCCTGTTTGGTCAGCTCTGCTCTGACTTTATCCCGATTGTCGATCAGGATGGAATACACACCCCACGCACTTTGATATCCATCAGGATGGGTAGCGGTGGTGGCGATATCTGCGAGACGATCTCCATACCAACCGGCGATCTGCGCCCGGGCTTCTAGTTCGGCTTCAAAGATCTCGAGCTTTGCCAGCAGTATTGCTGCTTGTAGCGTATCCAGCCGACTATTGAGCCCGATACAAACGGCACTGCCGCTATCCAGCCCGTGGCCACGGATAATACGCATCTTCGCGGCACGCTCATCATCATCGACAAAAATACAGCCTCCATCGCCGTAACAACCCAGGGGTTTGGACGGATAGAAGCTGGTTGCCGTCATATCGGTCAGGCTTCCTACCCGGCACCCGCCAATTGAACCGCCGAGGCTCTGTGCCGCATCAGCCAGCACAATAAGCTCGTGCTGCTTTGCAAGTGCGTTGATCGTTGCATAGTTAGCCGGTAAGCCAAACAGATCAACCGGCATGATCGCCGCTGGACGAATCACCCCCTGCCTGACAGTGCCTTCAATACAAGAAGACAGGCAAACCGGATCCATCGTAAATGTCTGTTCCTCTACATCTACAAAAACCGGAGTCGCACCAATTTCTACAATGACTTCGGCACTGGCCAGAAAAGTGAATGCAGGAACGAAGACGGCGTCACCTGGCCCGATGCCTGCGGCCAGCAGTGCGATTTTCAGTGCCTCTGTACCGTTCGCAACGCCAACAACATTCCGGACACCGGTAAACCTGGCAAGCTCGCCTTCCAGCTCCTGAACTTCCGGGCCGAGTACATATTGTGTCTCTGCCAGTACTTTATTGATTCGGGTCTGGATTTGCTGCTCAAGCACCGCGTACTGGGCTTTGAGATCAACGAATGGCACATCGCCCTGAGATGCCGGTTCCTTACGAGGAGATGCCATGATTTTCGGTGTTACCTGTTTTCAGCAACCGCAGCTCTGTGCTGGTCAGTGTCATTTAAAAATTTCGCGTGAGCTCGCAGGCTATCATTCACTTGAGAAGCCGCCTCCAGTGCGATCCGGCCGTCTTCTCCGGAAACCATTGGCACCGATCGGTCACGCACTGCCGTTATAAATGCATCAATCTCGCGTTCGAGCGGATCCATGATGGCGCTGTAATTTTCTTCCTGGATGTCCATTCCGGGCAGGCCTTCCACGGTTTGCCCGGCTCGCCTGGATACGCTGTTGATCGTCCGCTTTTCCAGATCGATTTTCAGATACCTGTCGCGCTCAAAAATACGCATGGTGCGCTCTGACTTCAGACTGATACGGCTGGCAACAATATTGGCAATACAGCCATCAGCAAATTTGATTCTTACGCTGGCAATATCTTCCGATTCAGAAAAAACCGGTGCACCTGCTGCATCCACCGAAACAATCGGTGATTTGAGAATGCACAGAATCAGGTCAAGGTCATGGATCATCAGATCAAGGATCACATTGACATCCATACTGCGCGCTTTGAATGGTGCAATACGCACCGAGTCTATGTACAACGGCCGGGTGACATGCCGCCTGACAGCCTCAACCACACCGGAAAACCGCTCAAGATGCCCTACCTGCAAAATCCGGTTGTTACGAGCGGCAATCGCGACCAGCTCTGCTGCACTCTCAACATCCGGCGTGATGGGCTTCTCCACCAGGACATCAATACCATGCTCAAGAAGATCCTTCGCGATCTCGAAATGGAAATGTGTTGGTACGGCCAGACTCACGGCATTGACGCAGCCAAACAGCTCCCGATAATCAGTGACAGCCCGGACGCCGTGCTTGTCTGCAACCTGTGCCACCTGTTCCTCATCGTTATCCACAACCGCGATCAATTCCGCGCCCGGCAGGCGCGCAATCTTCTCAGCATGGTAGCGCCCGAAGTGGCCTACACCGATTACCGCCATGGGGATAGTAGATTGCATTGGAATGACAGCCCGTTTCTTGTTCGATGGTCAGATCATACAGGAAGCTTGCGGGAAACTAAGGTATTACCTGCCCGATCAAGTCTCGACTATCATAGATAGTGCAAATGATCCGGCTCGACAATCACAGCTGATCAGTTACTTGAGCCCTGTAGCCGGCGAATCAGGATTCTGAGGAACACCTTGTTGAATCTCAGCTGGCATTCGGTGGATACCTGTTCAAGCAAAGTAGAGCTAACGCTCAGGATGGTCACTGGTTTATCAGCCTTGATAGTTGCCGTACGTTTGGCGCCGGAAACATAGCTGGTCTCACCGAAACAGTCACCATTGCCGAGATTGCCCATTGTTTTACCGTTCGATTCCACCAGCACACGGCCCGATACGATGATGTAGAAACGATCATCCATCTCTCCTTCCCGGACAATCTCCTCATCCTGACCATATTCGCGCCACTCGCTGGCACGTAATAGTTCCCAGATCTCTTTTTGAGAAAACCCGTGGAAAAAACTAAGCCGGCGCAGCAGGTCAAAATGCTCGGCATTGTCAACTTCTTCAGTTCGTTTTCGGAGTTGCTGGTTGACCCGTGTCAACTGCGCGGCGAATTCTCCACCACTTGCATATCGTTTTTCGGGCTCCTTCATCAAGGATCGAGCGACCACTTCCTCCAGGTCCTCAGGGATATCCGCACGCAATGTATGAATTGGAGGTGCCGTAGCATAGACAATCTGATTCAGCAGCTTGCCCAGATTATTGCCCCTGAAGGGTCGAAAACCGGTCAGTAACTCATACATTACAGCACCCAGTGAATATAAATCCGACGCAGGTGTAATCTCTGCAGACTGAATCTGCTCCGGTGACATATAGCTCGGGGATCCGGCAATACCTTCTATTCTGGATATGTCTGCATCCTGAAGCAGTGCGATACCAAAATCGATAATTCGTACCTGGTTATCAAGCGTCAACATGATGTTACTCGGCTTGATATCACGATGAATCACGCCGCGCTTGTGAGCGTAATGTAACGCGCGGGCACAGTCATAGATAATTTTCAGGACATCTTCGGTTGGCAGTAAATTGTCCGGCCGGCAATAGGCTGCCAGTGTTCTGGCCCCCTGAATATATTCCATGCAGACGTAGTACTGACCCTCCTCTTCACCCGCATCATAGATCGGAAGAATGTTCGGGTGCTGAAGCATGCCAACCATATGTGCTTCATTGAAAAACATTTTGCGGGCGATTCTGGCTTGTTGCTCGTCACCGTCAGTCGCTGCGTTATACACCTTGATCGCGACATCACGTCGAAAGTAGGGATCATGAGAAAGATAGACATTTCCGGTACTACCCTGTCCAACTTCGTTGATTATGTCGTATTTACCGATCTTCTCCGGAACGGTGAGTGCCTTTAAGGTCTGGGTTGCGGCTTCGAACATCGGAAGAATATCACCTCATCCACAGGCCGCCGACGCAGGTTTGGCAAGCTATGGTATCGTTATAAATCGTTGCAGCAGCAGCAGTACGATCACCGCATATACAGCGGCTAGCAAGTCATCGAGCATAATGCCCAGCCCCCCCGGTATTCCGTGATCCATGTCCCGAATCGGCCAGGGTTTGGCGATATCCATTATTCTGAAAACGATAAAAGCCGCTGCAATCCAGACCGCTTCCCTGGGTACGACTGCCAGGGTGGCCAGTACGCCAACGATCTCATCAAAAACAATACTGCCATGGTCATGGATGCCCAGCTTGCGGGCACTTTCGCCGCAGATCCAGATACCGATCACCGATAACGCAAGTACCATGCCCAGGTAGATTGTGATCGGCATATCGGGTAACAGCAGGAATATCAGCACGCCGACAACTGTTCCCCAGGTGCCAGGTGCCCAGGGAAGGAGCCCCGAGCCGAGCCCGAATGCAGCCCAATGCACGGGGTCTTTAACGAATGCAGAGACCAGATCAGACCTGGACTGTTTGGTCACAACCATCCTCCTGCTGAAAATGATCATAACCGGATTCCAGGATCGACAAATGTTGTCCATCAAGCTGCCAGTCAACTTTGCCACCGTCCGTAACCGTCCCTATCCGTGCAACCCCACACTGCCAATCACCGGAGAGCTCCGCAAACTCCTGTTGCCGATCCGGTGGAACGGTGAAACACAATTCATAGTCATCCCCGCCGGTTAACGCAAGAGAAACCGCCTCACCCGAGCCTGCCCAGCTGACCAGTGATTTCGAAACCGGTAACTGCGAGGCATCCAGCGTGGCACCCGCGCCGCTGGCCGACATCAGCTTGACCAAATCAGCATGCAAACCATCTGACAGATCAATCATGGAACTCGCAATTCCGGTCAGTGCCCGGCCTTCGCTGACCCTTGGCTGCGGGTACAAGAACCTGTCTACAAGGCCGGGCAAATCCGATCCTCCCGACTGGCCGGATTCCCCAAGAATCTTTCTGCCGGCGACTGCATCGCCGGGATAGCCGGTCACATAGATTCCATCACCTACCCGCGCACCACTGCGGAGAATTGCTGAACCTGGTTCAATCCGGCCATGTACTGTTACCGTGACAGCCAGCGGGGCCCGAACTGTATCGCCCCCGACCAAAGCTACTCCGTATTGCCTGGCCAATTGAAAAAACCCCGCAGAAAAATCATCCAGCCATGCCCGGTCGGTAGTCGGCAAGCTGAGTGCCAATGTACACCAAAGCGGTTCCGCCCCCATCGCTGCCAGATCACTGAGATTGACCGCCAGAGAGCGGTACCCCAAAGCACGAGCCGGCATGTTCTCGGGGAAATGGGTGCCGACAGAAAGAGTATCCATCGCGATCACCAGTTGATCGCCACTGGTCATTTGCACAAGTGCGGCATCATCACCTATGCCCAGCACGACATCTTGCCGATCAGTGCAACGACTCGAAAAATACTCGTCGATCAGATCGAATTCGCCAATCATTTTCCCTTCGACTTTGAACAGACCCGACCAGGCTTTGGCTAACGCAGTTGTGTTGCCAGCCGGTCCAGGACACCATTGACGAACCTGTGGCCACCTTCAGCACCGAACCCCTTGGCCAGTTCCACGGCTTCATTAATGATAACTCGTGTCGGAATGTCTTCATGAGATTGCAATTCAGTCAAGCCAATCCACAGAACACCGCGCTCAAGAGGATCCATGTGTTTCGGATCCCTGCCGGCTGCAGTCTCAAGCTGCCGATCAAGGCTCTCGGTATCAAGCAGAATTTCCTCAAGCAAGAGCAAAAAATATTTGCTGTCGATTGATGCAAATTTGCTGTCAGCCGAAAACTGTTCTCCAAGCTCAGCCGCACTATGCCCCCCCACCTGATGCTGATACAGCGCCTGGGTCAGCAGCCTGCGGGCACCACGACGTCCACTAGTTTGCATGATTTCTGGTTTGCTCTTTTATTGCTCTTGTCCTGGCTATCAGATCCGGCGCTATTCTCAGCTGCCCATCTGGCGCAGCAGACTCACCATCTCGATGGTGGCAAGCGCTGCATCCGAGCCCTTGTTACCTGCTTTAGTGCCTGCCCGCTCAATTGCCTGATCAACGGTATCGCATGTCAGCACACCAAAGCCGACAGGCAGGTCGAATTGTAAACTGACTGCACTCAATCCACTGGCGCATTCGGCACATACATAGTCAAAATGCGGTGTCGCACCGCGAATCACAGTACCGATAGCAATAAGACCATCATAAGTTCGTTGTTTGGCCGCAGCCCGGGCGGCCAACGGCAACTCAAACGCTCCGGGTACTTTGATCAGATGAATATCCGCATCTGTCGCGCCGTGGCGTCTGAGTGTATCGATGGCTCCATCTACAAGACTATTAACAATTTTCTCATTGAATCTGGCGGCCAGGATACAAAAACGGGCATCCCGAACAACCAGCTGGCCTTCTGTAGTGTTAGTCACCATGATTGATGTACTCCACAACCTCGAGCCCAAAACCCGAAATCGCATGCATTTGCATCGGCGCGCTCAGAACACGCATTCTCGTTACGCCAAGATCCCGCAAAATCTGTGCACCGGTTCCATAGGTGCGTAATACCGTGGTCGCATCACCGGCTACTGCTTTGTTCGCCTCCTGCTCTGGTTGTCCATCTTCGATGAGGGACTTCAAGGAAGTAATGAATTCTCGTGGTGACTCACCATAACGAAGCAGCACAATAATGCCGTGATTCGCATCAGCAATTTTTTTCATTGCGGAACGAAGTGGCCAACCAAGGTGCGGGCTGTCAATTCCGACGACATCGCCAAGCGTATTTTGCAAATGCACGCGTACCATCGGTGTCGTATCGTCGCCGAGCTTTCCTCTGATCATTGCAAGATGAACATTGCGACTGACATGATCCTCGTAACTGACCAAGCGGAATTCCCCGAATTCAGTCATCACATTGATATCTGATATTCGTTCGACAGATTCCTCTTTCTCCAGCCGATAGCGAATCAGATCTGCGATATTGCCGATCTTCAGATCATGCTCCCGCGCGAATACTTCCAGCTGGGGTCGACGCGCCATCGTGCCATCTTCTTCCAGGATCTCGACAATCACCGCAGCAGGCTCAAGACCGGCGAGACGCGCCAGGTCGCAGCTTGCTTCAGTGTGACCGGCCCTGGTCAGTACGCCTCCGGCCTGCGCCATCAACGGAAAGACATGGCCCGGCTGCGACAAATCACCGGGTTGTGCATCCGGTGCAACGGCTGTGCGAATAGTGCGAGCGCGATCATGGGCAGATATCCCGGTGGTAATCCCTTCCACCGCTTCGATGGATACAGTGAAATTGGTTGATTGGTGTTCATCGGTACCATTCACCATCAATGGCAATCGTAGCTGGTTGCAGCGACTGCGGGTCATGGGCATGCAGATCAATCCCCGGCC
>JAJRUG010000135.1 GCA_024277915.1 Gammaproteobacteria bacterium
AGTCCGGCTGCGCACCTTGGCCGGGCCGACCTCCACCGGTGTGCGTATCGTCGTATCCTGCGCCTGCTCATCCAGTCCAGTCCGTAACGGATATTGAGGCAAAGAAGAGGGCCAGGCGCTCATGATCGCGACACCGCTTTCCGGTTCAGCCCGAAATTACTCGCCAGCGTGCGGTCAAACTGGCCGTTATTAATACCGTCGTTCACCGCCTGCTTGATCGTCATCTGGATAAACTGCTGGTTGCCCTGCTGGCGTACCCCGGTCACCTGCCCCTGCAGAGGCGTACCGCTCTCATTGCGCATCTGGATGTTGACAACAATATTCGGCGAACCCATCGCACGCATCTGCTCGGGCGTAAAGACCCCTTCATCTTTCCGGATAATCGCCGGCATTTCGAAATCGGCCAGACCCGGCAATCGTCCGCGGTGAAAGCGCGGGGCATTATCAAACAGCGCAGCAGACACCTGCCGCCCATCAGCGAGATAGGCGCCAATGCCACCACGGTGAGCCACACCGGCAAACGTGGTCTCGACGCCGATATTGGATAAGCTGGACGTGCCTGTCACTTTACCGATCCCGCTAAAAGACAAGTTGCCCAACACAGCGTCGAAGGCCTTCAGCAAAGGATCCATGATTTTCCGTTGCACAGCCAGACGGGCTAAATCAGTCAGGATCGAATCCACCATGCTACCGACAGATAATTCGCCGGTTTTAGCAAATTCAACAATCGCCCGGGTCGCCTCGTTACCAAAACCGCGGAACGCCCGCTCCAGTGCCTGCGCGGCTTCTTTTCCGTCCTTGTTCATCTCATCAAACTGCCGCTTCTGAATCGCCGTCACTCTGGCGGCGTGGTCCTCGGCCGCGGCTTCCTTCAACGTGTTGAACTCCTGTATAGTAATATTCTCTTCGATTAGAAACTCATTCAGCAACTCCAGTGAGTTTTCATAGCGTTCCTGTTCCAGGACGATCTCGGATTTAAGCGAGTCGCGAAACGCCTCCAGGCTTTTCTGGCGGACCTTATCCTCGACCTCGCCTTCTTTGATCGTTTGGTTGAGCAGGTTTGACGCTTCGATAAACGTGGCAATAGCCCCCACCTGTTTCACCTGCGCATCGGTTGCTCCGCGCAGACTGGCCTCATACTTTGCCGCCTCGACAGCATTCAGACCAATTAGCTGTGCTTGTTTAACCAGGGATGCGATATATTTTTGTGCGGCCTTATTCGCTTCTTGAGTGCTACCCTCTATTTTATCAAGCGAGCCCTCAACTTTGCCTGCGCCAGCCTGTACATCTCTGGTTGTCTTGTCCCATAGTTCGCGTATGACATCCATGGCAACACCGGCCTCAGCGGTAGACTTATTAAATTCATCGGCCAAATCTCCGGGGATATCTATCATGTCGCCGAGCCGAAGTTTGATTATCTCCGCAGCCTGAGAAAATTCGCCTTTAGACACGGCCACCAGTGCTGCTGCAAATGCACCAATATTCTCGCCTGCCACTTTGAAGGGCAGGGTAATGGCTTCACGTACCGTATCGCCAACCAGGTTTAGACCCGAAGCTGTCAAAATAGCGCCTGTGGCCAGGGTTTTCATATTGATGGATAGATCATCCGTCGGATCGAGTGAACCCGTTACGGCGCTGGAGAAATCAATCATCATCTCAGACAAGCTGGTCAAACCAGCAACAGCACTGTCAGAACTGCCGAGAAATTCGTTGAGAGTACCGATGCTAACAGTCAGGCCTGTCGTGAATACTTCATTCCCTTGTGAGATGCTCTTTTGTGCTTTCGCAAACTTAGAGCTGACTACTTCACTGCCAGCCAGGGCCGCCTGGAAAAATTCTTTCGCTGTGACTGTGCCGGCCCGAACTTCCTCCCGTAACTTAGCGACGCTCCCTCCAAAGCGATCACTGCCATTCGCAACAGCGACCAGCAGAGGCCGTGCGCCGTCGATGAGCGAATTGAATTCTTGCGCCTGGACAACATTGCCACCTAATAACTGAGATAGTTGCAACAAAGCACCGGAGGCCTCTCCTGCTGACGAGCCCTGAACAGCGATGGCCTGGGCAGCCAATCTTGTTAATTTGGCCACCTCCTCCTGAGTCGCATTAAGCTCTCCAGCTGCAGCAGACATGCGACCATAAAGAGAGGCAACACTGCTCAGGCGAGAGCGGGTCTCTAGCGCGATCTCTATAACAGCGCTTTGGGCCTTCAGAAATTCCTCTTGCGTATCAATGTTGACTCGTATCTGGTTGTTGGCATTGATCCATGCATCGGCATACTGGCTAACTTGCCGTGCCACCAAAACAGCACCCGTAGCAATTAGGGCCGCTTTCAACAAGACAGACGACTGCCGCACAGAACCGAAGGTGTTGTCCAGTTTTTTTGTCTGATTATCCAACTGCTTGGTTTTACCTGTAGCTTTATCGAGCGCAACGGCATACTGCTTGCCGTCAGCAGTAATAATAATCTTGATCTGTTTGCTTGCCATATTTACTCCAATAAAAAAGCCGGGCACCCTCTCGGATGTCCGGCTTCTCGCTTTACCCTCATCCCGCAAAGATGGGGATCCAGTACGTTATGCCTTAATATCTCAAATTATAGCAATATATATGCGTGGCTATACAAGTGATTATGGTAATTTTCCCCAATTACCTCGTTTTTTCACTCACGCTGCTTTTGCTTTGGTAGGGTCCTTGACATCGGGAACGGCGATGCCTTTGCTAAAAAACATTGCCTCCGCACCTTTATAGCGATCTTGTGCACTGTAGCTAATCCGATACGATATCGACTTCGCCCACTTGTACATTTCCATGATTTCCGGCGCATAGTCATACGACACTATCCAGGGTATATTGATACCAGTCTTTACAAGCCGCGACACAGCGACGTGGTCATCATGCAAGTAATGGTTCTCATACAGTCCCTTGCCCATTTTATAGTAGGGAGGATCGAGGTAAATGAGTGATTTATTGCGCGATAAGTCAGGGAGAATCTTCTTGATAAATTTTGCTGCATCCATGTTATAAAGGCGAATGCGTGAACCGAACATAGCAATTTTCTCAATCCGTTGAATTAAATCCGGCTTGGTAAACCTGGCATCCAGCTTCCACGCGCCATTTTGTTTTTTCCCTCCAATAACTCCCGCCCAGATAATCCCTGAGCGGTTCGTCCGGTTTAAGAAAAAAGTCGAGAAACCGATTTCGAGAGGGGTGTGATTAGCCATGTCCTGCTGGACGGCCTTCTGCTTATACCACTCATCCATGGTGATCTTCACATCACTGATAGCCTGGCAAAGTTCATCTGGTTGTTCTATGACAGAGCGCCAAAACGCGTACACACTTGAATTGAGATCGTTAAGATAGACACGCGATGCGTAACTATGAACCAGCATGGTCATCGCGATCGCCGCACCGCCAGCGTAGGCCTCAACGTAGTTGCCATCAAGTAAATCGTTCTGCTCAAACACGAGCTTCATAAACTCGATTAACTTACCTTTACCACCGGGATAGCGTAACGGAGTATTGAACCTCATAGGCCTGTCCTGTATTTATATTTTGACCAATTATGGCAAAAGATAAACCGCTTGGCCAGCTCTTACTTAGCCCCCCAGAGTCTTTCGATAAAGAGCTGGACATTGGCCCATTTCAGCTTCAATTGCAGTGGATCCGGGTTCATCAGTGAACTGTGCACATACGCGTTTAACGTGTCCGGCGCAAGCAGGTCATCCTTGTTACTTATAGCCACATTAATAGGTTTTAATTCTTTCTCAGACAGGAGACCTGTTTTTTGGATTTCCTTCAACACACGATCCAGTCTGACGCCAAGTTTCTCAATCAGGCGACCCTGCTTGTCTTTCGGAAGCTGTATTTTACGTTTCTTGATGAACTCATCCAGTGTGATTTCAAGGAAAACGCGGAACAACACAGACACCGCATGCCGGTGCCCAACCACATCCAGCCTTTTCAACTCGATGAAAATGTCATTAATTTTTCCAGCCGGCAACGATAGCTTATAGGGCTTGGGAACAAGGTTTGTCTGCTCATCCGTTGAAGGAGTTGATTTCTTCTTGGCTCCCTTCGAAACCGGCGGTACTGATTTTGGTGTGCCTGAAATTATCCACTGACTGGCAGCCTTTTTCGCTCTTGGATGCGCTTTCCCTATTTCATGCGCGAAGATTTTACGCTTATCCTCGGTATCAATTTCTCTTTCAGTCCATTTATGGCTGTCCTTCTTCCCTGTCGATATGATGGATACAACATCTGTCAGAACTGCTTTTGTCCACGCCCTGTTCTTGCTGGCCCGAATCTTGCCGCCCACAACCGTCATACCAGCGGTATCTTGCAATTCCTTAGTTGTAATAAGGCGTGTGAGTGTAGTCAGGTTAAACCCAGAGCCCTCCAGGTTATGTCGAACTTTTGTGTCTAGCGCTTCATCCATCAGTACAAAATTCACGACATCCAGGGCCGGAGTAGGCAACCCTTGTTCCTTGTCGGCCCGCGCCTTTGCCATAGTCGTCCAGGGCTCCGTACCCGCGCCCTCCAGTCCGCTGGCATGTTTCCTGTTCCCCCACAAAATAGCCGTTTCCCGGTTGGGCGCAATGGTACAGGCAATCACCTTGGGAACAGCATCCATGTGATTTTTGTGTAGCTTTACGAACGCTGCATGACGTGGAGTACTTCTGGCCAGTTCCGGATCCAGCACCAGCTGGATGGCTGTCAACCTGCGGTTGCCCTCCATCATGATGAAATTGCCATTCCCGTCTTCGGCATCGATGACCATGGGAAGGTCAAAAGGACTTAGCCCGTTTTGAAGGATGTCCCTGGCGAGTACCACCAGCTTTTTACCTTGCTCGGAGATAATGGCGTCGCGGGCGCCTTTCTGGCTATCCTGAGCAACTATTCGATAGTTACGTACATTTAGTAAGAGTTTCCCAACACTTATGGACTGTTGAACAAACATGATCCGATTCTCCCATGAGGTAAGTGATTCCCTGCGGGGATGATACCGGCTTAAATCTAATTTGCCAAAGGCGAAAACGAGCGCCGGGACGCGGTTCCCAGCCTCAATCTGTGAATTCATTATGAAAAGCCACATCCTCAATGGTGGTGAGCAGATCCAGGGTAATAGGCAGGTGCCAGCCCTTGCGTTCGATGATGGGGATAAAAACATTCAGATCCAGGCCAACGGTGACCGGCACGAACTGCGAGGCGCCGGCGGCGGAGACACCAGTGACGCCGATGCGCACCTGGTGTTTGAGCTGGCAGTATAAATTCCACAGTGGCAGCTCCCAGGTCAGTAGAGGCGGCAGATCGCCTTCTTCCGGCTCGTAGCCCAACTCATTCAGGTCTTTCAGTGCTTGCGGTCCGCCCTGGCGGATCCAGGCTACCAGGGCGGTCAGGCGTTTTTTGCTGCGTCCACCTCGGTTTTCAGGAACATATCCAGGCTCTTGACTTCGTTGAGGACGAATTCACGCGCCGGGCCGACGCGCATGAAACGCTTGATATTCTCCTCATTGCATTCCAGCTTTTTGCCCTTCTCGTCTTCCGGAACCTCTCCCTCCCAGCCCTTGATGCACTGCAAGCCGACCTTTTCACAATAGGCATCATAATCCTGGTGGATGTTGATCAGCTGACCCTCGTCGTTAAACTCCCGGCTGGTAGTGTCCTTCAGGTAGGCCTTTTCGTCGTCTTCGTACAGTGGCGACAGATGCAGGGTCATATTGGTCTGCTTCCAGTGCCGCGCCTTGATAATATTCCCGAGGATCAACGGCATCTTATTTGACCTCCGTCAAGGCGCTGTCTTTGCGCAGCGCATCGATTTGATCGGCAGTGGTGGCAGTGACCTGGCTGTCTTTGACCTGCAGTTTGTCATCGCCGACGGTGATGATACGGCTCCGGTAACAGGCGTCGTGGAAGGTGACCGGCTCAACCTTCTTCTCGTCTTTTTCTGTTTTGCTCATAATAGACCTCTTAAATTAGTGACTAATGCGTTACAAACCCGTCACAGATCAGTAACTGGCGATACCGTTGACCAGCACGATAGTCGGTGCGGTGCCCGCATGGGCGCGATAGTCGACGGTAACGTGCAGGCCCTTGGATGATTCAATCTTGTGCTTCGGCTCGGAGAACTCCACATTGGGGCAGGTCAGCGTCAGCGTGGCGTCTCCGGCCTTGTTTTTGCTTTGCAGTATCAGGGCCTTGGAGGTTTGCTGCTGGCCGTGTTCGAACAGATTGTTACTGGTCGTGTCGAATACACCGCGCAGTGTGCCGGTGATCGCCGGCTGGCCGAGCATAAAATCCCCAAACCCTGCCAGGCCATCAGCGTAACTCTGGCCCTCCAGATCGTTGGTGATCTCAACGGACGCCTCAACAATATTGCCCAGTGTATTGGAGCCGATCACATCAGCCACGATGCCCTGTTTCGAGCAGGCGCGGTTTTTGGCGTAAGCGGTCGGTGCGGCATCGAACACGGCGCCTGGCTTCGGATCCACCTGTATGGCGCCCATCAGTCCGACATTAATGCTCTGCGCTGCCTCCAGTACGTTCCAGGACAAGGTATTCACCATCACTCCCAGCCAGCGCTCATACAACTCGCTGCCGGACTCCAGATAGCCCAGTTCCAGCAACGCCGATAACCGGTCATTGAGTGAGAGCGTGTAGGTATGGGTGTATGGGCCCGCACCGGTTGTCACCGGTGCACCCCAGAGCAGGGCCAGCCATTGGCCGATATCGTTTAAACAAAGTATCGCCGGCAGGCTGCCTGTCGGTACCGGGTCGCCGGCGTCCTGTTTTACCATCAAGGGATCATTGTTGATCGTCGGATCTTCCTGCCGATCATCATTATTGCCGAATTCGAAGCCGGTGTCATACTTCATGGCAAAAGCAGCTGCTGACGGCGCCGTCCGAAATGTGACTTCCCGCTGTAATAATAATTGTGTCATACGACCGTGTCGTGTTGTCATAATCTAACCCTCTCGTTAATCAAAATCGGACCATTCCAGTAAAATAAAAACCCATCCCAGCGGTGCATCTATCTGCATGCTTTGGTGAAACTCTTTGATATCGATGCTGCACAAACCTGCCGGTTTGCTTTTCAAGAAATTGACGACTTCGTCAAACATCAGGTGTTCCTGCTCTTCTACTTCTTCGCCTGTTTTTTGTTCGTCAATCAAAATCTGGCCGTTCAGTACAAAACTCAGATCGCCTTCCAGTAGAGCAATTTGCACCGGTGATTCAATGCCGGTTACGCCTTTGCTTAATATCTGCCAGACGCCTTTTTTTAGATCAGCCTCGGACCTCTCCTCAATCTGTACGTAGGATCGGGTAACGATGCGCAACGGATAAGCCGCCGCGAATGCATCTTTAAATGTGTTCAGTTTGTCGCCGATGGTGCTCATCCAAACGCCGCCTGTATGCCTTCCTCGACGCCTCGGTTAATCAGATCCTCAACTCGCTTACGTTTTTTATCCAAAGCGGGTTGCATATACGGCTGTGCCGGGGTGCCTTTGGCCAGAATTGATCGTTGGATCAAAAACGCCAGTTGCCGGTCGCTCGTATTCGGGTCCCGTGGCGAGATGCCTTTTGTGCGTATCCAGGCCAGTATTTTTGTTAACGACACCCGCCCGCGTTTGCCCGTACCCTCTTCGACGTACCGTGCATAGTTAGTACCGGTTTCTATAATCGCTGATATAGAAGAGGGGCCAGCAGTAAGCCGGGACTTTATAGATGAGG
>JAJRUG010000136.1 GCA_024277915.1 Gammaproteobacteria bacterium
ATTCCGCCGCGCGTGGTTAGTGGATCCCGCCAGGGCATTCAGGTCATAGCGAAAACCGGCCTGTCCATCGTTCTGGAGCACTACACCCGGGTTGGAAGCTTCCACGAACGGTCCGACATCGAGACCACCGTGGTAGATGATGTCGGTATCCCCATCGTTATCATAATCCGCCATAATCCCCCCCCAGCCAAAGGGCGTCGCAGCCAGAGAACCTACACCCGGATCCGTGAAAGTGCCGTCGGTCTGCCCGAGAAACCAGCGTGAAGCGAAACTGCCCAGCGTATAGGGGAATGGACGGGGCACCAGCGTAAACATGTAGTCCCCCAGGTTAGTAACGAAAATATCCATATTCCCGTCGGAATCCAGGTCGCCGAATGAAAGACTCATCCACGCCCCGACCCGGTTCATCCCGGCCTGGACGTTGACGTCCGTAAACTTTCCCGAGCCGTCATTCTGCATTAAGTGGATCATGCCGCGATCGAAGCCACCGTGCGCCGGATCCAGCACTTCACCCTGGTCATCAACCATCACGATGTCTATGTCACCATCCTGGTCATAGTCCACCATGGCGATGGCCCAGGTTATGCCGGCACTACCTTCAAGCTCGGCCGGAAAACCGGCCAGATTGCGGATACCCGAGGTTTCACTTTTATCCACAAACAGATTACCGCCGCGATTGACGAATAGCTGGTTGTGTTCGATATCACCAAAGGCGTCAAAAATCTCGACACGATCGTTCCAGCTGCTCCAGGTATTCGCCACGGCGATATCAAGCAGTCCATCACCGTTTACGTCCCCCATTGAACAGCCCGAGGGATTTAAATCACCGCCACCAGTGGCGCTGGACGAACTGATTTCGATAAAAACACCTGCACCACCGTTTTCGAACAGGCGGTTCGGCATGCCGGTACCCAGCACATAGAGGTCTTCGTCCCCGTCGTTATCAATGTCACCGAAGCAGGCGCCGGTGCTGTCCAGATCAACCGCCGCGACACCGGCGTCGGCAGCAACATCAACGAAAGACAGGACGCCGGTTTCAAGCAACTGATTGGAGTACAGTGAGTTCGCCACACCAGGGCCGTTAGTGACATAAAGATCCTGATCACCGTCATTGTCGTAATCAAAGATCACCACCCCGGGTGCGCCATGCGACTTCATCGGAACCAACGGTGCCTCGGAGAACAAAAGTACAGGCTGTGCCTTTAATGCATCGAACAGGGCATCGCGCGGTGACTCTCCACGTGTGTATGTGATCCCGCTCCCCGGCTCCTTCGCCATGTCGCGGAATGTCACGTCACTCCCGGCATAGGCCGCGCCACCAGGCGTGAGAAGTGCACCGACAACCACTGATGTCATCAGCCCGAATGCTCCCCCGGCAGCTCCTGTTATTTTTTTCATACCCACCTCCTGAATATATTATTTTAAGTTAAAGTAAAATCAGCTATTAAAGTGTGGCTAACATTTCCGATGGCGCTGCGTATCTGCCGATATCGAATAATTTGTTTCGCTCACACATTCCCTTGTATGTCTTGCGTATATCCCTGACATGCATAATCGCGTTTTCCATGTTGTCACAGGGAACACGGAAATCCTCTATGGCACAGTCGCCTTCATAGCTGCATTGATGCATGAGGAAGATCAGATAGGGCCAGTCAAGCATGCCCTGCTGCATAGCGGCCCATTCCCAGGTCCACCCTTCATCGGTAACTTTCCAGCTCACATTCTTTACGTGCACGTTGGCAATGTAGTCACTGATCAGTGCCAGCCCATATTCCCAGTCCTCCTTTCCTTCGACCATCATATTGGCCGGATCAAAAGTAATGCCCACATGTTGCGGGTCCAGGTCACGTACAAGCATAAATGCGCTACTGAAACTGCTCATTACTGTTCCCCAGTGCAACTCCAGGAGAACCTGTACACCCGCTTCACCTGCCTTTTGTTCAACCCTGAGCAGGGATATCTTCAGCTTGTTAATCAATTCGTGTGGTTTAAGATGGCTTTGATAGGAAGGAATCCCTTCATTGATACAGGCCTGACTGGCCACCGCTGCACGGGCAGCCCGGGGCAACACTACCCTGACCTGTGGCACCTGCATGACCCGGGCCACATCAATCAACGTATCGACCGCGTGCGCGTCCTCGATGGGTATATATGAATTAAGGACAGCGAGTTTGAGCCCGGTATCGCCGACGGTTTTTGCCACGCATGCCCCTGACTCTGCCAACTCGCCAAGGCTCTTGTGGTAACTGTCAGCTACCCGCAACTCTATACCACTGCATTCAGACGCAACGGCAATTTCAAGCGACTGCTGAAAATCAAAACCGGAAAGAGTCGATGTACACAAGTTCATTTGCTATCTCCATTTATCTGCAATGACATTCCATAGCTGGCGCAACCTTTCGGACCACGCCTCCTGCAGCTGGAACAGAAACCCTCTGAATTACACGCGCGACAACTCCTTGCCCGGCCAGGGGGCTATCTACTTCTTTTGTTCCCGGGACAGGCAGTTACTAATCAGCAACGGCCGGTGAAGCGCCTTGATTCAAGGCACTCGGACACCACCGTAGGTACCAACACCAGCCAGAAAAACATCCCCTTCCCCCTCCAGACCTGTTTTTATTAAAAGCCGCACCTTCCAGGCGCAAGAGCTAGCCAAACCATCCCGGCGGCACGAATTTTTCAATATCCACATCCTCAAACCTCGCCCTTTGAAAGCGCTCACGCAGATTGTAGGGTACTGTGCAATCGAAAATCGTCTTGCAGGACACGCCCTCTGCCGAAATAGTCGGACTGAAATCCGGTGACTGCGAAGGATCAAGGGGGTGGCAGCGCACACCGGGGATAAATACGGTGCTGACATCACCCTGGTAACGTGTGGTCATGGCCCACAGCACATCATTACTATCAAATATATTCACATCCTCGTCGACCAGGATCACATGCTTCAGTTCTGAAAACGCCGCAAACGCGGTCAACGCCGCCTGCCTCTGCCTCCCTTCATCACGTATTGATGCCTTGTAGAACTGCATGATCGCAAGGTATTTCCCGCCACCGGCGGAGTGTGCATAAACATTGATCAAGCGACCCGGCATGCTGTTCTCGACAAGCCGCAGTATGCTGGCTTCCGTGGGTATTCCCGCAAGATTGACGTGCTCTTCACCGGGACCGATGATGGTTTGTAATATGGGGTTGTGACGATGCGTCACCGCGGTCACACGTATAACCGGCAGTTCTGCCTGGGCCGCACCGAGATAGCCCGGGAATTCGGGCATGGCATAGCCGGTACCGGTATTTATGTCTTCACGGATTCTCTCGCCCGGCAGGATTTCACCCTCAATGACTATCTCCGCGCGGGCGATCGCCTTTGCGTCTACCGATACACAATCCACCAGCTCCACAGCGCGGTTACGCAAACCGCCGGCAATGGTGAGTTCATCAAAGCCGATGGGGGTTGTCGGTGGTTCGAAACAGGCGCTGAGATAGATTGCCGGATCGAGACCCATGTTAATCGATACGGGTAACGGCTTTCCAGACTGCTCAGCCTTGATCCGGAACTGGTCGATGTGACGACCGGGAACGAAAAACACGCTTAACAGGTCAGGCCCCTGTATGCACAGGCGATGAATAGTAACATCAGCCTCACCGGTTTCCGGATCTTCGGCCCGTATCAGGCCCATATTAAAATAGGGCCCCGCGTCGCTGAGCGTATTCGTGGGAGCGGGCAGCAGTTCTCTTATATCTAATGGCGCGCGGTGAATGCGCTGCTGGCACGGGGCCAGGGACGCCGGTACAGACACCGGAGCAACGGGATTTTTCAATGCCTCCAGTAAGTCGAACGGCAATCGCTCCACGCTGGAATTGACCAGCATCGCCGTACGTTCACGGCTGGCAAGGACGCCCGTCAGAACCCGGACATCAAAACCCTTTACCTGTTCAAACATCATTGCCGGGCCGATACGGGTTGGCGGTGCGACCGGCGTGCCTGCCCCTACCCGCTTATAGACACCTGCAAGCTCGGCGCTTGCATCTACCGGCTCACGGGTCACGATAAGCTGTCCAGGCCTGGATTCAAGCAACTGCAGCGCAGATCTCAGGTCGAAGACATCGGGCAGACTCTCAGGCAGACAACTCATGCGGCGCTCCGATGCATTGCCTGGTAAAAGGAAGCTGCGCAGCACGAGCCGCGACCACGTTGTGCGTTGCCACCCGTGCAGTCCGCACATCCCTGGAAACGAAATATAGCGGGTATCACCGGATAGTCATCTTCCATGACTTGTTTCCTTAACATGCCGTAAAAGATATTGCCGGCAGCCCTGTGCCATACCGGTATTGTCACCATTCATACAAACTGTCTTCCAGTGGCGACATTATATGCACGCACGATAAATTGTGTGTGACATTTAACACAGTGTCATTCCTTGCCAAAGATTTTCTGCGCCATGATCAGCCCGGGGCATATCCCGATTGCTGCGGCAAACAGGAAGAATGCAGGTACTGCATAGGCAAACCAGTGCACTTTATCAATACCTGTCAACCAGATACCCACAAGAATCAGGGCGGCGGCGTTGAAGAAAAAGAATCGCATCGCTTTACTTGCCCGGGTCATTTCAAACCTCTTTATATTTATTAGTCATGCCTGATTATGAGAAATCACCATGAAGCATTTGCTTCACATGGCGCAGCATTCTAGAATCACAAACACATAACAACAATGCACATAGTTGATAAATATGTGTTCTAGTATTTGGAACAATTCGGGGGGATGGCCGAAAGCATCATGGATGACCTTAGACGGATGGTAATTTTTTCTCATGTGGTAGAGGCAAAAAGTTTTTCAGCAGCGGCGCAACGGCTTGGTATTGCAAAGTCCGCTGTCAGCCGTCACATCACACTGCTGGAGAAAAGTGTCGGCGTGCGCTTGCTGAATCGCACCACGCGCAGTCTGAACCTGACCGAAATCGGAGAGACTTACTATCAGGGCTGTGCACGCATTGTCGCCGAGGCGGAAGAAGTAACCCGTCGCATCAGCACACTGCAGGACCAGATCTCCGGCACACTCAGGGTATCCAGCCCGATCGTTCTGGGGAAACAGTTTATCGCCCCCCTGTTGGCCGACTTTGTTCAACAACACCGGTCCCTGAACATCGACCTGTTGCTGGAAGACCGGGTAGTGGATATGGTCGAGTCGGGGATTGATGTGGGAATCCGTGTGGGATGGCTTAAAGACTCAATGCTTCTGGCGAGAAAAATCGCGGAGTCGCCGCGGCTATTGTGCGCATCACCTGATTACCTTGAATGCAGGGAAAAACCGGAAAGCCCCGAGCAGCTAGTCGATCACGACTGGATCATATTTTCCCTGCTGCCAACGCCGTACCACTGGACCTTTGTCAAAAACAAGATAGAGAAGCGAATCCAGATCAAGGGCAAGGTAAAAACCAACAACGCTGATGCCGTGCGCGCATTCCTGTTGAACGGAACCGGTCTGGCAGCATTGTCGGATTTTCTGGTTGCGGATGACATAAAGGCCGGACGCCTGGTACAACTGTTGCCGGATTATAATTGCGGCAGCGCCGGTATCTACGCGGTCTTTCAGAACCGTCGCTACCAGCAGGCCAAGGTACGGCTGTTTATCGATTACATCAGCGAACAGTTTACGGGGCTGCTGGTCAGCTAGCGAACAGGAGTCTGTTACAGACCCGGGGATGAAATAGTCAAGGAGGGAAAAATGCGGGCTTGCATCAACCGGTTTCAGCAACATGTCTCCCCGGCAGCACATTCACAACGGGACGGTCGGTATATGTCAGCTGCCCGGCATGCGCCGGACAAAATATTTCTCCAGCTCGACCAGGAACAATACCGAGGAGGCAACGAGCAGTATGCGCAGCCATATATCGAAGCCGATGTCTGTCGTGCCGAATAAAGACTGCATGGGCGCAAGATAGGTAAAGCCCAGCTGGAGCAGGATGAGCACGCCAATCGCGATCAGCACATAACGGTTACCGGTTAACCCGGCCCGGTTGAATACCGGGGCGGAGATATAACGTGAATTGAACAAATAAAATATCTCGAACATGATCAGTGTGTTCGCGGCGACCGTTCGCGCATGCTCGATACTGACTCCTTGCTCCATCTCCCAACGGAAAAGACCAAATGTTCCGACCATCAGGATAATGGAGACAAATACAACCCGCCAGACAAGGTAAGAGGTAAGCAACGGTTCACTGGCATCGCGTGGCGGGCGCCGCATGATGTTCGGTTCTGGCGGTTCAAATGCCAGCGACAGCGCCAGGGTAACCGCCGTCACCATATTCACCCACAGAATCTGCACCGGCGTTAACGGCAGCTGGTGAAAACCAAACAGGATG
>JAJRUG010000137.1 GCA_024277915.1 Gammaproteobacteria bacterium
ATAGACGGGCTTGTGTATTTTGCTGGGTTAGATTCTAACAGCGATTCGATTAGTATCTTCAAAAGCATCGATGATGGAGGTACATGGGAACTACTTCCAGCCCAGATTACTGGCGGTGGATTTCCGGTAGGCACAATTACTGAGTTAGTATCTAGTTCGGTTGGGCCTGGTGGTGACGTTATACTCTACGCATCTGATGGAATTGCTCCGTATAGATATGTTGATTCGCTGTCGTCCGTTCCCCTGCCACCTGCTCTCTATCTCTTCGGCTCCGGCCTGCTGGGTCTGGTAGGCATGGCGAGGCACAAGAAGCGGCATAACTGTTAAAGTAGTGGTACTAGTGACGGCCCTTCGGAGCCGTTTTCAATTGCGCTGTACTTCCGAGTTTCCGAAGACGGACAATACAGCACTGAATATTGATTGGAATAAAAGCTATAGATTATGAGATTACGAATACGGAGGTGTAAATTTGCAAGCGGTAGTTAAAAAGTGGTTCCGAGAAAAGAGCCATGGTTTTCTTGATAATGGAACTGGCCCAGATGTAATGGTGCGCAAAGCGGATCTTGTTAACTGTCAGTATTTAAAGGTCGGCTCAACTGTCGACTTCGAGTGCCATCCAGATAACCGGGGTTTAATCGCTAAAAAAGTCAAACCTGCGCGGCAACGCGATAAAAAACAGCAGCCAAATGGAAATCGGAGCGGCAGGAATCACCCTTTTGGGGTTATGACATAGTTTGAAATGACTAAGGCTGGAAAACAGTTCTATAAAGAGGCAGACTTGCGTTCCCCATACATGGCAAGGAGGCCATCATGCTAATACTGACCCGCCGCATTGGCGAATCGATCAAACTGAATCTTGCTGAGAATATTGACCCCGATACCACGGTCGGCGAATTATTTGCGGAGGGTGGTATCGACGTCGCCGTGCTTGGTATCAAGGGTAACCAGGCGCGAGTAGGCATCGAGGCGCCTTTATCCATACAGATCTTGCGTAATGAGCTTTCCGAGAGACTCGAAGCGTGCTCAGAACGGCAACCAGGTTGACGGTGTATCACGCAACGCTTTACATTTAGGGCCGCTGAAGGCAGTGGTGTAATAGCGCCTTGTGGTTCATGGAGTAGGGCATTTAACAGATAGGCAGATCCTTATACCGGAGAGAGTAGAGCGATGCTGAAGCGAACTGTCCGATTGAGGTTTCAGGGCATTGGGATGCTGATGTTGGCCCTCGCCGTGGTGAACCCGACCAACGCGGAAAATGTGATTACGAAGGACACGGTACAGAATTTTGTCAATATCCGACAATCCGCATCATCTGACAGCCCGAAAATCGGAGAACTGCGTCCCGGTGACCAGCTTGATTACACGAGTTCTGTGCCACGTTGGCATCAGCTCAGACTCCCGAACGGTCAACCCGGTTTTGTCAGTAAACGATGGACTGAGGTTATACCAGGCCCCGCCAGCCCATCGGAGTCGAGCCCCTTTACTGTCCATTTTATCGATGTCGGGACCGGTGACGCCGCGATCATCGATAAGGGCGACCTGGAAATCATCATCGACGGAGGGGACTCGACACGCGTTTTAAACGAATACCTCAATGAGCATGACATCATCGATGGTCCGATTGAGTTGGTAATAGTGACCCACGGCGATGCTGATCACTGGAAAGGTTTGCGCCGGGTATTGGGATTCGATGGTGTACGCGATGACCCGTTTTCGGTTCTGGAGTACTGGGACCCCGGCTATGACCGGGATTGCAATGGTGTGGACAATGGTGGCCGGCAAAGCTACCTGGCCTTTGTGAACGATGTTGAGCAGGTGGTACCAAGTGGCAGTTTTCTTCGGCCACTGGAAGACCACCATGTACCGGCCGATGTGTCCGGGACACCACAGCCGTTTACGGTCAACACGCTGCCGGGGGTGACCTTTACACTGCTGCACTCCAACAAGGCGCCCAAAACCGGGAGCTGTTCCTACAAAATCAATAATGCCTCGATCGTCCTGTTGGTCGAGGTCGAGGGTGTCCGGTTTCTATTTGCCGGGGATGCCAACGGCAAAAAGCGCGCGGCGATGGACCCCGGTGTAGTACCTAAATACGTGGAAGAAAAATTACTGGCCCTGGAGCAAAGCCATCCGGGCACATTGAAGGCCGATGTGCTGAAAGTACCGCATCACGGGAGTGAAACCGCCAGTACGCACGAATATATTGCGGCGGTTGACCCGCAGTTTGTGATCATTTCGGCAAGCACCCGGCACAAATTACCCAAGCCGACCACTGTGCTTCGCTATGAATCCCCCTCACGCCAGATCTTCCGGACCGATGACACGCGGGCCAGTGGGGTAGACAATATCTTGTGTTTCAAGTCCGGCAACGCGGTTGACTGCAATTTCGCAGACGTCTTCGCTGACTAGCGCCGCCAGTCCCGAAAAGCGACTGTGGTTTCAAGATATTTCCTTAAAGCAGGTGAAATATTTTACGTGGCGGAGATTGATTATTTTGGTCTCCGTCGTTCTAAGTGCTGAGCGCAACGATAAGGTTCTGAGGGCTAGGCGGTAACCAACCAATCAAGGATAATCCCAACTATCGCATGGACGAGGATTGGTGCGGAATGTAAAATCTAGGGCACTTTAGTGTTTATTGAGGGCAAGCTTTGAGCACACAATATCACTCGTGTTATTACGCGCATGAACTTACAAAGCGCTGCTCATCAGAGAAGCTAAGTAAACTGGCGCAGTCGCTGTTTAACGCAACCATCGATCTCAATCCGCATCAGATTGAGGCGGCATTGTTTGCCTTTCGGTCTCCCTTGTCGCGAGGGGCAATTCTTGCAGACGAAGTTGGCCTGGGTAAGACCATAGAAGCAGGTCTCGTCCTGAGCCAGCTATGGGCCGAGAGAAAACGACGCATACTGATTATTCTGCCGGCGGCTCTGCGCGAACAATGGAAGCGCGAGCTGTCAGAGAAGTTTTTCATCGATTCCATCATCCTGGAGTCAAAAAACTTCAACCAGCAACTTAATGCGGGTGTTCTCAATCCCTTCGAGCAGCCTGATCAGATCGTCTTGTGTTCCTACCACTTTGCCAAGAACAAGAGCGAGTACGTGCAGCGCACCCTTTGGGATTTGGTGGTGCTCGATGAGGCCCACCGGCTGCGCAATGTTTACCGGAAAGACAACAAGATTGCCCGCATTATCCGTGATGCAATCGAGGGCATGCCAAAGATATTGCTGACGGCCACCCCGCTTCAGAATTCCCTGATGGAACTGTTTGGTCTGGTGAGTTTTATCGATCCCCATGTGTTTGGTAGCGAGGCTTATTTTCGAACTGAGTTTTCTCGTAAGGCGGGTGATGTGAGCGCCGCCGAGTTCCTGCTGCTACGTGAGCGGATACAACCGATCTGCCAGCGCACATTACGTCGGCAGGTACTGGAGTATATCCGCTATACAAGCCGTATATCCATTACACAGGACTTCACGCCGACTGACGAGGAACACAAACTTTACGAAGCCGTATCGGCCTACCTGCAGCGCCAGGATTCTTATGCTCTGCCAGCTGGGCAACGCTCACTAATGACCTTGGTGTTGCGCAAGATTCTAGCTTCTTCATCCTTTGCGATTGCCATCACCCTGGAAAGTATGGCCAACAGGCTGATGCGGAAGTTGGATACTGCAGAACAGGACGCGGCCAATGAGGCAAATATTGGCGATGACTATGATGTGTTGAATGAAACCCGGGATGAGTGGAATGCCAACAATGATGCAATCGAAGAGACAGGTGACAAACTATCAGATGCCGAGGAACTGGCCCGCGCCCGTGAGGAGATTAAAGCAGAGGCGAATGAACTCATACATTTCAAGCGCCTTGCGGAATCTATTACAACCAACGCCAAAGGCGAGGCTCTACTTGTCGCATTGAAATCCGGGTTCGTAAAACTGGACGAATTGGGGGCGGCGCGCAAGGCGTTGATCTTCACTGAATCTCGTCGTACCCAGCGCTACCTGAAAGAGCTGCTGGAGGCTAACGGCTACCGTGACTTGGTAGTCACGCTCAGTGGAACCAACAATGACCCTGATTCAATGGCGATCTATCGCAACTGGCTGCAACGGCACGAAGAACAGGATATTGTTACCGAATCAAAGTCTGTCGATGTGCGCTCTGCCCTCATTGAGGAATTTCGGGATCACAAACCCATAATGATCGCCACCGAATCCGGCGCCGAAGGTATTAACCTGCAATTCTGTAGCCTGCTGGTGAACTATGATTTGCCCTGGAACCCGCAGCGCATTGAGCAGCGTATTGGCCGTTGCCACCGCTACGGCCAGAAGTTCGATGTCGTGGTGATCAACTTCCTGAATCGCAAGAATGCCGCCGATCAGCGCGTCTTTGAATTATTGTCGGAAAAATTCCATTTGTTCAACGGGGTCTTCGGTGCATCGGACGAGGTGCTGGGTGCCCTTGAGTCCGGCGTCGATTTTGAAAAGCGTATCAATGAAATCTACCGGTCCTACAGGACACCGGAAGATATTGGCGAGGCATTTGACCAACTGCAACTTGAGCTGGACACTCAGATTCA
>JAJRUG010000138.1 GCA_024277915.1 Gammaproteobacteria bacterium
CCTGATTTTGATCAGGTCAAGTTGCTCGCCTTCCAGCAAGGGTGGTAACAGACGGTTCTGGTCATCATCACCGGCCTTGGCATCGTCTACACTTTCCTGATAAACGGCCATAAAACCAGGCGTTGCAATAGTCGAGCCATTGGCGCGGAACATGTGCTCGGTGGTATCAGCCGGGCTCATATCAACTGCAACGGTGTGTATGGTGGCATGGATCATCTGGCAGGCGATGGTACGCTTCCAGATGATGTTGTAGAGTTTGTACTGGTCCTTGCTCAGGAACTCCTTGATCGACTCAGGCACCCGCTCTGCGGATGTCGGGCGTATTGCCTCGTGCGCCTCCTGGGCGTTCTTGGCCTTGGTTTTGTAGGTGCGCGGTTGACTGCGCACGTTAGCATTGCCAAAACGTTCTGCGATCAGGGCACGAATATCATCGAGTGCCTCGGTTGCCAGATTGACCGAATCGGTACGCATATAGCTGATCAGGCCGACTGTGCTGCCGCCGATATCAAATCCTTCGTACAGTTGCTGGGCAACGCGCATGGTACGCTGGGCAGTAAAGCCCAGTTTGCGCGCGGCCTCCTGCTGGAGCGTGGAGGTGATAAATGGCGGTGCCGGGTTGCGCTTACGCTTTTTCTTTTCTATTTTGCGTATGGTCAGCTTGCCGGCTGAAGACTTGATCAGGGTGTCTTCGCACTCATCTGCCAGATCCTGATTATTGATACTGAACTGACTGAGTTTGTCATTCTTGTAGTGAGTCAGTTTGCTGGTAAAATTCTGGCCCTGACTGGCGACGTCGGCTTCTATGGTCCAGTATTCACGCGCCTTGAATTTTTCGATTTCCTGTTCACGTTCGACGATTAGTCTTAAAGCAGGGCTTTGTACGCGACCGGCAGACAGGCCGCGGCGAATCTTTTTCCACAGTAATGGCGACAGGTTGAATCCAACCAGATAATCCAGCGCCCGTCTTGCCTGTTGTGCCTCGACCATTTCATTCGACAGTGAGCGCGGATTTTTCATTGCCTCTAGGATGGCGCGTTTGGTGATTTCATGAAATATAACACGCTCAACCTTCTTGTCCTTGAGCAGTCCCTGCTCACGCAGCAGTTCGGACAGATGCCATGAGATCGCCTCGCCTTCACGATCCGGGTCAGTTGCGAGGTACAGGGTGTCGGCCTTTTTGAGCGCTTTTTTGATTGCATCGACATGCTTGCTGTTTTTCTCGATGATATTGTATTTCATCGCGAAATCATTGGCGGTATCGACTGCACCTTCTTTGGGAATCAGATCGCGCACATGACCATACGAGGCGAGAACATCGAAGCCCTTGCCCAGATATTTTTTGATGGTTTTACACTTTGCCGGTGATTCGACAATGACCAGATTTTTGCTCATGGTTTTATATCAATCGGTTGCGTTCTTAATGCAGGTATTCTGCATCCTGTTCAAAGACCATATTCTCTATCCACTCGAAGGTATATTCCTGCTCTGGCTGATTAAACAGTACCATCAGAGTAACCCATTTTAGCCTTTCAAGATCAACTTCTTCATCATCCAGCGCCATGACACGATCTATGATCAGCTCACGCGTGATGGCTGAAATAACACCGGTCTGTTCCAGATACAGTAAATAGCCCTGGCTCTCCATGCCCATACGCTGTTGTTCGTTATCGTGGTACAGGCGGATAGACTGTGGCGCCGGGGCGCTGGCTGTTATCTGGCCATGCTGGGCTGCCAGTCCGTCCAGCCAGATGAAGGCCTTGTTGATTTCATCTTGCGGAAAGCCGGCTTCCAGCAATTCCAGGCTGAGCTGGTCACGTTCGGGCTCATTCTCCCGATCGTGGTCTCCATCTATGTACGATTGTAATAAATACATTAATACATCAAGTATTGTTTCTTTCATGCTTAACCCTGACAAAACACCCACCCGGTGCCGTGGTAACGTGGCCTTGAAGCTCCAGGATCAGCAGCATGGAGGAAACTTCTTCCGCCGTCAATCCGCAACGCATCACCAGCGTGTCTATAGAGGCGGGGTCGTAGGCCAGTGCGGACAGCAGCCGATCATAATCCTGATCACCAGTATTATCTATATCTGTTTGTATTTCAAAAGAATTATCATCATTTCCGTGTTCATTTTCAAGCAATAGCTGGCTGCGCGCCAGTTCGCCCAGCTCTTCGAGAATATCTTCCGCTGTTTCGACCAGTTTGGCTCCTTCGCGGATGAGACGATGGCAGCCGCGTGCGAGGGGGTTATTAATTGAACCGGGAATCGCGAACACCTCACGCCCCTGCTCCATTGCATGCCGGGCGGTGGTCAGCGAGCCACTGCGTAAAGCGGCCTCCATCACCACTACGCCCAGCGACAGGCCACTGATAATCCGGTTGCGTCGTGGAAAGTGATTCTGTTGTGGTCCGGTGTCCGGGGGGAATTCGGAAACCAGTACACCCTGTTCGGCAATCTGGTGTGCCAGTTCGCGATGGCGCGCCGGGTACACGCGGTTAAGCCCGGTTCCCATTACCGCGACTGTCGCCTGGCCTGCTGCCAGAGCACTCTGGTGCGCAGCGGCATCAATGCCCAGGGCCATGCCGCTACAGATAAGCAAGCCGCAGCGGGACAGGTGTGTGGCAAACTGCCGGGTCATTTCCAGGCCGGGCTGGGTCGGGTTTCTGCTGCCAACCATCGCAATCTGGAGCTGTTGCAAGCAATCGATGTTTCCGCGTGCATACAGTATTGGCGGGGGGTCTGCTATCTGGCGCAGCATCACCGGATATCGTTTGTCCGTCAGGCACAGGATATGGTGGTCTGGTTGTTCGGCCCAGTGCAGGTCGGTTTCGATAGCCTGTCTGGAGTCAGAGCGTAGTGCTTCGATTTGCGTAGCTTTTAACCCGGCTTCCTGTAATTGGCGGGTGTCGGCCTGTCTGGCCCTGGCTGGGGTGCCGAAGGTGTCAAGCAGTGTATGAAAACAGCGGTTACCAATACCGGAGGTGTGGTAGAGGGCTAACCAGTCAGTCAGTATGGACTGGCTGGTCTGTACAGTTGAGTTATCGGTTGGCGTATCCATCGCTCGGTAGCAGTGTTGAATGGCGACCCGGCCCTGCTCGTATCACAGGGTCCGGGCTGCATAGTCATTTAGTTAATACTGCGGGGTACGGACTATATCGAGAACATGCATATTGCGTTCAGCATACATAACCAGTCCGTAACTTAATTTTTCGAATGTACGGAATACCATTAGCACGCCGGCGCGTTCATCGGGCAGTTTCACATCGTCACGATTACCAGAGAAATGGTCTTTAACGGTTTTACCCATTTGGTATATATCCAGTACGTTTCCAGATTCCATGCCATCCTGGGTGCCAAGGTTGATTACCACTACGTTATACAGGCCGACCTGGCTGACCCCATCCATGACCGACAAAATCTGTCCCTCAACCTGATTTTCGGGAGGACGCGGGAAGAAGTGAGAATCATAGACAGTGTCTGTGCTGGGCAGCAGCAAGTCTCCCTTGAGTACTTCGCGGTTACTAGAGGATATTATAAGTGAGGCTGGATCACCGTTTAGCTTCAGCACAGATTCACCTACGTAAGTGGCCTCGTAACCGAGTATTTCTCCAGATTTCGGATCAACGTATTCTTCGCCGCGCCGAACGATTGAATAGCCTTGCCCGCGTTCTGCGTCGGTGATTCCGCGTACATAGATTTTGTCGCGATTGGCAGTCGCCAGATGCTCGCCCTTGTTGTCGAGGATATACGGTGCTGTATTCAGGGTTTCCAGATCAACAATCTCGGGCTTGGTCAGGAAGGGTTTAATTGCACTCAGCGGAATAGTAGGTATTGCCTTGTTCAGCATAGTGGTTCGGCTCTTCGGGGAGAGCTTAAAGGTCTGACGGCCGCGTTCTACCATGATTCGGGGCTGACCTTCAATATAAACCAGTCGTAAAGTATCTCCTGGATAAATCAGATGCGGGTTCTCGACCTGCGGGTTGGCATACCAGATGTTTGGCCAGCGCCAGGGATCGGTCAGAAACCTTCCCGAGATATCCCAGAGAGTGTCGCCCTGGACGACCAGATAACTATCCGGGTGATCGGCTCTTAGTGATGAATCCGATTCTGCGAACAAATTACCATAAGTGCTTATGAGCAGGGTGAACAGTATTGCCAGAAACTTGTTTTTGTACATAAGATTCCCTTGCGATCTACAGACATTGTGTGATGCATTTCATGAGTGTAGCCAAAATTCAGCGTGGCTCAAAGCGTATTTTTATTTACTATATTCCTGTATCATCATTACTTTAGCTGAACAATGTAAAAAATTACACTAATTTTTGCCAAATTGGGCAACATTTCACATGGCAATACTGGAAATTCTTCATTATCCGGACAAACGATTGCGAAATAAGGCGATTTTCGTTGATGAAGTTGATAGCGAAATACGTCAGATAGTCGATGATATGTTCGAGACCATGTATCAGGCACCCGGCATTGGTCTGGCCGCTACGCAGGTAGATATCCACAAAAGAATAGTGGTTATTGACATATCCGAAGATAAAACCGAGCCACTTTGTTTGATAAACCCTGAACTACTCGAAATGCAAGGTGAAGAAGAAACCGAGGAAGGCTGTTTGTCGGTACCCGGTTATTATGAGTCGGTTATACGAGCCGAATCGATACGTGTTCGGGCGCAGGACCGTGATGGCAACTTCTTTGAGCAGGAAGTAGATGGGCTGCTGGCAGTTTGTATTCAGCATGAAATTGATCATCTGGAAGGCAAGCTTTTTGTCGATTACCTTTCACAGCTAAAGCGTAACCGGATTCGTAAAAAACTTGAAAAACATGCGCGTGTAGCGCTCTGACTTCACCACCAGGATCAGCGCATGTCAAAAGGTCTTAAAATTGTCTTTGCCGGCACACCGGACTTTTCAGTCGCCGCACTGGATGCGTTGGTCAAATCCCCCCATCAGGTGCTCGCTGTTTATACGCAACCCGATCGACCAGCAGGCCGCGGGCGCCAGCTTACCGGTAGCCCGGTCAAGCAGTTTGCGCTACAGCACAAGCTGCCGGTGGAGCAGCCTCAGAGCCTCAGAGACCTGGACTGCCAGGAAACACTCAAGGCCTATGGAGCAGACCTCATGGTGGTGGTGGCTTACGGCCTGATACTGCCAGAAGCAGTATTACAGGCCCCCGCACTGGGTTGTATCAACATCCATGCCTCGCTGTTACCACGCTGGCGTGGCGCGGCACCGATACAGCGCGCGATATTGGCGGGTGATGAAGAATCCGGCGTGACGATAATGCAAATGGACAAGGGGCTGGATACTGGCGCGATGCTTTACAGCGTAAAAACACCGATTAGCACTTCCGACACTGGCAGCACATTGCATGACCGGCTCGCTACACTGGGTGTAGATGCGTTACTGGCAACGCTGGCACAGATCCAGTCGGGTTCAGTGCAGGCAGTTGCACAGCAAGATGAGCAGGCCTGTTATGCCGACAAGCTCGCCAAGGACGAGGCGAAACTGGACTGGCAGCGTAGCGCGGCTGAGCTCGACCGACAGGTACGTGCATTCAACCCCTGGCCGGTAGCCGAAACACAATGGCAGGGAAAACGTTTGCGGGTCTGGCAGGCGCAAGTACCGAGCAATGAGATAACGGCAGAACAGGCTGGGTCTGTCAAACCGGGCAGCGTCATCGCAGTACAGCGTGAAGGCC
>JAJRUG010000139.1 GCA_024277915.1 Gammaproteobacteria bacterium
CAGCGGACATTGCCGGGGCACCCCATCATTCTGTACTCCAGAACTCAGTCTTCCTGTAATTCAGGCCTGCCCCTAAAATATTCCAGCGCTTCCGGGTTGGCAAGCGCATCGGTGTTTTTTACCGACTCGCCATGAATCACAGAACGCACCGCCAACTCGACAATCTTGCCGCTGATGGTTCTCGGGATTGCCCTGACCGCCAGTATTTTAGCCGGGACATGACGCGGCGTCGCATGCTCGCGAATAATGCTGCGGATCCGTTTTTCCATTGCTTCATTCAGAAGCACATCGTCTCTCAGCACAACGAACAGAACGACCCGCGTATCGTCCTTCCAGTCCTGCCCTACGGCAATGCTCTCCAATACCTCATCCAGTTTCTCTACCTGCCGATAGATCTCTGCCGTACCAATTCGCACACCACCGGGATTCAGCACTGCATCAGAACGGCCATGAATCACCAAACCACCATGAGGCGTCAGCTCCGCATAGTCCCCGTGGGCCCAGGTATTTGGGAATCGCGCGAAGTAAGCTTCATGGTAGCGCCGGCCATCAGCATCATTCCAAAACCCGACCGGCATTGACGGAAAGGGCTGGGTGCAGACCAGCTCACCCCTGCCTTCAGACAGGGAGTTTCCATCATCATCATAAATCTCGACTGCCATACCCAGGCCCGAACACTGAATCTCACCGCCATAAACCGGCAAAATCGGATTACCCAGCGCAAAACAGGAAATCAGATCGGTACCACCGGCAATAGAAGCCAGCAGTACATCCTGCTTCACTGCCGAATAAACAAACTCATACTGCTCCGGCGCCAGAGGCGACCCGGTAGAAAGAATCGTTCGAACCGAACCCAGATCACAGGTATCTGCCGGTCGAAAGCCGGACTTTTCAACAGCGGCAAGATATTTCGCACCCGTTCCAAAAACTGTGATCTGTTCTTCTTCGAGTAACTCCCACAGCGCGGCACTGGAGGGATAAAAAGGAGAGCCGTCGAAAAGCACAATGGTGGCACCGGAGCCCAGCCCGCTGACCAGCCAGTTCCACATCATCCAGCCACAGGTCGTGAAATAGAATAACCGGTCTTCGGGCGATAGATCAGTGTGCAGCATATGCTCTTTCAAATGCTGGATCAGTGTCCCACCCGCGCCATGGATAATACACTTCGGCACACCGGTGGTACCCGATGAGTAGAGAATGTATACAGGATGATCAAACGGCAGTGATGCAAAAATCACTTCCGTATCATCACTGACGAAATCCTCCAGATGCGCAGCCCTGGCAATACCGGAAAGATCCGGTCTTTCTTCGAGGAATGGCACTACCACGATCTGCTCAAGTTCCGGGATCTTGCTTGCAAGCTCTGTGATCACCGGCCGGGAGTCGAACTGCTTCCCGCCGTATCGATAACCATCCGCCGAAAACAAAACTTTAGGGCGAATCTGACCAAAGCGGTCCAGCACACCGTTCAGCCCGAAATCAGGTGAACAGGATGACCAGATCGCCCCGATGCTGGTGGTCGCCAGCATGGCAATAACAGTTTGTGGATGATTGGGCATGAACCCGGCAACCCGGTCACCCGTACCGACACCCATACCACGCAAACCACCGGCCAATGCAGCCACTGAGCGATACAGCTCCGCATGGCTCAGTTCGATCCGCATCCCCGATTCATCACGAAAAATAATTGCCGGATGGTCATCACGACGGCGCAACAGGTTTTCCGCGAAATTGAGGCGGGCTCCGGCGAACCATCGGGCACCCGGCATTCGATCACCATCCACCAACACTTCATCGGCGGACTGATGGAAACGGATATCCGCGTACTCTGCAAAAAGCGACCAAAAGGATGCCGGAGCTTCCAGGGACCAGCTATATAAAGATTGGTAGTCGGGGAAGTCCCTTTCCAGCCGCTGGCCGGAAAAGGACATGAACTTTTCCAAGCCGGTTGCAGCGACTCTGTCACTATCAGGAACCCATAGTGGCTCGTCAGCCATCAGTGCTGGTTTCCGGCAATGTGTAGGCAGCAAACTGCTCACGCAATGTCGCTTTGCGAACTTTTCCTGTTGCCGTGTGCGGTAGCTCATCGACGAACACTACGTCATCAGGCGTCCACCAACTCGCAATCCTGCCTTCAAACAGAGCAAGCATCTCCTGCCTGGTGGGTGGCTCCCCTTCCCTGGCAACAATGACCAGCAACGGCCGTTCAGTCCACTTCGAGTGTGCAATGCCGATCACAGCTGCTTCTGCCACCTGCGGGTGACCCATGGCAATATTCTCCAACGCGATGGAGCTGATCCACTCACCGCCGGATTTGATCACGTCCTTGGTTCGGTCGGTAATGTTCATGAACCCGTCCGGGTCAATGGTTGCTACATCTCCTGTGCCGAACCAGCCGGATGCATCATGCGTATCAGAATTATCATCGAGCCCGAAATAACCGCTGGCCACCCACGAGCCCCGAACCTTCAACGCACCAAAGGCAACACCATCCCACGGCAACTCCTTGCCATTGGCATCGACTATTTTCATTTCAATGCCGAATATCCCGCGCCCGGCCTTGAGCTGTAACGCCGCCAGTTCGGCAGCAGGCAAATTCTCCTGACCCGACCGCAAAGTATTGTAAACACCCAGTGGACTGGTCTCGGTCATGCCCCATGCACAATGCACGTAAACATCATGCTGGTCGTTAAACTTGCTGATAATCGACGAGGGACAGGCGGCACCGCCGACCACGATCCGGTTCAGGTTGCTCACGGTTTTACCCGACTGATCAAGATAATCGAGTAGCGCCAGCCATACGGTCGGTACGCCGCATGACATGGTCACACCCTCGGTCTCGATCAGATCCTGCAGCGTCTCACCATCACCCGCCTTGGCACCGGGCATCACGAGCTTTGCACCGACCATCGGTGCTGCATAGGGCACACCCCAGGCGTTGACATGAAACATCGGAACAATCGGCAGAACACTGTCACGACAGGAGAGCCCCATGACATCAGGCATTGTGATCGCATAGGTATGCAGTATCGTCGCCCGGTGTGAATAGACGACTCCCTTGGGATCACCCGTGGTGCCGGAGGTGTAGCAAATCGCACTGGCGGAATTCTCATCAAGATCCGGCCACTCGTAATCATCTGTTTCGGCACTTAACAAGGTTTCATAACACAGTGCGCCGGGCAAACTTGTTTCCGGCATATGCGCTTCATCGGACAGAATGATAAAGCCCTCGACACCCGTAATCTGGTCTTGCAGCTTTTCGAGCAACGGCAACACCAGGGGGTCGACGAGAATATACCGGTCACTGGCATGATTGATGATGAAAACAATCTGTTCAGCGAACAACCGGGGGTTGATGGTATGCAATACGGCACCAGAACCTGACACACCAAAATAGGCTTCAAGATGCCGATGGTCATTCCAGGCCAGGGTCGCAATCCGGTCACCGGGCTGGACCCCGAGGCGGCTCAAGGCATTGGCCAGCTGCCGGGAACGCCTGATGGCATCCTTGTATTGATACCGATGCCTCGGGTTATCATAAGTGACCGAGACAACTTCCTGGTTGCCGTGATTTTTTTCAGCGAAACGCGCAATCGCTGAAACCAGCAGCGGCGTGTCCATCATCATTCCCAGCATTCGTATTCCCCCGTAATGCGTTATTCTTTTTATGCGCTACTCATATTCGGTGTTTCCGCCGTACAGACAGCCTGGTGTCAACCACCTATATAATACATTTCTATTTTCTTGCGACCATTCGATGGATCGGCGCGCTGCTCACTATATCGATCTTCCCGATCGCTCCAGCAACTGTTGATAATCGTCTGCAACTCCTCCCGGGATGCACCGGCACGCAAGGGCTCCCTGAGATCCAGGCCCTCCGATGCAAACAGGCAGGTAAAAAGCCGGCCATCAGAAGACAACCTCGCCCGGGTACAGGAACCACAAAACGGTTCACTGACGGAACTGACAAAACCCACTTCACCCTGGCCATCATCAAACTGATAGCGTACGGCTACTTCCCCATGATAGTTCTGGGCTACCGGCCGGATCGGCCATTTCGAATTGATCTTCTCTACCAGCTCACGAGACGGAACCGTTTCGGAGGCATGCCAGTGATTGATTGTGCCGACATCCATGTATTCAATAAAACGGACAATGACCCCGGTTCCCCTGAAATGCTCGACAAGTTCGAGCGCCTGATGTTCATTGATACCACGCTGAAGCACCGTATTGATTTTAATCGGTGTAAGACCGGCTGCAATTGCCTCATCGATGCCTTCCAGGACTCGCTCTATGCGTCCGCGCCCGCCACTCATCAGGGAAAACACTTTTTCATCCAGCGCATCAAGACTGACCGTGACCCGATCCAGCCCGGCTGCCTTGAGGGCTGATGCATGTTGCGCAAGCAACACACCATTAGTCGTCAAAGCGATGTCGTCAATGCCATCAATACAACTCAGATCACCGATCAGGTCGGGCAAATTGGCCCGCAACAGGGGCTCGCCACCCGTCAACCGCAGTTTCTTCACCCCCATTGCCGCAAAAATCCGGGTCAGGCTCAGAATCTCCTCGAAGGATAGCCGCTGGCTGCTGCCAAGAAACTCGAAATTCTTGTGGTATTTGTCCTCCGGCATACAATACGGACAACGAAAATTACACCGGTCCATCACCGAAATCCGCAAATCCTGCAGCGAACGATCCAGCCGATCACGGGTAATGCCCTGTATGCCACCTGACGAAATGTAGGGCTTGATTATTTTTTCCAGCATGTCGAGGGGATTATAAGGTAAAGATCCAGAAGCAGTCTCGTTTATACTGAAGCACCCGGGCAAGATATATACGTAATAATGACCTCAACACCCCTGCCTGCCGAGATGCTGGCGATTGAAATCCGCGAACCGGGTGATCCGTCAGTGCTCGTCCCCTGCCGGAAAGCAGTTCCTGTGCCGGGTAATGGCGAGCTATTAATAAGAGTCGCAGCTGCGGGGGTCAACAGGCCAGACTGCCTGCAGCGCCGCGGTATCTATCCAGCACCCGCGGGCGCTTCGGAAATACCCGGCCTGGAAGTCTCCGGAACAGTAGCAGCCTGCGGACCTGCAACGAATGACACCAGCACCCCCGCTGCTCACACCCTGAGAGTGGGTGATCGGGTCTGCGCCCTGCTCACCGGAGGTGGTTACGCAGAATATTGCACCGCTCCCATCGAACAATGCCTCCCGGTACCGGGTAACCTCGACTGGATACAGGCTGCCGCCGTACCCGAAACTTTCTTTACAGTCTGGACCAACCTGTTCCAGCGTGGTCAATTGTCCGCAGGAGAGTCGGTTCTTGTTCATGGTGGCGCCAGTGGTATTGGCACTACAGCCATTCAACTTGCTGCTGCTTTCGATGCACGGGTGTTCGCAACAGCAGGCAATACCGAAAAACTGGCGCTGTGCAAAAGCCTCGGTGCAGAGCAAGCGATCAACTATCACGAGCATTCTTTTTTGCCACAGGTAAAAGCACTGACCCAAGGCAATGGCGTTGATGTCATTCTCGATATCGTTGGTGCAAGTTATTTTGAAGACAACCTGCGTTCGCTGAACAAAGACGGTCGACTGATCATTATCGGCGTGCTGGGCGGCCGTGATGTTGAAATGAACCTCGGCCAACTGCTGACCAGGCGGCTCACCATCATCGCTTCAACATTGCGGGCGCAAAGCCCTTCTGCCAAGGGCAGGATTGCCCGGGAACTTCTGCAGCATGTCTGGCCGCTACTTGCCTCCGGACAGGTCGCACCGGTTATCCAGAAATCCATGCCGCTTGTTGATGCTGTCCGGGCTCATGAAATCATGGAAGCCAACCAGACGCTTGGAAAACTTGTCCTCACCACCAATTCCTTCGAGAGCACTGACTGAAAAATGACAGAACCCACCGGAAAACCTTATCTATACCGAATAGACGTTGCGGAAGCCGAAACCGCCATACTTGAGCACATGCCGGTATTTCCGGCAACAAAGGTCCCGTTGGCACAGGCACTGGGTGGCATCCTTCGGGAGCCTGTCATGGCAGAGCGTGACCAGCCGCCATTTGACCGGGTCACCATGGATGGTATCGCCATCCGGTTTGACGCAATCCGGAAAGGCATTTGCACATTCACATTGATCGGTACCCAGGGCGCAGGTGAAGCAGCAAAAACGCTTTCTGATCCGACTGAGTGTCTGGAAATCATGACAGGTGCGGTACTTCCACAAGGTGCTGATACCGTCATACCTGTCGAGCGAATCCGAACAACAGGAAACAATGTCGAGCTTGAACCGGGGTATGAACCAAAAGAAAAACAATGTGTACACCCGCAAGGATCGGATCACTTGCAAGGACAAACCCTGCTGCAAACCGGGGTTCGAGTCGGCCCAACCGAAATGGCGGTGCTGACAGTCGGAGGAAAACCGGACATCACAGTCACCCGGCAGCCAGGTATCGCGGTTATCTCCACCGGCGACGAGCTGGTGGAAGTCGGCAAGCCGGTCAAGCTATTTCAAATCAGGTCATCCAATGACTACGCCATTGAAGCTGCACTGGCCCGGCGGGGCTTCACTGACTGTACTCGCGCGCAACTACCGGATAATCCTGCTCGCCTGACCGAGGAGATAAGCCGGCTGCATGCCGAAAAAGATGTATTGATTCTCAGTGGCGGCGTATCGATGGGTAAATTTGACTACATTCCACAGATACTCAAAGACCTGGGGGTTGAAGTAGTACTGCACAAAATCCTGCAACGCCCCGGGTTACCCATGTGGTTTGGTGTCTGCAGAGATGGCAAGCCGGTATTTGCCCTGCCCGGCAATCCGGTATCAAGCCTTGTCTGCCTGGCTCGTTATGTTCTTCCGGCGCTGCAGAAAGCTCGTGGTGAACCGGTGGAGAAACCTGCAGCAGGCTGCCTTGGCGAAACGGTAATGTCTGATTCTGACCTCACCTGCTTTCTTCCGGTAGTACTATCACATTCAGATGACGGCCGCCTGGTCGCCATGCCAAAACCCACCAATACTTCCGGTGACTTCGTATCCCTCGGAGGAACGCACGGATTTGTTGAACTGACACGAAAGGAAAATCAGTTCCTGGAGGGTACAGCCGTACCTTTCTACTCGTGGTAGCAGGAGCGGCAGGATGCCGCTCCTACTGGCCGCTGATTCGTTTTTTTACTTTTCCCCTGGCTACAGCGTTCGCTACCTGTTTTCTGCTGTGTTTTTTCATTCTTTTCTCGGCTTTGGCTGCTTTTTTGTCCATGTCTGCTGATACTTGCCGTATCTCTGCCCGCGCTGATTTTGCATGCCGCGCTGCCTTGCGTGCTTTCCTGGCGGCTTTCTCGGCCTTTTCAGATTCCTTCCTGGCTTTCCTTACAGCCTTCTTAAGTGCCTTTACCAGTTTATCCTTGTTTGCCATTTGCTCGCCCTCCTGCTCTTGTTGTTCCTACTCTTCTTCATAACTTTCGTTAACGGATCCGATGATCAGCCTGTCTGGTTCATAAACAATAGATGAGTTCTTGTCCGGGTAATCCAGGTGATAAAGCACATGTCGCATACAGTTGACCCTGGCTCTTTTTTTGTCATCTGATTTCACAATCACCCAGGGAGCATCTGCGGTATCCGTATGAAACAACATGCTCTTTTTCGCGGCAGTATATTCATCCCATTTTCCGAGTGACTCTATGTCAATGGGGCTGAGTTTCCAGTGTTTCAGCGGATCATGGTGGCGGGAGTGAAAACGGCGCAGCTGTTCCTGACGACTGACAGAAAACCAGTACTTGAACAGAATCAAGCCGGAATTTACCAGCATACGTTCCAGTGCCGGTACCTGGCGAAGGAACTCCAGATACTCATCAGGCGTACAAAAACCCATCACTCGCTCGACGCCGGCGCGGTTGTACCAGGACCGGTCATAGAACACCATCTCGCCCCTGGTGGGAAGATGAGTGATATACCGCTGAAAATACCATTCACCTCTTTCGGTCTCTGATGGTTTTTCCAGGGCGATGATATGTGCAGCACGAGGATTGAGGTGCTCCATGAAACGCTTGATCGTGCCGCCTTTTCCGGCTGCATCCCGGCCTTCAAAGATCCCCACAATGCGCTGCCCTGAGTCCTTGACCCAGCTCTGAACCTTCATCAATTCAGTCTGCAGCAGGTGCTTTTCCTGCTCGTACTCCTCAAGCCCCATTTTCCTTGCATAGGGATACTGCCCCAGCTCATAACTCATCTGCTGCAGTTTTTTCGCCGAGATGATCTTCGGTGACGCCAGGGATTTTTTCGGGTTACCCAGGCGCTTGAGTAACTTGCGAAGTGCTTCTCTGCTTTTTTTCTTTCTGCCCATGGTGCTACCGATTGTCCCGGTTCAAATATGCCGAACAAGGAACCAATTCTCAAACTGCGGATCAGATCACTGCACAGGCTGGAGTCTTGAGGCTGACCCTCTGGTCAGCAGTCTATATAGGGAGTGCCGCCAGAAGGAATAAGGGCTTTCCGGCTCAATGCTGCGGCAAACAACCAACCCACCCGATGTTTTGCCGTTTCCCTTGTTTTTCCTCCGGAACAGGGGAAAATGGAGTGACCTGTTTTTCCGGAGAAAACTGTGGCCCATGATCCAAATGTAGTACGCGACTTCCTTCCTCTGAATATTGCCGTACTCACCGTATCTGACAGCAGAACGGAGGAAACAGACAAGTCAGGGCTATTACTTGCTTCCCGGCTTCAATCTGCCGGCCACCAGCTGGCTGCAAAGAATATAGAGCCTGATGACATCTATCGGCTGCGAGCCCGGGTTTCAGAATGGATTGCAGACCCTGACATTGACGCTGTCATTGCCACCGGAGGCACCGGACTGACCGGACGCGATGGCACACCCGAGGCACTTGAGTTGCTGTTCGACAAGACAATTGAGGGTTTCGGAGAACTGTTTCGCACTATCTCTTATGATGAAATCGGTACTTCAACAGTTCAGTCGCGGGCAATTGCCGGTGTTGCCAATGGCACCTATATTTTCTGCTTGCCGGGCTCAACCGGAGCCTGCGCAACGGGATGGGACAAGCTTATTGTCCACCAGCTCGACTATCGAACCAGACCCTGTAATTTTGTTGAACTCATTCCCCGCCTGATGGAAAAGTAATGACCACCTCACAGCTTGAAGTACACATGTTCCCCTGCCTGGATGACAACTATTGTTACCTTGTGCATGAAGCTGACACCGGACTCACGGCTGTTGTCGATACACCTGAGATTTCCGCTATTGAAAATGCTCTCAGGGAAAAAGGCTGGAAACTCACCCATATCCTGAATACCCATCACCATGCAGATCATGCCGGCGGTAACCTTGAACTGAAAAATAAAACCGGTTGCACGATCGTCGGAGCCAGAGCCGATCAGAAACGGATTCCCGGCATCGATATCCTGCTTGGAGACGGAGATACTTTTGAATTGGGCCGGCACAGGGCCACCATCCATGACACCCCTGGCCACACAAGCGGGCATATCGTTTTCCATTTTGAAGATGACGGAATTGCATTCGTCGGCGACACGCTGTTCTCGATGGGTTGCGGCAGGCTTTTTGAAGGATCGCCCGACCAGATGTGGCAATCGCTGAATAAAATCATCAACTGGCCGGATGAAACTCTGCTCTACTGCGCACACGAATACACCCAGAGCAATGCCGGATTTGCAGTTTCCATCGACCCGGACAACAAAGAACTGGCAGCAAGAGCCGCTGAAGTTGATCGGCTTCGAGCCGCCAATCAGAAAACCGTTCCTACAACGCTTGGCCTGGAGAAAAAAACCAATCCATTCCTGCGCCCCGACGATGCCGGGATAAGAAAAACCCTGGCGATGGAAAATGCATCAGACACCGAAGTATTTGCAGAGATTCGGCG
>JAJRUG010000140.1 GCA_024277915.1 Gammaproteobacteria bacterium
AACAGTGTCGAACTTCGGTTTGCAACACCCAGTGAAAATCGCATCCGCTCCGATGTCGGTGTTTACGGTTACGAAGTTGAATCCAAATCTCTGTCCAGTCCCGGAGCGAAAATTATTGGGGATTTGCCGGCTGATTTTTTCGGGTTCTGTCCCTGTCTGCCTGGGCCGAATGTGGGTGATCCAGGCGGCATTCCTGCATTCGGCGTCGGTGACGATGTATTTCTTGCCTGGATGGAACCCGTAGACCCCGCCGATTTTGGCGAGATCAGGAATCTGGGAGAAATTCAGTCCTGGGCTGTTTTCGGTGCCCTGGAGGCCGATATCAGCAGCACTCTGGAAGCGCGGGCCGAGCTGCGGTACACGGAGGAGGAGAAAACCAATACCAGTTTTGGAGAGAATGCCGGGCCGCTGCAGAACAATACGTGGGATTTTGTTACTTGGCGCACCACACTGAAATGGTCGCCGACAGACGACTTTATGCTTTATGCAGGTGTTGCCAAAGCGGAGAAGAGCGGTAGTTTCGATACGTTCGAGGATGCAGATGGCAATATTGATGTTTTTATTGTCGACCCGGAGAAATTGCTGGCTTACGAACTGGGTGCAAAGTTCACGTTGTTTGATAACAGGGTGAATGTTGATATTTCGACCTACTACCAGGAATGGTCCGATATGGTGATTCCGTTTCTGGTCGAAGTCGAGTTCGATCAGCCAACGTCTCAGAGCGTCAATGCCGGTGATTCCGTTCAGATGGGTATCGAGACCACGATTAACATTGCGGTCACTGATTATTTGACGACAAAACTCGGGTTTTCCTGGCTGGATTCTGAAATGCAGAACGGAAAAATCAGTACCTTCAAGGATTTTCCTTTACTGGCTCCCGATGGAGACGTATCGGGCAAGAAACTCCATCGGCAGTCAGAATGGACGGGCAACGCGTCTGCTACCTACAGAGCGCCGTTCCTGTCGACTCAATATGAGTGGTATGCGCGGGCTGACGTGCTGTATACGGGCAGCCAGTTCATCATGCTGGACAATCTGGGCACGGTGCCCAGTCGTACCAGGGTGAATTTTCGTGCCGGCTTCGATTCGGATAAGTATCAGCTCGAGTTCTGGGTAGATAACCTGTTCGATAATTCGAAGCCTACTTCTGCGCACAGGAATGTGCTGTTCCAGAATACGATCAACGGTTCGACGGACTTTTTCAATACATTTTTCCCGCTGCAGGTTTTTTATACCGGCCAGAATCTTCGTACCTTCGGGGTGACCGGGCGCATCAGGTTCTGACCCAGGAGATTAACTGCGTGACACCGATCCGGGTAACGCTGGTTGCCCTTGCTTTGCTGGCTTTGTTACCTGCGATCCTTGTTGCAGAAGAGGCAGTGCTGCGCATGGAAATCGGTGATCCTGCCCGCAAGGGGACGGAGGTTGCGCTGCAACTGGACGGCATCACCGATACCCTCAGTGGTGAGGTCATCGCACCTGCGCAGATGGCTGCTGCACTGGCCGATACCGGTCTGCTTTTTATCGGTGAGAATCACACCAGTATGGATTTCCATATTGCGCAGCTGCAGACCATCAAGGCACTGCACGAGGCTGGCCGGGAAGTGCTGATCGGCCTGGAGATGTTCCCCTACACACAGCAGCCCGAGCTGGATAACTGGAACGACGGGCTGTTGACTGAAGAAGGCTTTCTTGAACTGGTCGGCTGGTACAAGTACTGGGGGTATCACTGGAACTATTATCGCGACATTTTTCTGTATGCCCGCGAGAATGACATCCGGTTTTATGCCGTCAATACACCCCGTGCCGTCGTCACGGCAGTACGCAAGAAGGGATTCAGGGATCTGACTGACGAGGAGGCCGGCCTGCTCCCCCCGGGCGAGGTCGATACCAGCAGCAAAGATCACCAGCGGATGTACCGTGCGTTTTTTGACGAAGATGATGCGCTGCACATGACCGACGAGGTTCTGGAAGGCATGTACCGGGCGCAGGCAACCTGGGATGCGACAATGGGTTGGAATGCGGTCAAGGCGCTGGATCAGCATGGCGGTCCGGATGCCATCATGGTGGTGCTTATCGGTTCGGGGCATGTGGCTTTTGGGCTGGGCGCTGAACGCCAGGTGGCGCCTTACTATGATGGAAAGATTTCTTCGCTGATTCCGGTCCCGGTGGTCGATGGCGACGGTGACCCGGTCGGGAAAGTGCGCGCATCCTATGCGAATTTCATCTGGGGTCTGCCTGAAGAGACCGCCCCCCTGTACCCGGAGGTCGGTGTTTCACTGATGGGCTCCCTGGGCGAAAACCCCGGGCAAATCATCCAGGTGGGTAACGAGTCTGTCGGTAAAAGAGCCGGGCTTCGGGTCGGTGATGTACTGCTGCGCATAGATGGCATCACCATTGATTCGACCAATAGCCTGCGCAAGATCATGGCGGACTATCGCTGGGGTGATGTGGCAACAGCGAGCATTCGCCGTGATGACGAAGAATTTGATATCGAACTGCCGTTCAGACGCGCTGCACCGAACAAAAAATAACGGATCATTATTACGACCGGGTTTTGGCGCAGGCCGATCCCGTAAAGTCATTTCCAGGGAGTTATACCAATGAAACTGAAGTTTCATCAGCATCTTCACCGAGTACGGGTTCTGGCGTTCGCAAT
>JAJRUG010000141.1 GCA_024277915.1 Gammaproteobacteria bacterium
ATGACAGCGGCATCAACTGCGGTCAGCACCCGGTAGCTATCCTCGGAGAAATCCGCATGGCCCGGTGTATCGAGCAGGTTAATGGTCTGCCCTTCGTACTCGAACTGCATGACAGAGCTGCTGACGGAAATACCGCGCTGCTTCTCGATTTCCAGCCAGTCGGAGGTTGCATGACGCGTAGCACGGCGTGCTTTCACAGCACCCGCCTCCTGGATCGCACCGCCGAACAGCAATAGCTTTTCGGTCAGCGTCGTCTTGCCGGCATCCGGGTGAGAGATAATCGCAAAAGTGCGGCGCTGCGCCACCTCACGCAGCAAATCAGATTGTAGTGCCTGGTCATTCATAGGGCGGGCATGATAGCCGGGCGTCAGCAGGCAAGCCAGTATTTGTTATAGTCGTCCGCTATGAAAAAAAGACCTTTGAATATGACCGGCGAAGAGTTCCGGGCAATTGGCCATGAGCTCGTGGATCGAATTGCCGGTTTTTATGATGCGCTGCCTGAACGGAAGATTACTCCGGGCGAGTCTCCTGCAACGGTGCGTGATCTGCTTGGCCGCAAGGGTATTCCGGCTGATGGCACCCCCGCAGGTGAATTACTCGATGAAGTCACCGAACTGCTTTTCGAGCATTCACTGCATGATGGGCACCCGAAATTTCTGGGCTACATTACCTCATCAGGTGCACCGATCGGTGCGCTGGGTGATCTGCTGGCGGCTGCCGTCAATCAGAACATGGGGAAATGGGATCTGTCACCGATTGCGACAGAGATTGAAGCACAGGCAATAAGATGGCTCGCTGAATTGATCGGATATCCTGCAAATGGCAGCGGGGTGATGGTCAGCGGCGGGAATATGGCCAATTTTCTCGGCTTCATGGCGGGGCGCAAAGCCTGTGCCAGCTGGGATATTCGCAACGATGGCCTGTACGCCGAGCCAAGACGGCTAACTGCCTACGCATCTAAAGAAACCCATACCTGGATCCAGAAAGCAGCAGATATATCCGGTATCGGCGTGGCAGCGGTGCGGTGGATTGAAACCGACTCCCTGCAGCGTATGAAAATTGATGTGCTGAAACAACATATCGAAGCAGATCTTGCTAATGGCTTTTTGCCATTTATTGTCGTTGGCACTGCTGGAAGTATCAGCACCGGTGCTGTAGATGCCTTGCCTGAGATCGCGGCACTCTGTCAGGAATATAAACTCTGGTTTCATGTTGATGGAGCCTACGGTGCCCCGGCCGCCGCCTTACCAGAAGCTGCGGACGATCTGAAAGCATTATCACTCGCTGACTCGGTGGCGCTGGATCCCCACAAGTGGATGTACTGTCCGAAGGAAGCTGCCTGCACGCTGGTACGAGACCCCCAGGCGCTGCCTGATGCCTTCAGCTTTCGACCTGCCTACTACAATCTGGATAGTCAGGACACACAGGGCGACAGCCCTGGTATCAATTACTTCGAATATGGCATGCAGAACACGCGCGGATTCCGGGCACTGAAAGTCTGGCTAAGCCTGCGCCATCTTGGCAAAAACGGGCACATAGAAGCCATGCGCAACGATATCGAGCTGGCGAAACACCTCTACAAGCTCTGCGATGAGCACCCGGAAATCGAAGCCTGCACACAAAACCTCAGCATCACTACTTTTCGCTATGTGCCAAAAAACCTGGACACTGGTACGGAAGAGGCAGAACAGGAACTGAATACCCTCAATGAAGAGCTGATGAAAAGGCTGCAAACCGATGGTGAATTGTTCGTCTCCAACGCCATCATCGACGGCAAGTATGTGCTACGTGCCTGTGTGGTGAACTTCCGTACCACGATGAATGACATCGAGGCGATTCCCGAAATAGTGGTACGAACAGGTCAGTTGGTCTCCATCAGTTGATTTGGCGCCACGCACCACCCGCCGAGTTCTTCTGCTTCCAGCCGTAGTACGGGTGTCGTTCCACGAGACGCTGGTCTTTGAAGATCAGTACCAGCAAGGCACCGGCAACAAAGCCGCCGATATGCGCCCAGAATGCTACGCCGCTGCTTTGGCCGCCCAGCGAGCCGATACCACCTGCCAGTTGTACCAGGAACCAGTAGCCAAGCATGTACACAGCAGGTACTGCAATCGTTGTGATGTAGATCACCAGGAAAATAAACATATGCACGTTCACCCGCGGATACAGCATGATGTACGCACCCATGACCCCGCCAATTGCGCCTGAAGCGCCAACAATGGGCACCGGTGACTGCGGATCAGCGACCATCTGAATCAAAGAAGCAATCAGACCCACCAGCAGATAGAAGATAACAAAGCGCAGATGCCCCATCGAGTCTTCGATGTTGTTACCGAATACCCACAGAAACCACATATTCCCGATCAAATGCATCCAGCCACCATGCATGAACAAAGTGGTTATTAATGTTGACCATTGCGGCGTATCGCCGAGCACACAATACAGACCATCAGCAATGGGGAACTGAACACCTGCCGGCACCGTTTGCAGCAACTCTCCGGGCACCAGGCCCAGGGTGCAAATAGACTTGGCCAGAGAGGGATCCGTTCCAAGCCCCTGGACGAATATCCAGGTGAGCAGGTTCACAGCGATGAGACCCATCGTGACCCAGGGAGTCAGCAGGGTCGGATTGTCATCAGCTACAGGAAACATGTGGAGAGTGCCCGGCTAACCACCGAGTAAAGAAACAGCCCAGCCAACGCCAACGAATGTCCCGATGCTGCTCCCCAAATTGGCAAGAATCACCACCAGCAACACGCGGGATACGCGATTACCCCAGACCCCTCGTACCGAGGTGATATCAGAGGCCACATTTTGCAAATCCAGAACCCGCGGTTTACGAACCCAGGCCTCGGTCAAACCGCACACCCAGCCGGCAGCAATGGTCGGATTCAGTGAAGTGAGCGGCGCGGCAACAAAAGCGGTCACAATGGTTAACGGGTGTGCCAAAGCGATCATGGTCCCGATACTCGCAGCGATTCCGTTCGCCAGTACCCAGGCAATCACCATTTGTTCGCCGGTCTCGCGACCCGAGAAAACAAACCCCGCCACAACCAGGGCCATGACCGCGAGGGGCACACCCCAGGCGATGATCCTGACACTCTTTTTCCGGGGTGGCAGTTGCTCCAGGGCTTCAATATCAATATCCGTACCGAATACTTTCTTGATCCCCGGCACATGCCCGGCACCCACGACAGCGACTACAGTCTCGCCCGGAGAGTGCAAAATCTTGTATGCCAGATACTGGTCGCGTTCGTCGATCAGGGCTTCTTTCACACCGGGCAGAAAACCGGAGAACTCATCCATCATCATAGTCAGTTCATCAGTTTTCTTGAGCTCTTCAATATTCTCCTGGGTGATTTTCTGCTCACTGAACAGCGACATGAACAACGAAGCGGCGATTTTCAGCAGCGACAGGATGCCAGCCTGAGACCAGGCGCGCTTGAGTGTGGTACGGACTTCCCGGTCAACCAGGGAGACTTCCACTTTCAGCTCATCGGCAACTGCCATGGCGCGAAGCATTTCCTCACCAGGGCGAATCCGAAACTCGTCAGCCAGCTTTTTCTGGAATGCCGACAATGCAAACTGCGCCATCAATACATAGGCACGCCCGGTTCGGATCACCGAAAAAATATCGGTTTCCTTCCACCGCTCAGGAGACGACAGCGCGTCATGCCGCGCGGGGCACAGCTCAAGACACACCGTGTCCGGTTGGTGCTCGCGAAGAACACGCTCGACCAGATCGGCACTATTGCTGCTGACATGAGCGGTGCCGACCAGGTAAAACCGGCGGCCATCCTGCTCGATAAGATCTACATTGGGTTCGATTTCGGTGATTTGCGCCATGGCGGCGCATTTTGCCTGAATCAGCGCTTCAGATCACTTAGTACTTGCACAGCCGCGTTCCGGCCACAGGCGCCCATCACTCCCCCTCCGGGGTGGGTGCCCGCCCCGCAGAGATACAGGCCTGATACCGGTGTCCGGTAATGAGCCAGCCCCGGAACCGGTCTCATGAACATCAGACGATCCGGACTCATGGCGCCGTGAAAAATATTTCCGCCGGAAATCCCGAACAATTGCTCCAGATCCGGTGGTGCAAGTATGTCGCGGTGTAGCACCGAGGCGCTGAAACCCGGTGCCACCTCATCAACCAGCGTGAATACCCGGTCGGTGAATGACTGCCGGTGGTCATCCCAACTCGATTCGGCCAGCGTATAGGGAACGTGCTGTACAAACAAAGTAGCAACATGCTGGCCCGAAGGTGCAAGCGTATCGTCCAGCGTCGAAGGAATCGTCATTTCGATCATCGGTCGATCAGGCAAGTGCCCTGACTGCGCTGCGGCAAATGAATCCTCAAGCTCCTGGAGTGTCATTGCCCCCATATGCAGAGTGCCGCAATGATGAGGGCCATTATCCGGCCGACCCTTGAATACCGGCAATCGATCCAGCGCGATATTGATTTTCATCACCGGGCTGCGCATATCGAGATGCCGAACGGCATCGGTGAGTTCATCGGGGATTACCCCACTCTCAAGCAAATTCAGGTAAGTCACTTGCGGGTCTGCATTGGATAGCACCGTGGCGGCGTGAATCTCGGTACCGTTATCGAGCACTACACCGGTTGCCCGGTTATTCTTCACCAGAATCGATGCAACCGGTGCATCACAACGGATCTCCGCACCAAAACCCCGCGCGACGGTCGCCAGCGCATCGGAAATTGCGCCCATACCGCCGCGTGCGTAAGACCAGACACCACGCTCGCCATTGGACTCACCCATGACATGATGAAACAGCACATAGCCGGTACCGGGTGATGAGGGAGCCGCCCAGGCGCCGATGATGGCATCGGTTGC
>JAJRUG010000010.1 GCA_024277915.1 Gammaproteobacteria bacterium
CTGCGGTATGAATTGCAACGAGGAAGCTTTCATCCCTGGTGCGCACCAGGATCGCGACTTCGTTGCCTCCGGCGGCAGGTGACACTGCAAAACTGCCGGGCTTCAGGGCAGGTTCTGTCCCGGTGCTGCTGCTCACTACCGCAACTCCGTACTCGGATGTTTCCATGACGATATGCTCTCCGCTCGAGTCATCGGCTGCGGTAGCAATTTCAGATTCGGCACTCGTCAGAAAATTCACCCTTTTGGTAGCGGACTCAATCAGATCGCTTAATGTGTCGCCACTGATTTCACCGCGAACAATTTGAAACAACTCATCGTTATCTCCCAGTGTTTCGAGCAGATCATCATGATGATCACTGCTGACCATCAGGATTCCGATTGTTGCGGGTGACAGTTTTCTCGCCTCACGCAGCACTGCAAGACCATTCATCCCTGGCAGATCTTGTGCAGAAATAAATACTTCTATCGGTCTTCCGCTCAGCGTGTTCAACGCTTCGGTGCCGCTGGTCGCATAGTGCACAGCATATTGCTCGCCAAACTCCGTGCCAAGCTTGTTTAGAGTGTGGCGCTGACTATGCAATAACAGCACTTGTGTTTTGAATTGCTCAAGCGACATGGTCAGTCCTCCATGGCAGCTTTGCTTGGCGCAGAGCGAAGGTACGACCGGCGAGTATAACGCTCTGGTTCAGGGCAAGGTGACGAGATTTTCAAATCTGTGACGTGCCACACAATGAGACCGGCACCCCGTTCGGGTATGACCGAAGACAATGCTGCACTGATCGGCGCTGATGAAATCTCCTATTCCATCAGTTCCACCAACTCGTAGGCTGTTTGCATATAGCCCATTACTTCACCCTTGAGGAACAGGAACTCTTCATCATTTGTACACCACATATCGTACGGCGGATGCTCCTGAGGCAGGCCGGGTGATGAAACGAAACGATAGTGAAGTGCATCGAAGCTTCCTGCCTGTACTTCAATATGTTCCTCGCCGACATACTCGATTCCAAGCCCGATCCGGAATAGCATCGGCCCGGTAGCACCACGGTGATCAGGGGAAGACAAAAGCATCTGCTCTATTCCCTGCACGCCCGGGCCTTTTGATCGATCATAAAGGCGAAGATGCCAGGCGTCACAGGCGATGGCATGGTTCTGAAACGTGTCCAGTCTGCCGTTGGTTTCCATACGCTGGGTGACCCGACCTTCCAGCGAGGTGCTGGTTTCACATTCTGCAAACCCGTCTTCGAACCGGAACCAGCCCGTGCCCATGAACCGGTCCGCCACGGTCAGACGAACAAAACAATCTGTCGGCGCCCAGTTCTCATCCAGACTGTAGGTAATATCGCGCATCACACTCGGACGATCGTCGATCTCGCAATGCGCGATACAGGTACGTCGGCCATCCGAATGGACATTGATCATGAAATATTCACGACCACGCTCCTCGTCCATACGTTCCGGTTTTTTGCTGGTGTACTGAATCGTGCCGCGTACCGATCGGTGGTCGCGCTGTAGTATCTTACTCATGCTGTTCCTGTCTCTGGGTAGGTATTCGTTGAAACTCTAACGGGTATTCCCGTCGCTGGTAGTGATTGTCGCAGCATCCTGGTTGATCCATTCACTCCATGAACCGACATATAACCGCGCACCGGTGATGCCGGCAAGCTCCATGGAAAACAGTGTATGACATGCTGTCACCCCTGAGCCACACATACAGGCTATCAGCGCCGCAGGGTGCTCACCAATAATGGCCTGGTAGAGTTCACGCAGTTCATCAGCCGGGCGAAACCTGCCCTCAGCGTTCAGATTCATCTGAAAAGGCATGTTGACCGCACCGGGCACATGGCCAGCTACCCGATCAATCGGCTCAACCCGACCCAGGAAGCGATCCTTGGCGCGCGCGTCCAGTAATAGCAGGTCATCGCTGCCTGATGCCATCTCGATGTCACCAGTCGCCAGGACCGCCATTGCTCCGGGCGCTCCTTCGAAGCGGGTATCATGTTTACCAGCAGGCCGGGTACTCATCGGCAATTCAAGTGCTTGCCAGGCCGGGAGCCCTCCATCCAGCATGGATACGCGACCATGCCCCATCCATCGCAGCAACCACCACAAACGTGCCGCAATCGCGCCCCCCGCATCGTCGTATACGACGACCTGCACATCAGGGGTGACTCCCCACTCGCCGAAAAGACTTTTGAGCCGGCAGGGATCAGGCAGTGGATGCCGCCCGCTGCCGGGTACCGGGGGTGATGCCAGATCCAGATCCAGGTCAGCATAGAATGCGCCCGGCAAATGCCCTGCCTGATACGCGGCTGGCCCGGCATCCGGCTGCATTACGTTAAATCGACAGTCGACCACCCGCCAGGCGGGGTCTGCCAGACGCTCCGCCAAGTATTCGGGAGTGATCAGGATTGATTCGAGTTCATGCATAACCAATGATAATCAGCTACTGGAATGACTATTTTCTCTCTACTGTAGCAACCAGATCATGTTTTAGGACAAAATACCCTGTTTGGCAATCGGGTTCATGCAATCCCGCCTGCCTCAACCGGTTTCTCAGGAGATCCACATGGATAAGATTTTGGTAGGCTTGAAGCGGGTCGTTGATTACAACGTCCGGATTCGTGTCAAGTCCGATGGCTCCGGTGTTGTCACCGATGGCGTGAAAATGAGCATCAACCCGTTCGATGAAATCGCACTGGAAGAAGCATTGCGAATCAAAGAGCGTGGCGACGCCAGCGAAGTGATTGCCATATCCATAGGCTCTTCGGATTGCCAGCAGCAACTCCGTACCGGACTGGCGATGGGTGCAGACCGCGCCATCCTGATCGAAACCAGCCAGGAAATCGAACCCCTGGCTGCGGCCGGAATACTGCTGAAAATTATCGACAAAGAGCAACCCGATATCGTCTTGCTGGGCAAACAGGCCATCGATGATGACAACAACCAGACTGGCCAGATGCTTGCAGCGCTGTGGGAACGCCCGCAAGCCACCTTTGCTTCCAAAATCGAAATCTCCGAAGGTACGGCATCTGTGACCCGGGAGGTAGATGCTGGCCTGGAAGTAATCAATGTTGATCTTCCCGCTGTTATCACAACTGATCTGCGTTTGAATGAACCGCGCTACGTCAAGCTGCCCGACATCATGAAGGCAAAGAAAAAGCCCCTTGAGGTCATCAACGCAGATGAACTGGGTATCGATATCTCACCGCAGTTCACAGCAGTCAGCCATGAAGCACCCGCTGAACGGGAAAAAGGCATCATCGTGGATGATGTTGATGCATTGATTGCCGCACTCAAAGACAAAGACCTGCTCGGCTGAGCCAACCAGGAAAAATGGAACCGGAACATGAGCAAAGTATTAATTATCGCTGAACATGATGGTACGAACCTTAACCAAAGCACGGCCAGGTGCCTGAGCTGCGCACAGCCTCTTGATGCCAGCGGGGCCGATGTGGTTGTACTGGCCAGCCAGTGCACTGCCATTGCGGAACAGGCTGCCGGACTGTCAGGGGTCGCCAGGGTAATCACTGTTGAGCGCGCCGAAAATGAACATGCTGTCGCCGCTATCATCGCACCTCAGATTGTCGCCCTGGCAAGTGACTATGACTATGTCCTCGCCCCCTCGACAACCTTTGGCAAGGATCTCACGCCGCGAGTTGCCGCACTGATGGGAGTTGGTCAGGTCAGCGACATTATGTCGGTGGAAGGCCCGCGTCAGTTCAAGCGACCGATCTATGCCGGCAATGCCGTGGTTCTGGTCGAGGTTCCCGAGGGTCAAACCATCGTCGCAACCGTGCGGGTTGCCTCTTTTCGACCGGTGGCTGCCGGTGGGCAGGCAACAATCACGGCAGCGGATATCTCCGTTGATTTACCCGCCCACACACGATTTGTCGAACTCAAATCCGGTGATAGCGGCGACCGCCCTGATCTTCAGACCGCAAAAGTCGTTCTGTCCGGTTGGCGGGGTCTCGGCAGCGAAGAGAACTTCGGGATTTTGTATCAGCTGGCTGATCGTATGAATGCCGCGGTGGGTGCTTCGCGTGCAGCGGTTGATGCGGGCTATGTGCCGAATGAAATGCAGGTCGGCCAGACCGGCAAAATCATTGCACCAGACCTGTATATGGCATTCGGTATCTCGGGTGCAATCCAGCACCTGACCGGAATCAAGGATGCCGGCACCATCGTTGCAATCAACAAGGATGGTGAAGCTCCGATCTTCGAGATTGCTGATATTGGTTTGGTTGGCGACCTGTTCGATGTGATTCCTGAATTGGAAAAGCGACTCTGACAACCAGCTTCTGTTTCGGTTAAAGTTTTTCTGCCCGGCTTGATCGGCATTGTGGGAACGGCATTTACCGGAGACTTTCTCAGCTCGAACCCCACCAGGGCGACTATTGCGAGTTTGTCACAGTCTCCGGAGTTGATACCCCCTTCAACTTCAGGAAGCTGGTGATATTGTTCACGGAGTCAAGACTCTCGCGAACCATCTCATTGTCGGCAATACTGATGCCGAATTCCTCTTCGAGGAAAAAAATTACCTCAAGGATACCGGTAGAATCGATGATACCTTTATCGAGGAACGACTCATCACTGTCCAATGCACTCTGATCATCGGTGAAAAGAAAATTCTCCAATATATAATCTCTGATTTTCGCTTCTACCATTGATGCTATTCCTGTCTGATTAGTATTATTATCGAAATTCGCTGATTCACTCGGGGCTGCCAAAATTCTGCCGGAACCCCGAAACGAAATGTTGATGCCAGATTTGCGTCGATAAAATGCCAACGAACGCCATATTGTCCTTGGCCCCGATCGCCCGGCCGGACTTCGCCTTCTTCACAAGGCGTGCAACACGCCTGGCATCGAAATACCCTGCTTTCCTGATCACTTCTTCGCTCATGAGTTCCTCCACATAGCCATTCCGGCCACCAATGAATGCCGGAATATCAGGTGCGCGATAAGGCTGCTTGTAGCGCGCGATAATCTCCGGGGGTAACACATGCTGCATCGATTTTTTCAGCAGATACTTCTCGTTCAGGGCTTTCATTTTGAGCTTCGGCCGTAATTTACCGGCCATCTCTATAACGCGGTGATCCAGGAATGGAAAGCGCCCTTCTACCGAGTTGGCCGCCAGCATCCGGTCACCCTGGGAGCACAGGAGATAACCAGACATCAGGGACTTCGCCTCAATATACTGTCCACGGTTGAACGGATGCCAGCTGGAAAAACCTTCCGGAAAAGTATTGCAAAACTGTTCGATCGCATCAGTGCGCAGCTGAGCCTTGAAATCGTCCGACAGAAACAACTTGCTGTGTGCGGTGGTCTGCCAACGTGGCATGTGTGAAAAATACGGAATTTCCGGATCTTCAAGCCCGACACCAAAGAATGCCGCAAGATAGGACTGTGCTGTATTCGAGGAGATATCGAGATACGGATAAAGCCGCTTCAGTAACATCTGGCGAAACTTTGACCCGGGGTTTCTCGCCCAGAAGGCTCGGATCTTGGCCTCTTTGAAAATATCGTAGCCACCGAGTACCTCATCGGCACCCTCGCCGGTCAGCACCACCTTGTAACTGTTTTCCCGAACCTGCCCGGACAACAGCATCATCGGCACCGGTGCAGTTCGCAATATCGGACTCTCGGTATGCCATATGGCCTTCTGAAACGCTGCAGCAATGGACTCATTCAAGCAACGGAGACGACTATGCCTGGTACCGATCTGCTCAATCATCAGATCCTGGTAATCACTCTCATCAAACCCCTTATCCTCGAATCCAATAGAGAATGTACGCAGGTCTGCACCCTGACGGTGAAGCAATGCAGTAATCACGGAAGAATCCAGACCACCCGAAAGATAAGCACCGACCGGAACGTCAGAGCGCAGCCGAATGCGTATCGCATCGTTCAACAGCTCATAGAGTTGTTCGGCTAACCTCGCTTCCGACAAGTCAGAGTATTGACCGGTTGCCGGATACTCCCAGGACCAATAAACCTTGCGCGTCAGCCGACCAGCTTCGATGGTGACCATCTCGCCCGGTACCACATGACGAACGCCCTCAAATATACAAGTGTCATCAACCGGCCCCCAGAATGTCATGATTTGATCGAGTGCTACCGGGTTCAGTCGTGGTGCCTCATCAAACAACGGCAGCATTGCCTTCACTTCCGAGGCGAAAATCACCCGATCCGGCTGTTGCCTGTAGAACAGCGGCAAAATCCCGACCCGATCCCTGACAAGAAGCAACTTCGAGGTTTGGCTGTCCCAAAGCGCAATCGCGAACTGCCCATTGAGATACGATGGAAAATTCTCTCCATACTGCTCATAAGCATGCACGATTACCTCTGTATCTGTCTTTGTATAGAACCTGTGCCCAAGCTTCTGGAGGTCCCGGCGCAATTCTATATAGTTGAAAACCTCACCATTGAATGAAACCCATACCGTCTTGTCCTCATTATGAATCGGCTGTGCTCCACCGGCGAGATCGATAATGCTGAGACGAGCGTGAGCAAGTCCGATATTGCCATCGATATGATAGCCAAAACCATCCGGGCCGCGATGCTGAAGAGTCCTGATCATCCGCTCAAGAGCCGGTAGCGTCGGTTGTGCGCCATCCTCCATGGCCAGTATCCCGGCTATCCCACACATAGCTTTCGTTTATATTCAGCACTGTGAAGGTTACGCAGCACCTGAAGACGCTCCGGTATCCGCATCACGCACTCAGGCCGCGCAATAGACGTCACTGCTTTTGTTCGCCTTTGTCTTTCGGGTTCCGGGTCCCGATCACTCTTGCCGGATTGCCGGCTATGATACTGAATGGCTTGTACTGCTTGATGCCAACGACTGCACCGGCGGATACGATGCAACCATCGGGGATTTCGACCCCGGGCATCACGAAAGCATTGGCACCGATCCAGACATTCTTGCCGATCATGACCGGCTTTTTTTCAAAGCCCTGCTCAATGATTGGTACATCGATTGCATCGAACTTGTGGTTGACTGTCCAGATCTTCACGCTCGGACCAAAAATGGTGTTATCACCGATCGTCAGGCCACCCTGTGCCTGAATCAAATCATCCTCGGCAAAACCGACGTTATCACCAACAGAAAGGTATTTGGCGCCGCAGAACCCGACTCGCCGGGCTATAAAAGTATTGCAACCGGCGTGCCGGAAATATTTCGGGATAATTCTGGCGCGCAGTTTGCTCCCGAGCAAACCCGGCACACTCGCCAGAAAAGCATTGATGTATTGAAACCGCGCATCTTTACTGGCGAAATCGGCCCAATAAATTTCTTTGAGTGATCCAAAAAATGACATGTGAGTTCCGTGCAAAACTGCTCCTGATCAGCGATCCCGGGACCAGTGACAAATCTTGTATTTCATATTTAGCAGTGACTTACAATAAGTATTAACTGCTATCAGCGGGTTGCCAAAAGGCTCTAACAGCCTCTGACACGTCCGTTTTCAGGCTGCAATCGGGTATAGAGCTCAAAGAAACCGCCTTGCCGGGAGCCTGCTCATCAGGCATCAAGAACGAATCTCATCAGCATTTCGTACCCAATTTCGGTGAAATAACATGACATAAGGTGCAAGAGAAGAAGACTTAAATCTTCCAGTCAATATCCAGCAATATGCACTGCAAACCTGATATTCACTTTTGAGGTCCGAGGTCAGGTGCTGTTGACCTTTGCGGCGGAGTAAAGCGGACCGAAGGGAGCCATCCGCGGCAAAGGTCAACAGCACCTGACCTCGGAGGCGTACCGCCATTTTAGCGTTCGAGCAGATCACGCCTTGGCTGAAGATCGTGCCAATGGTCCGGCATAGGCTGTCTGATCCCTTTTTGACGGGATGGCTCCCTGCGGTCCGCTTTATTCCCTTCAAAAAGGGATCAGACAGCCTATGCCGGGGCCTGCCGCGAGGTTTCGGTTATTGCGGAATTGCGGTGTGTTCAAGGTCTGGTTGCAAGATCAAGTCTCACTATTGCGTACAGGACTTTATTTCAGCGGGGGCGATCTGCCATCAGTTGGTAACGCTGGCCAGCACTTCGACAAATCGCTCAGCAGCCCGGCGCTGACCGGGAGCATTCAGGTGACTGCCATCATTGGTGTACTCTGGTGCGAGTGCATAATACTCTGTACCACCGAACTCGAATGTTATTCTGGCACCGCCGGGTGTGGTCGATTCGACCTCGGCAATATCGAAAACAGGTTCCTTGCCGGAGAACTCGGCGAGTAACATTCTGTTGAACTCGGTCCGCTTGATATTGGCCTGGTACTCCCACAGATCTGTCTTCCCAAGCAGCTTCTTGATCCTGGTCTTGAAGCCTTCCGGGTTAATTTGCAACGGTACGGTGGAGTGAACAATCGTCAGGTTCTCGTAATCAGCCTGCAATTCAAGCATCGTTTGCTTATACACCGAGAATACAGCTTCTGCATCAGTCGTTGAGTCAAAATCCAGATAACAGAACTTCAGTATCGCGATATCGGCCGCTGCACCAATACCCTGATTCAGCATCGCCTGGAACTCCCGGAGCTTCGATAATGGATCACCGTTGATGCCAAGTTGCGAGTGTAAAAGGATGCCGCCGCTGAATTGTCCAATATCAGTTCCTTCGGCGATCTGTACAGGCCGGGTACCACCAGACGCATTGAGCTGCTCGATACCGCTCAGGATATTATTGCCGACTGATTGATGACCAAAATATACCTTCATGCCGGAAACCTGTGCCAGCGCCTGGCCAATATCCCCGATTGTGTGATCGTTCATTTCATTCTGGTTTGCCGACGGTGGTGGATGGCAGGCACCAAGATACAGACTTGCTGCGATGACGCCGACCATAAGATGAGATTTGCATTTGCTCACTGTATCTGTCCGGCTACCATTAAAACTCAACCGCTTCCATGAGTAACGGTCGCCGATGCAGGTAAGTGGTTGCACGCCGCTTCGCCCGAATATCCGCATAGACAGCCTCGGCCATTGCCTCATCCATATCGAGACAACTCGCCAGCCCGGCGGGGGAAATTGAATGATTCAGACCCCATAGTGCGAGATCCATCTTGTCGTATGGTAATGAGAAATAGAATTCGTCTTGCCCCTGGGACAGGCTGTAGGTGTCCGTTGTCGGCACAGCTGAACAGACCTCTTCGGGCAAACCAAAGTAGTGTGCCAATGTATAGACCTGCGTCTTGTACAGGTGTGCGATCGGCTTGATGTCTGCGGAACCGTCACCATTTTTCACAAAAAAACCCTGATCGTATTCCAGCCGGTTTGGGGTGCCAATGACCGCATAATTCAAACGGTCGGCGTGAAAGTACTCAATCGTTTTTCGAATACGCTGCTTGTAGTTTGTCGCGGCAACAATCTGCAGATAATCTTTCAGCCGGAGCTTGCCCTCCATCAACTCTCCGTCGGGCGACTGCACAATCAGCTTGAAATGATTGAACTGCCCCTCCAGCCCGCCGGAAATCGCGATCTTGCTTTTCCATACTTCCGTATAATCCGGAAACACCCTGCGGATCGCTTCATCCCGCCATTGATAGCAGCCGATGCCCTCAAGCGTGGATGAAATATTATGAACCTCATAATCAATATTAAGATACTCAGCAACCTCCTTCCCAAGCGTGAGGCTTTCAGATGCTGAATCAGTCTCCGGCAACAACAAACCAAAAACTTTTTTCGCACCGACAGCTTCGACACACAGGCTTGCACAGACAGCGCTGTCTACCCCACCGGATATGGCAATGACCAGCCCACGCTTGCGGAGCTGCTTACTGAGACTATCGAGCAGCACATCCCGGATAGATTGCACAGCCGCGGGTGCGTCGATATTCAAAACACTGCGATCCATCAACACTCCTGAATTATTTCTGTGCCAGAAGAACCCTGATATTGCTGTCATCGTCCCGCCTGGAGTCAAGCTGCGTGAACAATCCACCTTTTTTCATTCTTTTCAGTAACAGGTCACCCTGGCCGATACCAACCTCAAACATCAACCAGCCACCAGCCCTCAGGTACTTCACAGACTCCCCTGTCAGCCGCTGGATAAAGTTAATACCAAACACCCCTCCATCAAAGGCCATGTCAGGCTCGTATGAGGATATCTCGGCCGGCAAGTCCCTGACCTTTGCGGAGGTAATATATGGTGGATTACAGACTAAAAAATCGACGTTGCCATGATATGCGTCATTGTCAAACGGCTCAAGCAAGTCGCCTGCTGCGAAGGCAATACGCTCCCCGACGCCAAGCCGCTCCGCGTTCTGCCTGGCAAGCTCCACCGCATCGGTGGAAAGATCAGATGCAAGAATTTCGAGGTCATCGAACCGGCTTGCAAAGGTAATCGCGAGGTTGCCCATGCCGGTGCAGACATCAATCAGCGTTAAAGATGCTGTGCCATGGCGGGCTGAGCCGATCTTCCCGATCGCCACCTCCGCAAGCAATTCGGTTTCCTTGCGGGGAATCAGTGCAGCCGGGGTCAACTCAAAATCCAGTCCCATAAACGCCTGCCAACCGGTGATATAGGCCAGCGGCTTGCCCGCCAGACGCTCGGCTATCAATGCATCCAGCAATGCACGCTGCGAGTTGTCCAATTCCGGTAATTCAGTATTTTCGGCAACAGACCATGAGACCGGCTGCCCGGCTGCGGCCAGCCACAACGCGCATAGTGTCCCGTTGACGCTCTCCTCGCCCTTGTCGGGCAAAATAGTGAGCCCTTCTGCCAGTTTTTCATGGCAGCTTGCAAACAGTGCAGGAATTGTCATTCCGGTTTGCTCATAGCTGAGTGCAGCTAGTTCTTTCTATATGATCTTTCGTATCAAAACTTTTGAATCCCGAGAACAACTCCGGTAATCCATGACGTGACCCAAACAAACCAGATTGGTATTCCGAATTTATGGAAACTGGTCAGTACGCGCTCACTTCGCTGAAACAGGGCGTAACTGCCGCTCAATGTTACGGCCACCATAAGGACAAGCGCAGTATATCCGCTGATGGTATGCAGATCATAGGTTACTTTTTCAACCGATGAACTCATCATGGCGGTCCCCAGAATATCGGTCGCCAAACCCAACCAGAACAGGACTAAATGCCGAACCTCAAGTCGCTTTGTATGCCAGTTCCACCAGACGGCGACCGTATAGAAAAGCAATGCAGCAGTTATTGATATGACAGAAATAATAATGATAGTAGGCATGGCAAATTCTCTCGTTTATCCATTAAAAAGCCAGGTACTTTCCTGAAGGGAGAGCAATTCTGAAGCAGAATTACATCTGCTATCAGTCATGCCCGCGCCACATTCGCATCAATACAGGGTCTTTTTTGACAAATTGGCACCACAAGGCGCCAGTGACATGCAGGACCAAAAGCGCGCAGCCTATTTTCCAGCAGGCCTGGTGCATCTCAGAAAATAAATTGTAGGCAAAAGTTGTTTCTTCCGATTGTGCTGAGATCATACGCGGTATTTCCAGCCCAAAGAAATAAACCGGAATATCCCCGGAGAATGTCGATGATACCGCCCAGCCTGTTAGCGGGTAGAAAATCATCAGAACATACAAAAACGCCTGGGTTATCCGGGTCAGGATCCGTTGATAGATATCCAGACTTGCCGGCAACCCTGGTGTAGGATTATTCAGGCGCCAGTTAATGCGCAAAATAGCAAGAACAAGAATCAGAAAGCCGATGGTATGATGCGCGTTAGACGTGTACATAACCCAGCTATCGTCGCCCCGGGTTTCGATGTAGACCTCGATGAGGTTTGCCATCCAGAATCCAAGAGGGACCTCTATGATGACCAATAAGGCCACGATCCAGTGCATGGCACGAGATACCGATCCCCACTCTGTAGCACTGTTTTTTAGCATGAAAATAATCACAGGAGCGGCCGGAAGCCGCTCCTGCAGGTTTTTACCGACATTGCAGGAGCATGGCCTGCGCACTCGCTGAATCAGCAACTACTCAGGGCAAATTGGTGATCGCTGTGGCTGCGTCTATCCCGCCCGGCTCGACCACACCGAGCGCTGTCTCGATCACTAACCCGATCCAGATGAGTACGACGAACGGGCGCACCCGATTCAGGCTAGCCGCCATGGCAATATTTGCTTCGTCATTGATCGATCCGGCGGCAAGCTTGTGCAGACCCTGGATAAATGGCCCAAGGTTCATCCTGATCACCAGCCCGCAGAATACCAACCCTGCAAATAAATACAGCTTGTAACCAATCCACGGGCTTTCATCATACCCGCCCGTCATGAATTGCACGGTGGATGACACAATGACAGAAACAATGATTATCCAGCGGAACCAGAAATCCAGACTGGTCAGCTTTTTCGCCAGCTCAGTCCCTTCCTTGAAATGAATCAACAGCACCATGGTCAGCCAGACGGGACCCAGCATGATGATCCCGACCCATTGCCATGTAGGGTGCACCCACCCCTTGTAGTGAACCAGTATTCCGCCAACGGTGAGCATCAGGCTCATACAGATACGCGGTATCAGATCAAGGTTCATCATGATCTTGGCAGCGGTCATGCGAGCACTGTTGCTAAGCTTGGGATCGATCACCATCCCGCTGGAGTAGAACACGCCGATATCACCACCTAACCAGTAGCAAAACAGTAACAGGTGGACAATCAGAACGATGTCATGTGCAGACATTCAACTACTCCCGGGAATTATTTTTACTGGTTATTATAGTTTTTCAAGTATCGCATCGGCGGAGCTGACGCCAAACTGGCCGGGGCCTTCGATATCAAGCGACGACACGACACCATCATCGATGATCACAGCGAAACGCTGGCACCGGGCGCCCATGCCGAAACCGCTCGCGTCGAGTTCCACACCCATGGCTTTCGTGTATTCACCGTTACCATCTGCCAGCATCATCACGGTATCACCGACGCCCTGATCCCTGCCCCATGCATCCATAACGAATACATCATTTACGGACATGCAACCCACGGTATCAACACCCTTGGCGCGAATGGCTTCCGCCTGCTCTTTAAAACCGGGCAGGTGCTTTACCGAACAGGTCGGTGTAAATGCGCCAGGTACGGCAAATAAAACCACTTTCTTGCCACTGAATAGTTCCTGGGTCGTGATTGCGGCAGGGCCATCACTGGTCATAATCCCAAAACTGCCTTCCGGCATTCGATCGCCAACTTGGATAGTCATATTGTTCCCCGATGTTTGTTTCAGATTTCTGGTTTCGCCAGCACACTGGTGGCTGGCTGTCTATTGTACATTGTCCAGCGCGTATCGTGCGGCCATTGGATTATCGCACCAGGAACAATGACAGTGACGGCCAGAATGAAACCACCATCAGTCCGAACAGCATCATGACAAGATAAGGCACTACGGCCCGGCAAATAAGCCAGAAGTCCTCACGAAATGCGCTCATCGCGACGATCAGATTCAAGCCCAGCGGTGGCGTCAAATAGCCGATTTCCAGATTCACCACCATGATGATGCCGAAATGCACCGGATCAAAACCCTGGGCAATGGCAACCGGCTGCAGCATTGGTGCAAGAATCAGGATGGCTGAGCCGATATCCATGAGACAGCCCACCAGCAGCAGAAACAAGTTCACGCCGAAAATGAATGCCACAGGACTGTCTATATGTCCACCCAGCCATTCAACCAGCATTTCCGGAACCTGCTGATAAGCGAGAAAAATATTCAGACTCAGCGCCAGCATCAACACCGGAAACAGTGAACCCAGCAGACAGGTCGTCTCACCGACGACTTTGTACAGGTTCCTGAATCCGATTTCCCGGTAGACAAACAATTCCACGCTGATCGCATACACAGCAGCTACTGCAGCAGATTCCGTTGCAGTGAAATAGCCACTATAAATGCCACCGAGTATCAGCACCGGCATCATGAGCGCCCAGAAACCATCCTTGAAGGCCGCCCATATCTCCGAAAAATCCCACCTGACCGGCTCAAAGTGCCGGTTGACGACTACTGCATACCCACCCATCAAAGTGATCAGCACCAGTGCGGGGCCAAGACCGGCAATAAACAGGTCGGCGATGGATGTTTGTGTCATGACCCCGTAGAGAATCAGCGGGATGCTCGGCGGAATGATAATCCCCAATGTACCGGCAGCACACAACGCACCGACCGAAAAACTTCTCGAGTAACCAGCCGTGATCAGCGCGGGATACATGACCGCACCTACTGCCAGCAGGGTCACCGTACCGGAACCCGATACGGCGGCGAAAACAGCACAAGACAAAATAGCCGCGATTGCCAGCCCGCCCGGCACTGGTGTAGTCACCGCGCGCATCAAGCGAATCATTCTTCGTGCCATACCACCCCTGGACATGAGATTACCAGCCAGGATGTAAAGAGGAATGGACAACAGGACTTCCTTGTTGAGGGCATCCCATGCATCGACAACGATGTTGGCCACCACGCCATCACCAAATACCAGGTAGGCGTAGGCTGTCACAACACCCAGGATCACCAGAAGATTCTGTCGCAATGCAAACAGAACCAGGACCATCAGCAACAGGCCGGTGACTTCCATCAACTACTTCCTTGCTGGTCGTCGCTGCACAGCGGATGCTGATCGCAATTATCAGTATCTGCGGGCCGAAGTTCGGGATACAAGGCAAATAAACCGTGGCGCACACCCGCGATTCCAAATGCGACCGGAATCACCAGCTGGAATGGCCAGACAAGCACACCCAGCACTGCCGATCGTTCGGCCAATTGAATGGAGTCCTGCACAACGGTGACTGCGACCACCGCGAAGGCGGCACAAAATAGTGCCATCAGCAGTTCCTGCAATCGAATCAGAACCGGCTCCCATGAATCAGGCAGCCAACAATCAGCAAATCTGGGCCGCAGATGCCGGCCATCTGCGGAAGCCACCCCAAGCCCGAACATCACCACAAACAAATTGGCGTAAACTCCCGCTTGTCCTGCCCAATGCAGGCCACCCCCTGTTACCTGCCGGCTGACGACGTCGATGAACACGACAATCACCATCGCCATGAATGCGGTGAAACTGATTGCTCTCTCCGCCTGCCCAAGCCGGGCAAGAAAGCTTGCTATAGGTTTTTGATCAGGATTCATAAGGGTGCAGAATATGATCCGGTAATACTATTAACATCAAGTATCAATTATATATTATTGTTTTTTATAAGATTTAACTGCTGTATTTTTGGGATCAATAACGAGACCATGGCGGCTGACAGTATCTGCGTCACCCCCACCGCCAGGAATACTGCCCCATAACCCAGATCCTGGCTCGCCCAGCCTGTGTAAGCCACGAACAACATCCCGCCGAAACTCCCTGCGGCTCCAAACAACCCCCAGATACTCGCCACAAAACGGGCTGGAAACAAGTCTGCAGGCAGGGAAAACAAGTTCGCAGCCTTGAACTGAATACCGAACATGGCAAGCCCTATCAAAGCAATCGCTGCCATTGGAGACTCAACGGTCACCGCAGGAAGTGATGCGACCACAATGGTGGCACCAACCCATATCAGCAGTTTGCGCGACCGGTCTATACTCAAACCCTTGCGTACCATGCGTGTTCCAAGCCAGCCACCTGCCAGGCTGCCAAGGTCGGCGGCCAGGAAAGGTACCCAGGCAAAAAGCGCAATTGCTTTGATATCGAACCCCCGTGCCTGAACGAGGTACAGGGGTAACCACATGACATAGAAGTAGAATGCCCCATCGCTGGTAAAACGGCTTAACAGCAGCCCCCATGCTTCGCGGTATCGAAAAAAACCAATGCACTCACGCCAGGACACCGGATGATCGACTGGTTTCTCGTGCTCCACATCGTCGCAGATCAATTGCCGTTCGGCTTCCGAGAGGCCGGGATGAGATTCCGGCGGGTGATAATAGATCCGCCAAACCCACAGCCAGACGAACCCAGCCAGTCCCGGCAATATAAACGCCCACTGCCAGCCAAGGGTCAGGATCAGAAAACCGAGCAATGGTGGCGAAATCATCGCTCCGAGACCAGGGCCTACCGTCACTATCCCTACCGCAAATGAACGCTCTTTGGCCGGAAACCATTCAGCCACCGTTTTAAGCGCCGCAGGAAAGTTGGCAGCCTCCGTCAAGCCCAGAAGGCTCCGCAATGTCAGAAAACTCCAGAATCCACGCCCCGCCGCCGTTAATATGCCCACCAGGCTCCATGCGATGACCGCCAGACTAAAGGCACGTCTGGTTCCCATTCGATCAATCACCGGCCCGACCAGCAGATGCCCGATCGCATAGGCAAACAGGAATGCCGAACCAATTGCACCGAACTCCCGGTTACTCAGGTCAAATTCGGTCAAAATAACCGGGCCCGCAATAGCAAATGCCTGCCGATCTATGTAGTTGATCGTCGTGATCACACAAAGCAGGATGGCTATTTTCCAGCGTACTCCCATCCAGGCGGTATCCCTCGAATCGTTAACAACCGTCATGATAACCGACTGCCGCTGGTTTCCTGCCCGCAATCGTTCTTGATTCGAACAGTGGACGCCATATATGCTGACTCGCTGAAGCCACTACTGGAATGCCCATGAGCACCGCTGTCGATTCAATCAACCTCGCCGGAGAAACCCGGGAGTTTCTCACTCAACATCACCCACTGTTTATTGGCGGGGAGTGGGTAGCCCCTGTCGCAGGCGCTGCTATCGATGTATTCGACCCTGCAACCGAGGCCAGAATTGCCACTGTGGCCTGTGCTGACGGTGATGATGTCGATCGGGCCGTTGCAGCAGCCCGCAAAGCTTTCAATGGTGAATGGTCGAAAATGACATCACATGAAAGAACAGAGCTGATCTGGCGTCTGGCAGACGAACTGGACAAGAACCTGCCCTGGGTAGCCGAGCTCGAGGTGCTCGACAACGGAATGCCACGCGCCATGGCGCAGCTGGCAATTTCCGGATCCGGCAGTCGATTCCTTCGCTACTACGCTGGCTGGGCGACCAAGATCCACGGCGATACTATTCCTGTTTCGCCACAGCGCGCGCGCAATGGTGACTCACTGACCTACACACGAAGAGAACCCGTTGGGGTTGTTGGTGCCATCACGCCGTGGAATGTGCCACTGGTCATGGCGATATCAAAGCTCGCCCCTGCCCTTGCGGCCGGTTGCACCGTCGTACTCAAACCCTCCGAAGAAACACCGCTCACGACACTTGCACTGGCTGCGATGAGCAAGAAAGTCGGCTTTCCTGATGGTGTCATCAACATCCTGCCCGGTTACGGTGCGACGGCAGGTGCAGCGCTTGCTGAACATGATGATGTGAACAAGATTGCCTTTACAGGTTCGACCGGTGTCGGCAAAAAAATACTGCAGGCAGCCGCAGGCAATCTGAAGAAAGTGACACTGGAACTCGGCGGAAAATCTCCAGTCATCGTGTTTCCTGATGCTGACATGGAGCGCGTCATTCCCGGAGCCACCAGGGCTGCATTTTTCCTCAACGGACAAAACTGCATGGCAGGAACGCGTTTGTTTGTTCACGACGCTGTCTACGAACAGGTCATCAACGGTGTTGCTGAAATGGCAAGCGCCTTCCGTCTTGGTTCCGGACTGCTCCCTGATACCGATTTGGGCCCTTTGATTTCTGCTGCCCAACGGGATCGGGTGATGGCCCACATCGCATCAGGAAAAGCGACTGATGCCGAGCTGATCTGCGGCGGTGACGCACTCGATGGCCTGGGCTACTTCGTCAAGCCAACAGTATTCGGGCGTACCACGATGGATATGAAAATCGCCCAGGAAGAAATCTTCGGCCCGGTGTTATGCGTACAGTCTTTCAGCGATACAGACACTGATGCTGGTCTGGACGCACTGGTTGGCGAAGCCAATCGATCAATCTACGGCCTCTCTGCCAGCGTCTGGACACGCGATATCTCGCGGGCGCATCGCATGGCGGCGAAAATTGACTCAGGGCAGGTCAGCATTAATTGCCACGCCGCTGTCGATCCGGCGATTCCCTTTGGCGGCAATAAACAATCAGGGTGGGGTCGTGAGTTAGGCAAGGAAGGGCTGGAACCCTATCTCAAGACAAAGGCAACAACAATCATGTTTTAGCCCGGCTTTCGGTATCCTGTCAAATAAGGCTTTGCATCGATGCTGCTGATCGGCAACAATATCCCCCAGTCACCATAACCGGATCGAAGCGCAAGCTCCCGCCAGCCCAGGAAAAAAGTCACCCATACACAGGAAGGAATCCCATGCAGGAAGGAATACCCATGGAAATGGTCTCTGAATACACCGAGCTTGCGAAACAGTTCGCAGTCAATTTCGGGGTCAAGGCCATTATCGCCTTGCTCATCTTTTTCATCGGTAAATGGATTGCTCAGCAGGCCACTAATCTGATCAGGAAAATGCTGCAGCGAGCGAAGGTCGAAGATACTCTGGAGAGGTTTCTGAGCAGCCTGATCTATGCACTGACAATGACCGTTGTTGTGATCGCAACAATCAATCAACTTGGCGTACAAACCACCTCATTACTGGCGATACTCGGTGCAGCAGGCCTGGCTGTTGGTCTGGCGCTGCAGGGATCACTCGCAAATTTCGCGGCAGGCGTTTTACTGGTGGCCTTTCGACCCTACAAAGTGGGTGATTTCATCGAGGCTGGTGGTGTTTCAGGTTCTGTGATTGAGGTGCAGATATTCACCACAGTGGTCAAATCCGGAGACAACAAGAAGATCATCATACCTAATGCCCAGATCATGTCGGGTACCATCATCAATTACTCAGCCAACCCGACGCGACGCGTGGATCTGGTGGCGGGCTGCGGTTATGATGATGACCTGGACAAGGTACGCCGCGTACTTGAAGATATCGTCAAGGCTGACAAACGAATTCTGGATGATCCTCCGGTCACGATTGCAGTCTCCGAACTGGCTGACAGCAGTGTAAACTTCGTCGTGCGGCCCTGGGTGAACAGCGCGGACTACTGGGGCGTTTACTTTGATCTGACGGAACAAATCAAGAAGCGTTTCGATGCCGAGGGTATCTCGATCCCCTACCCGCAGCGTGACGTTCATGTCTACGAACACTCGGCAGGGATAAATTCCTGATAACGCCAAGTTGCTGGAACAGGTTTACCCGGTAATATTTTGCTCAGGCGGGCATCCGAGCGGGGCCCTGCGATACTGGCCAGGAAAGAACCTGTCCACTTGGCGGTCGTCTGGCGTCTGGCTCACTGACCATGCCCCGGAAATACTTGGCAGCTTCGGCGCTCAGGGGTAGTATCATCCACCTGTTGGTCAAATATGAATGGATGAAAAATAGCAATGAGTTCAGCCCGACCCATACGCGCCCTGCTTCGTGGATTAGATGCCCTCCATGTTCTGAACGAACATAACGGGGCAACTGTTTCCGAGGTTGCTTCCTATATTGATCTACCCCGAACTACTACCTACCGGGTCCTGGAGACACTGTGTGTGGCCGGTTACGCTTATCGGGCAAAAGTGGATGATCGCTACCGCCTGACCATCATGGTTCGCGGCTTGAGCGACGGCTTCGACGACGAGGCCTGGGTCACTCAAATTGCACGGCCCTATATCCACGATCTGTGCAAGGAAATCGTCTGGCCTGTTGCAGTAGCAACTCTGTCCGGCACCAGCATGCTGGTCAGGCAGACAACTGATCACCAAAGCCCGCTGGCAGTCGAAAAACGGGCACCCGGATTCAGGATCTCGATTCTGGGATCCGCCTCTGGTATTGCCTATCTGGCCTTTTGCGAGAAGGAACAACGCGAAGCGCTGCTCGACATTCTCTCCAGATCCAAACGTGAACTGGACAAGCCGGCACGCAACCGTAAAGCAGTGTATGAAACACTGCTGGAAACCCGCAAGCGAGGTTATGCAGTCTGGCGAAGACCGCGCAGGGTTTCCGACGAAATCAGTTTTTCCATACCGATCATGGTGAAGGATCGGCCGATGGCATCGCTGACTGTCCGGTTTTCATGTACGGCATTGCCTGAAGTCGAAGCGATTGAACGCTTTATCCCCAGAATGCGGAATGTCGCAGCGCGGATCAGCAAGGACTTCGCCGATCAGCACGAAAATGACACACCGGGTTCCACAGATGAGGGACTGGCGCCGATGATGGGTGAGTCTGAGTCAGTCGCCTAAGCTGCCTTGCTCCGCTTCCTGCTCTTCGTAGCAGTTTTCTTCTTTTTCTTCTTTGCTGCCGGTTTATTCAATAGCTGAAACTCAGGCTGCTTCGGTGGCTCAAGCCCTGTCTCGCGCTTGCAGCGTTTTTTCAGCTCTTCGATCGTGCCACCACGATCAAACAGCTTGGTCTTACCACGTTTCTTGCTCAAACGTTCACGCAGACTGGTGGTCCTTTTCTCGTTGACAGTCAAATCATCATTCAATACAACGCCATAGCGTTTGGCGCCCTTTTCACTGACCAGACCGGCTTCGACATCAAAAGCCACTAACGCCGGATCACGCTTGAATGGGTCGCCCCAGCCACCACCACCCCATGTGTCAAAGTGCAACAGGTCACCGACGTCGACTTTGATCCGGTCACACTTGGACTGCAGCAGTTCTACCTTGCCGTTCTTCCGATGCAGGATCTTGCGGCTTCGCTCACCCGGTAAACCGCCATTAACGCCCCACGGGTAGGTCAACCAGCGATCATCGTGGATAGAGATCTCACCCGGCTCAAGGAAACGGTAAGAAACCCTCAAGGCATTCCCGCCCCGGTTTTGCCCGGCACCACCCGTGTCAGGTATGGTTTCATAGGCCTCGATACGCAGCGGAAAATAACTCTCCAGAAATTCGTTCGGGACATTCGTGAAACTCGGCCACATCGAATGCCCGTCAGGACCATCCCCAAAGGGCTTGCCGGGGACGCCCCCGAACCCGATCTGGAACAACTGATACCACTCACCCTTCTTGTCATAACCTGAATACATGAAATGCGGGCTATCGGAAAACCCTGCAGCACACATGAAGTCGGGATTACCCTGGCCAAGCAGGCCACCGAGAATATCGAAGATCCGGCCCAAAGCATGAGTTCGGCAAGACAATGCTGCCGGCTCCTTCGGTTTCAGCAACGTGCCCTCGGGAATATGAACCTCCATAAGATCATAAAACCCGTCGTTAAACATGATTTGCGGATCAAACACCATGATCATATAAACGCCGCAGAACATCTTGAACATTTCTTCGTTCAGCAAAAAATTTACAGAACCAATCGATTGAGGGTCGGTACCTTCGAAATCAAAATGCAGCTTGTTACCCTCACGCCACATCGCACATTTCATCTTGTAAGGGCCCATACCCATGCCGTCATCACAGATATAGTCTTCAAAATACTGCTTGGTGGTCGGAATAGCTTCCTTGATCAGCGTAGCCATCGCTCGTTTGTTGCGATCGAGCAAATCTTCCAGTGATGAATAAAGTACATCGTCACCGAAACGATCAGACAACTCGATGACCCGTTTTTCTGCTGTGCGAATTGATGCAACGATGGCGTTGAAATCGCTGCGATTCCAGTGCGGCAACCGGCAATTCTTGAGAATCAGGTTGAGGATATCTTCCTGCAGGATATCCTTTTTGTAAATCTTGGTAGGAGGAACACGTATACCCTCCTCAAAAATCTGACGGGCGTCAGTTGGCAGGCTTCCCGGCACCTTGCCACCAATGTCGGTCATATGGCCGAACATCGCCGAGTAGGCAATAAGCCGCCCATCTTTGAAAATAGGCCGCAGCAGCAACCAGTCGTTGGTATGGCTGACCGCACCATTGCAGGAATACGGATCAGTGGTGAGGAATATATCCCCTTCTTCGATCGTCCCGTCATAGGCTGCCTTGAAGCCATGAATAAAGCTGCCGAACTGGCCGACGACCATCTTGCCATCGACATTGGCGATCATCGGGAACTCATCATGCTGCTCGCGAATTCCGGGAGACATGGCAGTACGAAACAGCACTGCATCCATCTCCCAACGTGCGTTGAGCATGGCATTTTCAATAATATCCAGTGTAATAGGGTCTATTTTGACCCGCTTGAAAGGCCTGGGTTTGGTTTCAACTATCGTTGTGGGCATTTTCTGGGCTCCCTGATTTCTGTGTAATCGCCTGATCTTCGGGCTAACCTGTGGGCGTAATCAATATGCTGCCATATGGTTCCACTTTGCCGGCGTGACCCGGCAAGATCAGCGTCGTGGAATCCATTTCCAGCACAATTGCCGGCCCCTTTATCACGTTTCCAGCCTTGAGCCTGGACCGGTCGTAAAGCGTGGCCTCCTGATCCTTCCTGTCTACGTAGATCTTGTTCCTGGCAATCTCGGCCGCTGACGGATCCGCACTGCCAGTCGGCAATTTAATCGCTTCGATCACAGTCGGTTTACCCTCGGCAACTGCACGCAAATTCACCAGTTCCTTGTCTTCAGGTAAAGCGAAGGTAAACAACTGTTCATGCATTTCGTCGAAACGATCACCAATCAGATCCAGACCTTTCTTTTCAAGGTCTTTCAGATCAAAGTCGACTGTCAGCGTCAGTCCCTGGCCATGGTAGCGAATATCAACCTGATAGGTTGTAGTCTGATCCTTCTTCGGGATCCCCTCCTTGTCGAGCGCCCTGGAGGCCTGCTTGCCAAGCTTGGCAAATATCCCCGCGACTTGTTTGGCGGTCGTTTCATGAAACTGTCGAATATAGGTTCGCGAAGCTTCATCACGCATCCTTGTTGTCGCATCGCCATAAGCACACAGGACACCGGGCCCTGGCGGAATAATAACCGGCCAGGAATTCATTAACCGGCCCAGTGCATTGGCATGTAGCGGCCCGGCTCCACCGAAACCAATCAGGGCAAAATCCCTGGGGTCATAGCCTTTTTCAACCGATACCAGTCGCAATGCACCGTACATATTCTCATTCACGATATCAATAATGCCTGCCGCAGTTTCTTTTGGCGTAAGCCCAAGCGATCCGGAGATTGTCTTGATCGCTTTCAGAGCCAGATCCTTGCGAATCTCCATGTCCCCACCCAACCGGACTTCTCCGGAAGGCAGGTATCCAAGCAGTACATTGGCATCAGTCACGGTCGGCAGTTCGCCGCCCTTGCCATATGCAGCCGGTCCCGGTGCCGCTCCGGCGCTTTCCGGGCCAACCCGAAGCGCCATCGTCAATGCGGGTACGTGGGCGATGGATCCGCCACCTGCCCCGACTGTGCGTACATCAACCGAAGATGCACGAACGGTCACATCACCAACTGTAGTCTCTCGCCTTAACTGTGCCGAACCATTTTCTACCATGGCAACATCAGTCGAGGTTCCGCCCATATCAAACGTGAGCAGATTTTTATGTCCCGCCTGCTCGGCGACCCAGACAGCACCCGTTACACCACCTGCCGGACCACTCATCAGAAGATTGACAGGATAAGCCTCGGCAGCCCTGGCAGAGGAAAGACCACCATCAGACCGCAGTACGTGTAACTGAACATCTTTCATCGATCGTTTCAGATCACGTTGCAGGTTACGCATGTAGCTCGCTACTTTTGGTCGCACATAGGAGTTGGCAACCGTGGTAATCGTACGCTCGTATTCCTGCATTTCGGGCACTACATCAGATGAGGTCGAAACCGGAATCCCGGGCAGTACTTCTTTTGCCACCTTGGCGATTGCTTTTTCATGGGCGGAGTTTGCGTATGAATTGATCAGCGATATGGTCAGTGCTTCGATACCCTTCTTTTTGAGTTTGCGAAGCTCCTTGCGGAGACTGCCGGTTTTTAGCTTGCGTACGACCTTACCATCGGCACCCATTCGCTCATCTGCCTCGATCGTCAAAGCAAGCGGCGCCAGCGGCAAACTCTTGTTATAGATCACCCAGCCACCCAGTCCGCCCGGCACGAATGACCGCGCGATCTGCAATACCTGCTTGTAGCCCTTGGTGGTCACCAGCCCAACCCTGGCACCTGAACCGGTCAACACGGTATTGGTCGCCACTGTCGTTCCATGCATCACCTGACCAATCTTTGAAGGGTCTATCTTTGCAATCTCGCAAACCTTTGCGACACCATTGAGTACGCCAATTGACGAATCTTCCGGTGTGCTTGGCACCTTCGCTGTAAAAACCTTGCCTGATTTGTCACCGACCAACAAAAGATCCGTGAACGTCCCACCGACGTCGACTCCTAAACGGTAACTCATACCATCCCCTTAGGTTATTGCCTGACTGAAAACTAAAAATTGTACAAGCAGATCAACCTGCCTGTGGCTCTGGATAAATACATTTTTCCTGCATACGTTCGACGGTTTTATGACCGCCTGCGCTTGTTTTAACCTTGGTTTTAACCTTGGTTCTATACCTCGTATTCTACATACTAACTTGTTGTGTTCGCTTCGATACCCTGCGGGAACCCTCCCGCTTTGGGTAGCATTGCCGGCACACCCCGACCCAGTTGCTCCTCCAGCCACTTGCTTGTGGCGATGATCTCCTCCAGAGATATCCCCGTTTCTACCCCGGAGCGCTCAAGCATATACATTAAATCATCTGTCGGGATATTTCCTGTTGCCGCAGGTGCAAAGGGGCATCCCCCGATACCGCCAATACTGGCATCCAGTGAGGTAACACCCGCATCCAGCGCTGCCTGGGCATTGGCAATGCCGGTATTCCGCGTATTGTGAAAATGGCAGCGGATGGGCATTGACCCTGTCCGCTGTTGCACAGCGCCAAGCAGTTCCGTGACCTGGGGGGGCACAGCGACCCCGATACTGTCCGCGAAGCCCAGTTCAACCGGATCAGCTTCCATCACCTGATCCACCAGCTCCAGCACCCTGGCCAGTGGTACTTCACCCTCGAAAGGACACCCGAATGCAGAAGAAATCATGACATTTGCCCTGATACCCGCTGCCTTTGCATCCCTGGCGATCGCAAGCCATGCCTGTACTGATTCCTCGGTAGAAACACCCTGGTTTTTCCGGTTGTAAGTATCGCTTGCGACGACTGCCATACCGATTTCATCAATACCGGCTTCCCTGGCTCGTTCAAAACCCCTGCGGTTCAATACCAGCCCGATATAGATAACATCATCACGATCCGGCAGGTTCTTGATGACCGCCTCTGCATCCGCCATTTGCGGCACTCGTTTCGGGTGTACAAAACTGGTGACTTCCATACGCCGAACGCCGGCATCAATAGCGCGACGGATAAACTCGATTTTGACATCAGTCGCCAGGACTTCCGGCTCACTTTGGAGTCCGTCTCGTGGTCCGACTTCAATGATCGAAACGTGGCGCGATTGCTGTTGCATTTAAAGCTTACGGCGAAAGTTGATCGGACTATTGTATACTAGTGTTCCATTCAGGCAATCGCCGAAACCATTACAACCGGTGCATCATCCGTGTGTCGGTCGAGGAATGATAAATGTCATCAGACGACACCCAAAACAAAGGCCCACTTTCCGATCTTCGGCTTATCGAGATGGGCACATTGCTGGCCGGCCCTTTTTGCGGGCAAATGATGGGAGACTTTGGTGCTGAGGTGATCAAGGTCGAGCCCCCGAACCAGGGCGACCCGATGCGCGACTGGGGTCAGGAAAAATCACATGGTATGTCATTGTGGTGGCCGGTCATTGCCCGCAATAAAAAATCCGTTACCCTGAATCTGCGTGAATCGGAAGGACAGGAAATTGCCCGCGAACTGATATCCAAAGCAGATTTCCTCCTGGAGAATTTCAGACCCGGTACGATGGAACGCTGGGGGCTTTCGTTCGATGAACTGAAAAAAATCAATCCGGGGCTGATCATGATCCGTGTATCAGGGTTCGGACAAACCGGGCCCTACTCAAAACGTGCCGGCTTTGGTGCAGTGGGCGAATCAATGGGTGGGCTCCGTTATGTGTGCGGTGATCCATCCACTCCGCCCAGTCGTATGGGTATCAGCATTGGTGATTCACTCGCTGCGACATTCGCCTGCCTGGGCGCCATGATGGCATTGCACCACCGGGAACGCACCGGAGAAGGTCAGGTCGTTGACTCGGCAATCTACGAAGCGGTGTTGAACATGATGGAGTCGCTGGTGACCGAGTATGACAAGGCCGGGTACATCCGCGAACGTCAGGGAGCTATTCTGCCCAATGTGGCTCCTTCAAACGTATACCCGACCAAAGATAAAAACATGATTCTGATCGCTGCCAATCAGGATACTGTGTTCAAGCGTCTGGCAGAGTGTATGGGGCAGCCGGAGTTGGCCGAGAGTGAAAAATTCGCAACCCATTCCGCCCGCGGAGCCGCACAGAAAGAACTGGATGAAATTGTCGCTGCATGGACCATCACTATGGATGGCAAGGAAGTGGAAGAACTGATGGAAGAGTTCGGCATTCCATCTGGCAAGATTTACCGGGCACCTGACATGCTCGACGATCCGCATTTCAAGGCACGGGAAGCCATTATCAAAACCGTACATCCACAATTCGGCGAGCTGAAAATGCAGAATGTTGCACCGAAGCTATCACTGACGCCCGGTAGTGTACGCCTGCCGGGTCCCGGCCTCGGCGAGCACAATGAAGAAATTTATCAAGGCCTGCTGAATTATGATCGCGACCGCATGGAAACCCTGCTCGCGAAAGGCGTGATCTGACCAAACAATGACTATTGCGGGTAGCACCAGGCTTGGGTCTATTGTTGGCGTCACAGTGTCTACCAGCGAACTTGCGGCATCTGTCGCTGCTTACACTGATCACCTCGATTACAGTTTGATCGGAAAAGGCGTGGTTTCGGATCAGCTGGCAGCCATCTGGAACTGTCCCGGCATGATTGGCGCCCGGTATAGCCTGCTGGCGCCGGCTGCGGGAGATGATTTCATTTTTCGGTTTATCGAACAGCCGTCCGCAGTGAGCTATTCCGCTTTCGCATCACATGGGTGGAACGCGGCCGAACTGATCGTACAGGATGTCGATGCAATGGCCCGGCAACTGGAAAGTTCCGCATTCGAGCTGGTTGGAGAGCCTGCCAATCTTTCTTTTACGGATGATATTCGGGCAATGCAAATCAAGGGGCCGGCGGGTGAAATTCTTTACCTGACTCAAATAAAAGCCCCGATTCCGGGGTTGGATACACCGGCTGCGCGCTGTCCGGTGGATCGCGCTTTCATCGTCATACTGGGTGGAGATTCGATGGATTCCATTCAATCCGCCTATGAAAACTATTTTAATGTCCCGCGTACAATGGTGATGCACTCCAGGGTTAAAGGGATGTCTGCAGCGCTTGGATTGCCTGCCGATTCAGAATATCCGATCAGCGCCATGCCATTGCAGGGGCAATCATTTATTGAGGCAGATGAAATGCCGGCAACAGTCGGGCCACGCATTTACGAAAAAGGAATGTTACCACCCGGTATCGCCATCGTTTCCTGCCACGTCTCGCCTGCCTGCCGTGATGTCATTCCCATGACCGAAATCGATGATCCTGTCACCGGTCGAAAATACCCGATTGGTTGTTATCGTGGGCCAGCTGACGAATTTCTTGAGTTAATCATTGCCGAATAGTACCCCCACCCATGTCTGCTGCTGAGCTAACACCGCTCCTTTGGTGGTTGATCCCGGTGTTGGCGTTGACTGGCCTGGGCGCGGGTCTGCTGGCCGGCCTGCTCGGTGTAGGCGGCGGCATCGTTATCGTACCGGTGCTGTATCAGATTTTTGGATTTCTTGGCATCGATCCACAGGTGCAAATGCATCTGGCGGTTGGCACTTCGCTGGCAACCATCGTCGCAACCAGCATCAGATCTGTGGTAGCGCACAACCGGAAACAGGCTTTCGATGCTGCTTTGTTCTGGCAATGGTCCCCGGCGATGTGTGTCGGCGCATTGGCGGGAGCCTGGCTGGCGAATTTGTCTGATTTCGCTACTCTGACAATGATTTTTGCCGTACTGGCCACGCTCATAGCGGCACATCTGGGTATCGGCAATCATCACTGCCAACTGCGCAATAAAGTACCCGGTGGTCCCATCGCAGCCCTGATACCCGCTACAATTGGCGGACTATCCGCGATGATCGGCATTGGCGGAGGCAGCTTCAGTGTGGCAACACTGAGTCTTTTCGGGGTGCCGATTCATCGCGCTGTGGGCACCTCTGCAGGATACGGCATGGTGATCGCCGTACCCGGCACGATTGGTTTTGTTGTGGGTGGCTGGAATGCTGCCGGTCTGCCTCAATGGAGCACGGGTTACGTCAACTGGCTGGCGTTTGTACTGATTGTTCCGATGACCCTGCTAGCGGTGCCAATCGGCGCACGTCTGGCGCACAGGCTCAGCCAGACATTACTAAGGAAAGTATTTGCGATATTCCTGGCTATTGGCGCTGCCCGAATGTTCTGGGATGCATTAGTTCTGTAGCGAGATGCGTACTTCCAGTTTGCTCACTCCCTCCAGGGCGAATGACACCGTATCCCCGTCATGGAGTTCGCAGATACCTGCTCTGTCACCTGGCGGGTGAAAAGCTACCACATCGCCCGGTCTGAACCCGTACAGGGATGATAAATCCGCAAGTTGTTTCGCAATGGAATCGGGATCCGGGCACGACGAACCCTGATCCACGATGCGGCCATTTACAGTCATCAGCCTGATCAAACGTTCAGGATTGCTCAGTTCGTCAGTAGTGATCATTACCGGACCCATAGGACAGGCGCCAGGAAATTGCCTGCCATCAATGTTGCGACGCCAACCGGCAGCTGATTCAGCCTCGTGCATGGCACCAAAACCGGGTGCCGGGACCGCAAGATCCATCAATAAAGTATAGGCAGAAATTGCAGATTCGGCCTCTGCTTTATCAGCCATGTACAAAGGCTTTCCCAGCACGATCCCGAGCAGGCATGCGCAGTTAATCGTACTATCGCTGGGGGCAGGCACATTAATATTTGTGAGATGCCCGACGACAGTATTCGGACTCTTGATATAGACTGACTGTGCCGGCAAAGCTGAAATCAGCACCAG
>JAJRUG010000142.1 GCA_024277915.1 Gammaproteobacteria bacterium
ACCAACCATATTGAAAGAGAGCGCCGTGTGGACGGCGTTTCCGTAAGGGTCAAAACAGGCAAGCACATCCATGGGAATTTCAATGTTCGGCCTGAAAATATTCTTTTCAGGTATCGACAAAAATTCTGCGAAGCTACCCGTGCGGTTAACGCCGATACCAATCGTATTTGGACAGAGGTGGCGCCTGCCGGCCAGACAGTTACGACAACGCTCGCAGACAATGTGCCCCTCTCCGGAAACCACATCACCAATATCAAGATCAGTGACATTGGAGCCCTTTTCGACGATAACACCGGCAAATTCATGGCCTATGGTCATTGGCACGGGAATTGTCTTCTGCGCCCATTCATCCCAGTTGTAGATGTGCACATCCGTCCCGCAAATAGCCGTCTTCCGGATCTTGACCAGAACGTCATTATTCCCGACTTCCGGGACAGGCACATCCTCAAGCCACAAACCTTCCCTGGCGTGCTTTTTAACTAAAGCTTTCATCGTTTTCATGGCACCAACATTACTCTTGACAGTGGGGGATCCTGAGTCTTTCATTAATCAAGCCCAGACTATCATGAACGGCTACTACTGGCCGAGAATACCTGTTTGTCGATAGAGATCGAAGGGCTGCGGCTGAACTTCTGGTTTGGGCCGACACACATCATCCGACCAAATCAGTCAGGAATTGTACCCGGGACTTCCGGGTTCGGCCAAAAGCGGACCACGCACCACAGACTTCGTTACGGGAAACCCGGGTGACTTGCCAGCCACTGAGTGCTGAGTGACACTAGGGTCTGATTTGCTCTTAAGGTTAAGGAGATTTCGATGCCCAGTGTTCAACGCCTCGTTCTCGATGTACTCAAACCGCACCAGCCCAATGCGCTGGAATTTGCCCGCGCCATTGCGGCATTAGGGGAAAGCTACCGGATCGACATCCGGGTGGTCGAGGTGGATGAACAGACCGAGACGCTGCAGGTGGCGATCGAGGGTGACGAGCTTGATTTTGAACGCATCAGCAGCGCTATCAGTGAAATCGGAGCCTCCCTTCACAGTATCGACGAGGTTTCTGTCATCGGCAAGTGACACTCCAATGGCATATGAGCTAATCAGCGGCATCGACAAGAATTGAAACAGATCAAAACACTGCTGGAGATCTCCCACTCCGAAGAGATCATGCGCCGCTACTTTGTCGTCAACGGCTTCGACGGTGCCCTGACAATGCTCGGACTGATTATGGGCTTCTATGTCAGTGACCGTGTCGACCTTGCGGTAGTGATTACATCCTGCCTCGCTGCGGCGCTGGCCCTCGGCATGAGCGGAATATCCAGTGCTTACATCAGTGAGGCTGCGGAGCGACGCCGTACCCTGGCGCAACTCGAAAAGGCGATGGTGACCTCGCTCGATGAGAGCCACCACGCCCGGGCGGTGATATGGATCCCGTGGCTGGTTGCCCTGGTCAACGGTGCCGCCCCGCTGCTTATCTCCCTGATCATCATCACGCCACTGTGGCTCGCACGCAGTGGTGTGGCGCTGGCGCCCGGCCCCCTGCCTGCAGCGATGGCTGTGGCGCTGGTGATCATCTTCCTCCTCGGCGTCTTTCTCGGGCGTGTCGGCGGTACCTTTTGGCTCTGGAGCGGTCTGCAGAGCCTGGCGGTAGCATTGGCGACGGTGGGATTGATCTATCTCATCGGTTGAGAGGGCAGGCCCGGACTCAGCGCAACCGGTTCAGCTGCCATGTTGACCCCTCGTCCGCGCGGCACAACCCGTAGCGGAACGGCGGTGTCATGTAGGGCAGCACGTAACGCAGATCGGTAAACCATACACAGGTCTCCACGTTATTCATATCGACCCGGTAGAGCGCGGGGAATTCCGCGAAACGGCGGAAATAATCGAGCTGGCTGTTTTCCCACAGCCGGCTGATCCGCCCGGCTGCAAGCGCATCTTCGCCAAACCGGTAATAACGGGTCCATGCCAGATCGTTGGGGGCCTGGTAGGTCTGCTTTACCTGTGCCCAGAACCCGTCCCCTTCCCCGTCCCCCGCATTTCGATAGCCACCGGCAAGGTTGACGTACGCCACATCATACCGGTCACCCCGGTTGGCGATGATCTTCCAGTTGAAAGAGGAAAAGGGTTGCGGCAGCGCGGCCAACCGCACATCAGCGGCGTCCTGCAGCATGTACGTACCGGCAATGGCAAGAGCCTGTCGCCTGAGGTCCGCCTGAAAAACGAGATAAGCCCCCAGCACTGCCAGGCTGATGACTGGAACAGCACCGGCCTGTTTCCTTATACCGGCAACGACACCGACCAGGACAATCAGGGTAAACCAGGGGTCGATGACGAAAGTCGTGCCGATGCTGGCGCGCCAGCCGGACAGGGGCGCAAAAATCTGTGTGCCATAGACGGTTATAAGGTCAGCGAAGATATGCGACACCACGGCAACTGCTGCCAGCAGCGCCACGAAACGCCATTCAGCACGCCGGTGGAATATAAACGCCAGCGTGACACCCACCAGCAGCGCCCAGAGCGGCAACACAATGAAGGAATGGGTGATGCTGCGGTGCCACAGGGTGAGGTACACCATGGGATCGACCCAGGACATCACATAATCAATGTCCGGGAAGGCTCCCGCCACGGCACCGACCAGCATGCGTTGCCGGTCGGTCAGCGCATGCGTTGATTTCCCAGCAGGAAATACCGCACGAACAACCACGGCACCCAGCAAACTGTGAGTGATGGTATCCATTCAGCGGGAGGCGGGTTCAAAATCGCTGGCGGAACCAGGCTC
>JAJRUG010000143.1 GCA_024277915.1 Gammaproteobacteria bacterium
CCTCTCCTGCCGGTATGACAACGGCCATCATTTCCACCGCACGATTTATCTCTGGCCCTAATTCATCCATCAGCCTAACCGTTGAAACCAAATCCGAGTACGGAAGGATGTAGGTGTCCGACGTGATTGCACGAGGCAGCGGATGGCAGCGAAGATAAAAGCGTGTGACCGTGAAGAAGAGCCCGGGCCCTGCGCCACGAGCCGCCCAGAACAGGTCCGGATGTGCGTCCGCGCTGACGTGCCTGACCTGGCCGTCTGCCGCTACGATGTCCAATGCTTCGATATTGAATACGCTCATACCGCCCCAGAAATTCGAATTCCAGCCGAGGCCGCCACCCAAAAGGAAACCGCTCAACGGCACCATTCCGGAGTGGGCGATCGGAAAAGCGAGACCTACTTCACCCAAGCGGTAAGCCAGATCGCGGCTCAACACGCCTGGTCCCACCACCGCCCTGCGCGCACCAATATCGATTTCAATGGATTGCAATCTGGAAACGTCCAGCAGGATCCCCTTATCCCGCAAATAGCTGCCACTCCAGCAGTGGCCACCGGTCCGGGTTTTTATTTGCAGGCCATTCCGCCTGGCAAAATTGATCGTTTCAACAACATCCTGTTCATCCTCTGCCTGCACAATAATGTCCGGGTAGCGCTCGAACTTTCGATAATTCCAAATCATGCTTTGGCGCCAAGGTTCATACAGCGGCGTACTGCGCGGGACGACAATGCCCTTTATCGCGTTTTTCAGATCAGAAACCTGCCCCATATCAAGGCCAGCGGAATTTCCCATGGCGCTGACGCCATATGGCAGCAATAAGCCTGCAGCCAGGGCGATGGAGGTGGTTTGTACAAACTCGCGGCGCTCGCGGTCGATCCGGTCTTCATAATTCATGCTGTTCGATCTCCAATCAGAATTGATAATGCAGCATGCATTCCATGTTGAGTGCATGGTGAAACGGGATCACTGCATCGCATCTTCACGTTGTCACCCCACGGTTCAACAATACACCGGCCTCTTCACGGTCCCAGGTGGTCGACGTGATGCCGCGCTCCCGTAGCCTGTGCTTTTTCACCTTCCCATTCTCGGTCATCGGAAATTTCGAAACGAATTCCCAGTAGCGTGGGATGGCGAAGTAAGCCAGGCGACTTTCCAGGAACCTGATAATCTCGCCCGGGTCAGGTTGGCAGTCGGCTCGAATTTCGACGAATGCCATGACCTCTTCTTCCGTCATTTCCGATGCAACACCAATGACCGCGGCATTGGATATGTCCGGATGCAGCATCAAAGCGTTTTCAACTTCCCAGGAAGAGATGTTCTCACCACGGCGGCGAATGGCGTCCGCGATGCGATCCACGAACTGGTATACGCCATTGGTGTTGCGAACTACACGGTCTCCAGTGTGGAACCAGAGATTCCGCCAGGACCTGACCGTTGTCCCGGCGTCGCTGAAATATCCGCTGGCCATGCTGAACGGTTCATGATTGCGGATTACCATTTCACCGGCTTCCCCATCCGGCACATCGCAATCGTTCTCATCAACGATTCGCACTTCAAAGCCCTCCTGCACCCGACCCATAGTGCCGGGTTCGTTTTTACCAATGGCATTAGACAAGACAAAATTCGTCTCGGTAGACCCGTAACCACTAATCAAGGTCACACCGAAGCGGTTCTGGAATTGATCGGTGAGTTCCACGGGAGTAGCTGGCGACAACGCGACTCGAATGTAATGATCCCGATCGACGCCCGAGGGTGGCTGATTCAGCAGGATTTGCACGATTGCGCCAAGCAGGTAGGTAACAGTGGCATGGTTTTCCCGCGCCTGTTTCCAGAACCGGCTGGCAGAGAATCTTGGTACGAACGCGTAGGTGCCGCCGGCGAGGATTGCCTGCCAGAGTGCGTTGAGTGCATTGGTGTGAAACAGCGGCAGTGCTGTAAAGATCACATCATCCGAGGTGATTCGAAGGGACTCGCTGGTGAGGATGCCCCACCAATAAAACTGTGCATGCGGACAAATTACGCCTTTCGACGGCCCCGTGGTACCTGACGTGAACAGTATCGCAGCAGGATCTGCAGGGCTGACGGCATGCGGTGGGATTGGTTTTGCGTCCCTGGTCAGGGGCTGGATTGCCATACCACCGATCGTCCAGTCTTGCAGATCAGATCCTGAATCAACAAGAAACACGGTTGTAGCACCGGCAACCGCTTCGGCTATTGCCTGGAGATGAGGCAACAGATCTGCCTCCACAACGATAACCGTCGGCTTGGACGTCCGGATTACATGGTCTAGTTGAGACCCTCGAAACGCGGTGTTCAGCGGTACCAGGTGCGCTCCAGCCCAACTCACTCCAAACCACAACTCGATAAGTTCAATCCGGTTGGATAGCATGGCTACAACCCGGTCGCCGGGCTGGAGACCGGCCTCAACGAGGAGACCGGCCACTCTCGCTGCGACCACGGGGGCTTCTGCGTAAGTAATCTGGTGTCCGGTGGTCCGGGCCAGAACCTTGTCAGCCAACGGCGCCTGGGTCTGAAGTATCCTGGGCAGTGTCCGTTCTTTGAATTCCAACGCCCTCCGGAGATCGCCCGCTGGAACAGGAGTATCCGTTTCGCTGTTACCTGTTGGTTGCCGGTTCATTTAGGAATCGCTTCAGAGTTGGACGAAACCTTTACATCACCTAGTGACTTGCCTGCCGTACCCCTCCGCGTGACCAAGCAGCCAAACCGCGGCAGGAGCCAATCCATCGTAGTCAGACGTCGATTGAAGAACCAATCATTCATCGTGATAGAGGATAATTAAGCATAGGACGCATTCAAAAAGTACGGGCAATTTGCTAATCAAATGCGGCAGCTACGATCGCAGAGTCGATGTATTCTTCGTAGCTCACTATCTTTCCGTCTTCGATCTTGATGACGTGTACCCAGGGTGCTGCGTAGGTCTTCCCTGTTGCAACGACTTTAGCCTTCTCTATGCCTGTTACGAATACGGTGTTGCCGCTGGAATAGAAATTGTCCAATTGCATGCCGAGAGGTTCAGCGACTGCCGCATAGTCTGCAAAAAACTGTGCAATCCCCTCATGGCCTGTATACACGCCTGAGAACCGGATCTTGCCCTCGCCACCGTAGTAGGTCCATTGGACGTCGTCGGCCATCAGGGCAAGTGCGCCTTCCATGTCTCCGCCGATGAGTGTTGTGTACATCGCCTCCGCAATCGTGATGTTTCTCTGATCGCTGTCCATATCAGGCTCCGCTCCACTATTTTGCTCTGCACAGGCGCCCAAGCCCAACAGCGCGCCGCCTATTAGTATCAAAGAAAGATGAATATTTAATCTCATGAACTTGCCCATATGGCAGACGTTAAGCACAGGAAACCTGACCCCTGAAATTCAAATGAGCTGCACACTCCTGTGACGTCTTCGCTTCACTACCATGAAAAGATGCTGTAAGCCTGACTGACCAGGTGTTCAGCGCAACTTATCGCGTCTTCCAATCAAAGGCTATATTTCAATCGCACGCCATAGGTCCGTGGCCGCGCGTACTGCACCTGGCGATAACCCAGATCGCCAAAGGTAAACGACTTGAGTTCATTTTCTTCGTCAGAAACGTTGAGAATAAAAGCTGACAGTTCCCAATTGTCTCCAAATTCAGCGAACACCCTGAAGTTGTGTTTGAAATAAGACTCAACTAGTCCACTGGGCTCGCTGAAATTACTGTCGAAGCGCTCATCGACATAATTGAAATCCCACTGCACTTTTATGTCTGCGTCACCAATTGATTCAAAGTTATAACTCAATACCCCGTTGGAAGTGAAATCCGGTGCGTAGGACATCTCCCGGTCGGCGACGTATGTTGCAGATCGCCCGACCACATCTTCAATATTGGTATCGAGCGCCGAGACACCCAGCTTCAGCAAGAACCGTTCAGTCAACAGTGCTTCAAGCTCTACCTCACCGCCGGTCACTGTCGCATCGTTATTTGTAATCAAACCACCAAAACCGACCCAGTTAAAGGTCTGAAAATCGGAATAATCGTAGTGAAACGCCGCGATGTTAAGACGAACCCTGCCATCCAGTATTGTTGATTTCAGACCAATTTCATAGGCGAGATTTCGTTCGTCACCGTATTTTATCAGGCTGTTGTCGACTGCGATATCGTCAGAGTAGAAGCCATTGTTGAAACCACCGCCCTTTGACCCCTGTGACAGCGAAAAATACCAGAGGATATCTTCAGATGGTGTGTAGTTGAGCGCAAAGCGCCAGGAATTGAGGTTTTCGCCATAGGAATCTGAGATCGGATTGGGTATTCCGGTGCCACCCTCCGAGGGAAGAAAACAAAAATTTGGGAAAGGAAATCCTGGGCAGCTGCGCAGTGTCGCATTATCGTAGTCCGTGAAATCCTTCTCATCCCTTGTGAAGCGCAAGCCCGCGATCGCTGTCCAGCTGTCATTAAAATCGTACTCCAGCTGACCGAACAAGGAATAACTCGTGGTGTTCTGGACCCAATTTCCCGCAAGTGCAATGGGGAAAAACTCTCCGTTATATAAACCTGTACCTGGGTCGATGGCAGTCGGACCATCCAATGGTATATTGAATGTTGCCCAGGGATGATTCTCTGCGTCTTGTTTTATATAGTAAGCGCCCGCTGTCCAGCGCACATCTTCCGAAACGCCGTCCAGCCGGAATTCCTGCGTCATCCAGTCAGTTTCGTAGGGAAACCTTGCAAAAC
>JAJRUG010000144.1 GCA_024277915.1 Gammaproteobacteria bacterium
GGTGCGAACATCTCTTTGATGTGGTTCCTGTGCAGCATAATATGTTGCCAGGTCCTTAAAGTCTTGTTCGCTGAGTGCATCGGCGACCTCGAACATGTCGTCGTGCTGACGAACGCCGTCTTTGTAGGCTTTCATGGCCTTGATAAAGTAACGTGCATCCTGCCCCGCCAGCGTTGGCATCTTTTTGCCGCCGGCGTTACCGTCTGCTCCATGACAGGTTGCGCAGTCTTCTGATAGTTGGCGTCCAGCCTTGGCATCACCCTCGCCCTGTGTTTCCGAGCGCACCGGTTTTTGTACTGCGTAGAAAACACCCATATCCTTTATGGTTGCCGAATCCAGCCGTCCGGCAAGTTTCTTCATCATTTTGTGATTTCGACTGCCATCAACATACGCTTGCATGGAGGATATGAAATATTCGGGATCCTGAGCAGTCAGACTGGGCATTCCGGAACTGGTGCTGTTACCCGTCTCATCATGGCATTTGGTGCATTTCTTCATGGCTTTTCTGATGCCGAGGAAAGGGTCATCTCCGGATGACTCATCCGGAGCAGCCGTGCTGGCTTGATCGGATGTGACCGCGGTCGGGGGCGGGGGTGCATCAACCCAGATGGGGGACAGGCTGGCATAATAAGCAGAGACTGCAAGCAGCGCATCTTTATTCAGGTAACTGACGTGCCGGCTTGGTACGTTGGTATGTGTTCCATCCTGGTATGCCTGCAGCACCCGGTAGAGATATATGGTCCGCTGCCCCGCCAGGTGCGGCTCGCCTACAATTCGGCTGATTCCATCCAGGTTGTGGCAGTTGTCACAGGCGGAAATAGCCACAGTTCGTCCCAGTTCGATCATGCGCGCTGATGGAAAAAGCGCAGCCCGTTCCTGTTCCTCTATTGACCGGCTTGTTGACTCGACTTGAGCCAGTGCTGGTGCCGTTCCCAGCAGAACTATGATGACAGCAGACAGGGCTTGCATGGATCTTTTCATTGGCTGATTCTCTCACATTATCCCGCAGGGGCAGTATTTCCAGTCATGAGCATACAGCGCAACGCACTTTCGTCAAGTACGACCAGGATGTTCAAGCACGGCGGGTAAATATTTCCCCTGTGGCCTGAGATATCCACAACTGTCCAAACCGCGCCCGATTGATCATCGACCAATCCATACTTGGGTATCTTGCGGGGTATTTAGTTGCAAAGCATAGTTGATGGTTTGCAACACGCGTTTGATCTACATCAATAAGTTTTGGCTGCTTTTACAACCCGATTTGGCCGGTGGAAGGTTGAATTTCCATCACCGAAACGGGCAGGATAGTGACTTGAGTTGGCATTGATGTGAGTAGTGTACATCTATTTTTTTGTGGCTGACCGGGGGTCAGGGGGCAGATAGCGGACCAGCAGGGCAAAGTCATCAATCATAGCGATATCAACGGATTCAGGTAGCAGAATTTTGACTACGTGACCGGAACCAGGTGCGACATTGCTTCGCTGACCGTCGCGGCCGATGAGATCCCGAAGTGTGAATGACAGATTACCGGATGGCGTGACCAGTTCCAGCAGGTCGCCGGTCTCGAAGTGGTTTTTGACATCAATGGTCAACCAGCCATCATTCAGGTCCAGCACGTCACCGACGAACTGCTGCCGGTCGGAACGCGATATGCCCCTTTCGTAATTCTGGTATTCACCAGGAGGATGGCGGCGATAGAAACCCTCTGTGTAACCCCGGTTAGCCAATCCCTCGAGTTCGTCCATCATCCCGATATCAAAAGGACGGTCGGCGACCGCATCCTCAATTGCTCTGTGGTAAACCTGCGCTGTACGTGCAGTGTAATAGAACGACTTGGTGCGGCCCTCAATCTTGAGCGAATCGATGCCCATAGCCGCCAGTGCGTGGACATGCTGAACGGCCCTGAGGTCTTTCGAATTCATGATATAGGTGCCGTGCTCGTCTTCGAATGCAGGCATCAGTTCGCCGGGGCGGTTCTCTTCCTCCAGCAGAACGACTGGAAGTTCTACCGGTTCTGAAACAGACGATGGGTCATCCGCTATTTTTATCGGGACGATATCACCTGTGCTGGTCTCACGGGCTTCAACCGCATCGTACTTCCAGCGGCAGGTATTGGTGCAGGCGCCCTGGTTGGAATCCCGGTGGGATATGTAGCCGGACAACAGGCAGCGCCCGGAATAGGCAATACACAGCGCCCCGTGAACAAACACTTCCAACTCGATATCGGGGCATTTTTCGCGAATTTCGGCGACTTCCTTCAAGGACAATTCACGTGACAGGATGATGCGTTTCAGACCGAAGTTCTGCCAGAATTGCACTCCGGCGTAGTTGACCACGTTGGATTGCACTGACAGATGGATATCCAGGTCCGGCCAGCGCTCACGTACCATCATGATCAGGCCGGGGTCAGACATGATCAGGGCGTCCGGCCCCATTTCAATGATCGGCTCAAGATCTCTGATGTATGTTTTCAGCTTGTTGTTGTGCGCCGCGATGTTGCTGGCCAGGAAAAAAAGCTTGCCCATGGCATGTGCTTCTTCGATACCCTGGGCCAGTATGTTCTCCTTGCTGAACTCATTGTTGCGCACCCGCAGGCTGTAACGTGGCTGGCCGGCGTACACGGCATCGGCGCCGTATGCAAAGGCATAGCGCATGTTCTTCAGGCTGCCGGCGGGTGAGAGAAGTTCGGGCTTTTTCATGCAAAAGTCTGATCAAAAAATGAGCGGCGTATTGTACTCCAAATTAGATCGCAGCCTGCTCCGCACGCAATCATGATTGTCGTTCAACTCCAAAACAATATCGGCAGTTACAGGCAAGGTGGCCAGGTTCATCCTCGTCAAGCGCTCATAATGTTGAATGAAACGTGCTAATTGCTTGCGGTTCATGATTCCGCGCGCATCGCCGTGTGCGACTGCGGCGAGCTTCTCTTCCTGCTTGAGGCGCCAGCGATAGACGGTTTCAAAGCTGGGTGCCTGGAGGAAAATAAGAGCGTCCAGGGTATCAAACAGATCGGCATAATCCCCTTTGATCTGATCATTGACGTAACGCCTCCATGTGCCCGATGCATCATCTTCACGTTCCAGCAAATTTACGGGTTGCAGTAGTTCATCATCCGCCTGAGGCGCGCAACCGACGCACCATCCCTCGAGAATGATCAGGTCGACTGGCCCACTGACAAGGGGCCAGCTGGCAGGATCAGCACGATCATCCCGCGATTTATCGAAGCGTGGCAAAGGCTGGCCTTCCTTCGCGCCAAGCTTTCTGAGCTTTTGGATACAAGCAGCAAGCATTGGCATATCGTGTGTGCCGGGGACACCGCGGGTTTCCAGCAGAGGGTGAATTTGTCTGGCAAGCTTTTTACGTTCTGCTATCGTCAAATAGAAGTCATCGATTGACAGAACCGCAACGCGCCAATTTGCATCAGACTCAAGTGCGAGGCGAATAAAGGTGGCCAACGTGGACTTTCCGGTTCCCTGTGCTCCATTGATTCCGAGCAGCAGTACCTCATCTCCCTGACGTTGAGCCTTGATCCACGAGGCCAGGGGCAGGTAGTGCTCCCTGATCAAGTTATGAAACTTGTCGGGCAGGCGATGTTGCGCAATAAAATCATCGATCTGACCATTGTTTAAGGAAATTTTAATCAATGACACTCCCGTCCCGTCATTTCGGCATATGCCGGAATCCAGTATCTCATTGATTCGTGACATCTGGATTCCGGATCTCCGCTGCGCTTCGTCCGGAATGACGAATTGATCAGAGTTTCCTTAACATGATTTGATCTTCCCCGACGAAGCATCGCGTGTTACGAATGCTTGCGGTAGTCCAGCAGTCGCCGCATTTTCCAGTGGCGATGCAGGTTAGGGGGCTTGCGCTTCAGTCCCTGCAGACCATTTCTGGCAAGTTCATCAATGGCGTCCAGGGTGCGCTCGCTGGATTTGCCATCCCGGTAAGGATGCGTTTCTTCGGCATAACGCCGGATTTGCTCCATCAGGCGGGGCGGGTGACTCAGGGCCTGTTCCAGGGCCGGTTCGATTTCATCGACCTGCTGGACATCAATCAGGTAATCTGCCGGCCGGGCCGTTCGAAACGTGACTACCGGTTTATGCTGAACCAGGAATTCAGAAAGAATCGATGAGGTGTCACACAACATGGCATCGGCCCGCGCAAGCAGCGGAATGACGTTATCGGTTGCCACAAATTCCAGGTTTTCCCCCTCGATTGCGCGATAGTTGTCGACGATTTCGGCGGGCATCTTGGGGTGCATGTTTACCAGCCATTTCCAGCGGCCCTTGTTTGCCAGTGTTGTCAGCGTTTCCAGGACGTGAGGCGCTGCGGTCAGGCGTGGAGAAAAAGTCGAGGCAAACAGGATGACGGGCCGGTCTTCGCCATCACCCCGGCGGGTCTCACTGAACAGGGGATCGAGTTTGGACCATCCGGTTTGCGCCACGCGGAAGTGGCCGGATTTTGCAGCCAGTTCCTCGAAACGGCCGGTCGTATTCGGGCCATGGGTGCAATACAGGTCGAACAATCCACGGATGATGAAGTGATATTGCACGCCGTCGCGGCGGCGGCGCTTGCCTGAGTTCAGACCGTGAAATACCTCAATTTTCATGCCTGGCAGGAATGAGGGTACCTCATTGCCGGGAACCAGCACCGCGTAAGGGTTCCACTCGATGGCCTCGGAGATATGCTTGAAGTGGCGTTCATCGGTGCGTAAAAAGCCGGCGTTGATCTCAGGACCAACGGGTAACCAAGCTGTTTCCCCGCCGCGCTGGCGAATGGCATCCTGCAAGGGCCGCAAAACCCCGTAACAGTAGTCGTACTCAATATAAAACAGGTATCGCTTCATGCTTGCCTTGAATTTATGCAATATGCGGCTCAGCGCTATCCTGATCCGGCCAGAATTTCCCGGTACAGGCTCAGGGTTTTGCCAACGGTATCTTCATTCCTGAAATGCGTCGCAATACGCGCCCTGGCTGCTTTGCCAAAATCTTTTCTCAGCATTGGATCATCGTAGAGTTTCTCCATGGCCCGGGCAAGCGCAGGCACATCACCCACCGGCACCACCAGCCCGCATTCACCGTCTGCGATCAACTCGGTATTTCCACCGACCGGTGTGACGATAGCCGGGATGCCATAAGCCATAGCTTCGATCACCGCGCGGGACAGGCCTTCCCCATCCAGAACCGGCAAGGCACACACATCGCTGGCTGCCATTATGGCCGGTGCGTCCTGGCGAAACCCGGCGAAGTGAACACGTTCAGGCTGTTTCAGTCGCTTGACTTCAGCGTGTAATGACGGGTTGCCTTCGTGCCCGAGAAACAGCAGGTGAATATCTTTCCGGCTATCTGTCCGGTCCAGTGCCCGGACCAGTTCCCACAGGCCTTTGCGCGGCCGCAAGCGCGACGAGCAGGTCACGACCATGGCCTCGGGCGGAATACCAAATTGAGACAGGTCCACCGGGTCGGCTGTGTACCAGGACAGTTCATGGCCTTTGTTGATGGTCACTACTTTTTCCGGGGACAGCCTGAACCAGAGGAAATGCAAATCCAGCAGGTATTCCCGGATTTTCTCCGCTACACAAATAATACGGCTGATACGCGGGTTCAGAAACCTCAGCCAGGACAAGGGCGACAGCCAACTGACGTTGCCAATTACGCCACGGTAGGCCACCAGCTTAACCGACAGACCACGACTGGCCAGCACCATGTGCAGCACCGTGCGGTTGGTGTAAGCGTGAACGATGTCAATTTTCTCGGCAATAATGGTTTTGCGAATCACCTTCAGCGCGGCCCGGTCCAATTTGTGATCCAGTGGTATATCCAGCACGGGAATGCCGGCGTCACGGATGCGCTGCACGTGTACGGAACGCAAATCGGCGATCACAATGGGTGAGATTCCTTTTTCACGCAAGCCGATGATCGTGGCCGACTCCGGCCGGTCGCTGTTTTTGGTGATATACAGAACCCGCATACCCGATCAGGGCCTGTTCAGCCGGGCTTCAATCCA
>JAJRUG010000145.1 GCA_024277915.1 Gammaproteobacteria bacterium
CCTACCGGGTGCTGACCGCAGTTGATGCCGCTGTCATGGTAATCGATGCGGCCAAGGGTGTGGAAAAACAGACCATCAAGCTGCTGGAAGTCTGCCGCCTGCGCAATACCCCCATTATTACCTTCGTGAATAAATTCGACCGCGAGGTACGCGGCCCTCTGGATGTCCTCGAGGAAATCGAAGAGACGCTGAAAATTGACTGTGCCCCGATCACCTGGCCAATTGGTATGGGCAAGACTTTTCGCGGTGTCTTCCATCTGCTGGCTGATCGCCTGATGCGTTTCACACCCGGTGCGCAAAAGCGTGATATGGATAGCGAATTGATCGAGGGCATCGATAACCCAAGGCTCGATGAGCTTTTCCCCGGAGAAACCGACACCCTGCGTGAGGAGGTCGAACTGGTTCGTGGTGCCAGCTCCCCCTTTGACAAGGAGTTGTTCCTGGCCGGCATGCAAACACCGGTATTTTTCGGTTCCGGTATCAATAACTTCGGCGTTCAGGAAATACTGCAGGCGCTGCTGGACTGGGCGCCACCGCCTCAGCCCCGTCATGCAACTTCCCGCGACGTGCTGCCGGGCGAAAAACCTTTTTCCGGATTCGTGTTCAAGATTCAGGCCAATATGGACCCCAGGCACCGTGACCGGATCGCCTTCCTGCGGGTATGTTCCGGGCGCTATCTGCCCGGTCTCAAGGCACGGCACCTGCGTCTTGATCGCGAGATGCGGATTGGCAATGCATTGACTTTCATGGCCAATACCCGGGTGAAAAGTGAATCAGCGGTGGCGGGCGATATCATTGGTATTCACAACCATGGTCAGTTGCAAATCGGCGATACGCTGACTGAAGGTGAAGTGCTGGGCTTTACCGGTATTCCCTATTTCGCACCTGAATTATTCGTCTCCGCACGACCCCGCGATCCATTCAAGGCCAAACAACTTGCGAAAGGTCTCAAAGAGCTGGGTGAGGAGGGTGCTGTTCAGGTGTTCACCAATGATCTGGGCAGGTTGTTGCTGGGCGCAATCGGACAATTGCAATTCGACATCGTTGCTTACCGCCTCAAGGGTGAATACAACGTCGATGCGCAATACGAGCCGGCGCAGATATACACTGCACGCTGGCTCCACTTTCCCGATGAGGAAACCCAGCAGCAATACCTGAAACGTGAAGCAGCCTCAATAGCCGTTGATGTCGACGGCAACCCGGTGTATCTCGCCACCAATAAATATAACCTCGCGTTGGCCGAGGAGCGCTGGGAAAATGTAGAATTCCGTACCACTCGTGAACATGGGGAAGTGCTGTGAATGCGTTAGTTTTGATTGTCGTTGCGGTAGCCGCATTTCAGGGGCAGGCCGTTAAATTAACCGTTCCCTCCGAGGCGGATCTGCGTTCTGTCACAATCGAGTGGAATGACAGAGTGAAACCATTCGCCCGCGACGAAGATGGCTGGTTTACCGTGATCGGCGTCGATCTTGGTGCGAAACCCGGCGAGCATACCGCTGATCTGCTGTTTACCTACACAGACGGGCGAACAACCCGTGTCGTTCGGACAATCACGGTTCAGGCGAAGGAATATCCCACCACCAGCCTGACGGTTGCACCCAAATACGTTGAACTCAGCACCGAGAATCAGGAACGCACCGCACGCGAACGCAAAGAAATCGGCGCTGCTTACTGGAAAATGACCCCCGAGGCCTACTGGACTGAACCGTTCGCAGTGCCAATCCCCGGTATCACGGGCGGCCGCAACTTCGGCCACCGGAGAATATTCAACGACCAGCCCCGCGCTCCCCATTCAGGCGCTGATCTCACTGCGACAACCGGCACCGAAATCCATGCCAGTAATCGCGGCAAAGTCATTCTGGCAAAGAACCTCTTTTTCAGTGGCAACGCCGTATTCATCGATCACGGTCTCGGTGTGTTTACCGTGTACTTGCACCTGTCCGAAATCCTTGTGGCGCCAGGCGCCATGGTGGAGAAAGGTGAGGTTGTTGGTTTGGCAGGTGCTACCGGTCGAGTGACCGGCCCACACTTGCACTGGGGCGCCCGGATACAAAAAGCCCGGGTCGACCCGTTTTCGTTGCTTGAATGGCAGCTATAAGGCGCTGACTATTTGCCTTGTTATTTGCCCGGCATGAGCGGGATCGACTCAAGTACCCAGTTTTTCGAGGTGCGCCGTTCCGGAGAGGGAATAGCATAGGCGACATCGCCTTCCTGTTCGCGCATTTTCACCCGGTCAATTCGCCAGCCCTTGTCTTCCCATTCCTGCAGGTACTGCCGGTAGCGCACGATGGGCTTGTCCGATGGCACCAGTACTTCCTTGGTGGTGGTATGAGGTGTGCGCACCGGATTCAGGGTTTCAACAATCAGGATATCTTCCTGGGCGATTTTCATGTTGATGTCGATAATTTTCTGATCGTTCTCTTCTTCCATCATGAAGCAGCGCATGTTGACGAAAAAGATCCGCGTATTGTTTTCATCAATGGGTGCTTCGAAGAAAAACTGATGGAATTTCTTGTCCTTTGAAATCGAGATGCGGGTGATCAGTGTATTCGGCCCATGATGTTCTGAACCGGCCACTGTCGTGCCTTCGCCCATTTTCAGTGTGCCCTTCGACTGGTCAGCGTATCCGCCATAATTCATTTTGAATACACTGCCCCAGGGTTCGACATCGTCCACCACCATCGGTTGGGTTTTCAGACTATCGGCAATGGTCGGGCCACCCTGAGCCGGGTGCACGAATTCGTTATGCGCGGCATCCAGGCCGTTTTCCACGGAACGCTCGTAGTAGCATTTCACATCGAATACGACAATGTGGTTGGCACGCCATCCCTCTGCACCGAACTCGGGCACATCATACAAATGAGGCCGTTCTGCTTCGGGCAGGTCACCAAGGAACGCGAATACGATGCCGTATTCTTCCTTGACCGGATAGCTGTCTACCTTGGCTCGTGCCGGCAGGTGATGTTCTTCATCGATGGTCGGAACCCGCTTGCATTTTCCGTCACCGCCAAATTCCCAGCCGTGATAAGGGCAAACAACGCAGCCATTCTTGACGCTGCCGGTACCTAAAGACCCGCCCCGGTGAATGCAGGTATCGCTGAGCACATGGGGCGTGCCTTCTTCATCGCGAAAAGCGACAAATTTCAAGCCGAGGATTTTGACCTGCATCGGTTTTTCACCGGTGATTTCCTTGCTTAAACCAATGGGGTACCAGAAATTTATATACATGCGACCTGTTCCTTTTCCTTGTTCTTTTCCGAGCCCGGCATTATATCAAGTGCGCACATGAGCAGCGCATGCTCCGGACTGAATCCTGACGGGGCGGGTATTTTAACGACATGCCCCGACCCGGGTGCAACCTCCATCGCATCACCTGTCTGACTGGTGATCGAATCCAGCCGGAACCGGGTGTTGCCGCCGGGCGTCATCAGCTCCAGCTCATCGCCGATGGCAAAGCGGTTTTTCACGTCCACCAGCATCAAACCGTCTTCGATACTGAGGATTTCACCCGCAAACCGTTGTTTCGCCGCTGTTGAGTTGCCTTGCTCATAGTTTTGCAGCTCATCGCGCACATGCCGGCGATAAAAGCCCTCCGTATACCCCCGGCTGGCGAGGCTCTCAAGATCATCCATCAGTTGCAGGTCAAGATCCTTGCCTGCTGCAGCATTCACTATCGCCTGGTGATACACCTGCGCCGTTCTTGCTGCATAGAAATAGGACTTGGTTCGCCCCTCAATTTTCAGCGACTCGATGCCCATCTCCATCAGCCGTTTCACATGCTGCACTGCGCGGAGATCTTTCGAGTTCATGATGTAAGTACCATGCTCGTCTTCATAGGCTGGCATCAGTTGGCCGGGTCTGCCACGTTCCTGTAATAGAAATACCTGATCCGTCGCAATCTCGTGCTCCGGGACCACATCCCCTTCCGGTGTGATCTTCGCTTCATGCGCCTGATATTTCCAGCGGCAGGAATTGGTACAGGCGCCCTGGTTGGGATCCCGGTGAGTCATGTAACCTGACAACAGGCAGCGCCCCGAATGAGCAATACACAATGCCCCGTGAACAAACACTTCCAGTTCCATATCCGGGCATTGCTGACGAATCTCCTCGATCTCGTCAAGGGACAACTCACGGGAAAGAATAATCCGCTTCAGTCCCATCGTCTGCCAGAAACGCACCGCAGCATAATTGATGGTATTGGCCTGCACCGAAAGATGCACATCCATATCCGGCCAGCGCTCCCTGACCATCATGATCAGCCCCGGATCCGACATGATCAGCGCATCGGGCTGCATCTCGATCACCGGTTCCATATCCGCCAGATAGGTGCGCACCTTATTATTAGGTGGCGCGATATTGCTGGCGATATAAAAGAGCTTGCCGATCTGGTGTGCGTATTCAACCGCCTCGGCAATGATCTCGATTTTGCTGAATTCGTTTTCCCGCACCCGCAGACTGTATCGGGGTTGCCCTGCGTAGACGGCATCCGCGCCATAGGCGAAGGCATAGTTCATCGCCTTGCGACTGCCGGCGGGGGAGAGGAGTTCGATTTTCATGGGGGCGTTATTGTACCTGAGTGATGACCAATTCGATTAATTGCTGAAACCTGCAGTTAGTCAACTGTCCCGTAAGACATAATCTCGTCTACTATCACTTTACCAATTATCCGCTATGGTATGATGATTAGTCATACCATAGCGGAGCTCCCCATGAGCAGCAGTAAAATTGCGATCACACTGGAATCTGACCTCCTGGCCGAGGTAGATGCGTTGGTGAAAAAACGATTATTTCCGAGTCGGAGCAGAGCTATTCAGGTAGCAGTGAAAGAAAAGTTAGAGCGGCTTGGCCATAGTCGGCTTGCCCGGGAATGCGCCAAACTGGATCCCGCATTTGAAAAAGCATTGGCGGATGAAGGCTTAAGCGAGGATCTGGCGGAATGGCCCGAATACTAAGAGGCGAAGTTCGCTGGGCAGACCTCAGCCCTGTTCGCGGTCGTGAACAAGCTGAACATCGGCCGGTGCTCGTTCTGAGCCAAGACATTTTCAACAAGCGTTCTGGTACGGTGATTGTTATGGCGATCACCAGTCAGCCTCAAAAGGCAGGTTTTCCGCTGACCTATCCATTGGAGGCGAAGCAGCTGAAAAAACAGTCCTGGGTAAAAATCAGTCAGATTCGTACGATGTCTGTAGACAGAATCGGGAAGAAATTGGGCGCAGTTGAGCCAGAGCAATTGGCAGAAATTATTGATGGGTTTAATCAGATAGTTGGTGTGTGATAACGTACTCAATATGATTCAAAAAGAGATGGATACAGCGTATCAACTCATGTCGGAAAACAAAGCTCGTGAGACAGAAGCCTTGGCATGGGCAGAGGATACTGTGGGGGAAATCACTGATGAGCCGTGGCGAAGTTTGATGGTCTAAATGAAGACGTAGAGCAGGCTATTTAAGAGGCAGTTAGGTCTCACCTGAGTTTGCAGTTACCCACGCCGGAATTTTCTGCCATCCATCCCGCAGCTCCCGATGAAGTTTCCGACAATCAGGCACAAGCGTTCCAAGCAGTTTCCAAAACCGCGGCCCGTGATTCAAAAATCGTGTATGGCACAACTCGTGCAGCAAGACACAATCAACCAGCCTGCTTTCAAGAAATAGCAGCTGGTAATTGACACTGATGGTTTTTCGCGATGAACAACTCCCCCAGCGCGTCTTTTGCCCTCTCACTGTGGCTTTAGCGAAAGACAGTTCGTGCAATTCACCAAGGTATATCAGTCTGGTTACCAGGTGTTCCCTGGCTTGTCGCGTCAGCCATCTTCGAAGTGCCACACGAACCCGATCAAGATCCGCAACATTGCCACGAACTGTTAATCGAAAACCTTTTCGACTATCAACGCGAACCGACTGAGCGGCACTTTGCTGATACTTAATCCGCCAGGTTTCTCCTATCGCCGGTAGCACCAGTTCATCAGGCAATTCGTCAGCGGCCTTACGCAGCTGAAAAACCTGATCGCGTTGCTTCATCAGCTGTTTTTCTATCCAGACACGTTTTTCAACAACCAGCTGTGACACGTTGGTAATACTAAACCCGCGAGGAATCACCACCTCGACCCCCTTCGCAGGTGTCACTCGCAAGCTCACATGGCGAGCCCGCGCCGATCTGCGAATGGTGTATTGAGGAAGCGTCATTTCTGCTGCCGCAACCCGTTGAGGGCCTGAACTGTTTCTGCATATGCCATGATTATTCTCCCGTCCTGTTCTTCTTTGATATCCCGATTCCCAGCATCGGCTTACCGAACTTCTCAGTCACAGTATCAATTGCCTGAAGAATTTTCTCATTCTGCGCTTGTTGCTTAACGGGCGCGAACATATCTGCCTGTGCAAGTTCCGGCTCAGCCCAGCCACTGATCCCCACGCCAATCAACCGCACTGCCTTGTCCGGCAGGTTGCCCTTGGTGAAGAGTGACCAGGCCGTTGTCAGCAGCACACGTTCATCATGGGTCGGTGCCGGCAGCGTTGTTTGCCGGGTGTAAGTCTCAAACCCCTCGAAGCGAATCTTCAGCGTCACCACGGTACCTGCAAGCCCCTCCCGACGAGCCGTACGGGCAACTTCTATCGCCAACTCCCGCAATACATCATGCAGTCGCCCATGATCGCGAATATCCGTAGCAAAGGTATTTTCTTTCGAAATGCTTTTACGCGAACGATCCGTCACTATCTCATCTGATGCATGACCAAGCGCCTGGCGGTGACAACTCTCCGCTGCTTTGGTACCAAGATGGTCGATCAGCGTTTCCATCGACAGGGTACGCAACTCCGCCACAGTGCGAATCCCCATCCGGTCAAATATTTTCTGCGTTTGCCGCCCCACACCCCGCAGGTTGCCCACCGGCATCGGCGCCAGAAAATTCAGTACATCTTCCGGTGCTGTGACCGTCAGCCCATCCGGTTTATTCGCCTCGGACCCGAGTTTCGCAATCAACTTGTTCGGCCCAATCCCCACCGAAGCCGTCAGCCCCGTCCCCTCCACGATGCGCCGCCGGATATCCTGCCCGATCACCTCCGGCCGCCCAGCAATTTTCTCAAGCCCGCTGAGATCAAGATAAGCCTCATCAATTGAAGCCTTCTCCACCCTCGGTGTAATCCCATCGAGTATTTCAAATACCTCCCGCGAAGCCTGCAGGTATTTCGTCATGTCCGGACGTAGAAATATCCCATCCGGGCAACGCCGATACGCCTCGGCAATCGGCATCGCCGAATGAATACCAAATACTCGTGCTTCATAAGAGCAGGCCGCCACAACACCCCGGTTCCCCGGCATCGCACCGACGATTACCGGTTGCCCCCGGAGCTCGGGATGATCGCGTTGCTCACAACTCGCGAAGAACGCATCGAGATCGACGTGGGCGATCAGGCGGTGAGGTTTTGTGGTGGTGGGTTGCATCCAGATTACTGTACACCGGTGCCATCTTTAGCTGCGTTTTTCTTGGTGAATACATCACTTCTGAGCCTCTGAATACCATGGTTGATCAGTCAGTATTCATTCCAGTCCATCATAATACTCAATACAAACGTATATACAAATGTATTGTCATCAGATATGCTCAATTCATATTTTCAGTACTTCGATTGGGACGAATGAGTCCAAAAGATATGAGCAAGCGCGTGCCAATATTAAAAAGCGATAAAGAAGCAGAAGAGTTTCTGAACAAAGATCTCTCTGACTATCTGGCCCCTGCAAACCTGCAGCCATTACGGTTCGAGTTTCAGCCGAAAGATACTCAGGTCAATCTGCGTCTGTCCAAAGGTCTGCTGGAAGCGGTCAAGGGAAGGGCTGCAATGGAAGGCCTGTCTTATCAGAAGTTCATTCGTATGACGCTTGAGCAGGTAGTCTCCCGACAGATCGACGAGTAAACAGGAGGGATCATCTGGATTAGGAGATATTCACAATAATTAACAATATTTGTTACCATAGCGCAATGACTATTGACCTGACCGCAGCAGGAGAGTCAAGAATATGGCAACAATGAGCATCTCATTACCGGACAGTTTGAAGATCTGGGCCCAGGAAAAAGCAGAAAACGGGGATTACAGCACCCCCAGCGACTACATCCGTTCCCTGATCAGGGACGACAAAGCGCGATCACTTCAAAAACTTGAAGCCATGTTGCTCGAGGGACTGGAGTCCGGCAACCCTGTGTTGGATACACCGGAGTCACGCGCAGCATTTCGCAACAAAGCACAGGAAATCTTCGCAAGACAAAAGGGATCAAAGCCTGCTACCAAGTAGGCATGACCAAGCAAATCACTCGCTCTCCTCGAGCTTAGCTTGTTCACGGAGGAGCAACAGTAAGAAATTGTGCGCTACACAGAGCGCTCTCCATTCAGTGTATGCGTCCGATGCCAAAGACTCGTGACCGCAATTCCGTCATCCATCCGTTCCCCTTGCCAATGACCCGCGCCGGTCTGTGCATCGATAAAAAGTCCCAGCCGGTCATTCAGATCAATCACCGTATCCGGATCACTGCTGACAGTTTGTGACACTTCATGCACCACCACCAGGTGCCGGTCCCCACCCGAAAGTTTGCCCGGACCATGAGCGAGATAAGACTCGGCCAGCAACGCCAGTGCATCGGCTTTGGTGGCGCCCCCCGGATAATCAGGGTGCTCCATATATGGGTCTTCCGACGTTCCCGCGGCAACGTCCTCCGATGGTTTTGATTTCGATTCTTGTTCCGGTTCAGATCCGGATTCAGACAATGATTCCATTGCCGCCTGCAATGCCGTGATCACCTGCGCCCCAACCTCCGGTGGCAAACGCCCCTTCAACACCAGGCACCCGTCACTGTCGGTGTAATAAGAAAGTGACCGTGACTGATGCTGGTGATTGGCCAGCTAATTTTCCTCGAACCGCTCCGCACAGCGATACCCCCGCACCAGCCGTTCCAGATGATGGGCAGTGCCATAGTGGGCGATATTCATCAGGTACGATTCATTATTCGGGGTAGCAACCCGGGTCATGGCCCGGACTTTTGAGTAACTGACCTCACCTTTTTCAAACGAGGCACTGATCACAGGCAGCTCGATCAAAGCACGAGCCACCCGTACTTTCTCCCGTGCCACGCCCATTGAATAGCCGCATTTCCAGTGCAGCCAGTGGGCGCAGGAGTGGATGCCCCAGTCCGCCCAGCCACGACGTGCGTCGAATTCAGCGATCAGTTGGAGCAGGCGACAGGTCGCCGCCTGGATGTGGGCGGAGAGCTCGGTGATCTGGTCGCTTAAGGCATCATTGCAGAGGCCATCGCCCGCCAATGCAATAGGAGAAACGGAGGCATTAGGCACAAAGAGACCAGATGAGGCAGACATGGGGGTTCTCCAGACGAATAACAGAAGCTGTATGAATATACAGTAGTATAGTAGAATAAAAAGAATAATCAACAAGTTATAGTATAATTTAACCCCCAGATTGATGGGCAGGGATCGCCGAGCTTGTTCTGAGGAGTTGCTAATGTTATCAAAATAGCTACAATCGTAGCGAAATTGAGAACAGCAGGTCTGAGCAATGGTAAAACAACCCGTTGAATTGATGTTCAGCGCATATCGGCGCCGATTACTTGCACAATTACTACTACGACCTGACGAGAAATTCCATGTCCGGGAACTGGGGCGTATGACGGAGATACCCGTTGGCTCCATACACAGGGAGCTGAAAGCATTGTCGGAATCCGGGCTGTTGCTGCGTGAACATGTTCGTAACCAGGTTCTCTATCAAGCGAATCAGACTTGCCCCGTTTATAAAGAGTTGGCCGCGATATTTCGTAAAACCATTGGTTTAGCCACGTTATTGCGCGATGCATTGATCGGTCTTCAAGGCAATATTGAGCTGGCATTTGTATTCGGCTCCATGGCAACCGGGCAACAGAATATTTCAAGCGATGTGGATGTGATTGTTCTGAGTGATCTGCCACTTGCGGAGGTCGTGAAAGTTTTGTCACCATTGCAGGCCACTTTGGGCAGAGAGATCAACCCCGTCGCAATGACGACCAGTCAGTATGTTGATTTATTGGACCAACAAGACCGTTTTGCCATGCGAGTGCTGGAAGAGCCAAAGATATTTGTGATGGGAGACGAAGATGAGTTTGCAAAACTTGTTGAAGGTCGGCTCACTGGCTGAGCACACCACCGATGCAGATCAGGTTAGCAAGATGCTGGCTGCAGCTGCACGCAGCATTGCCGATGCCGGGCAAGAATCTATCAGTCTCGAAACCCGGCTGGATGCTGCCTACCGGGCCATCACCACACAATGATTCAATCACTGGTTCATTCTGTTGGCTTGGACAACGATCAAATATTACTTCTGGATACGTTTCGCGTGAAGCGGAATGCAATCGACTATACCGGGGAGCATGTTGATGCGGTCTCGGTCGAATCTTGTATTGGGGTTGCAGATAATTTGCTGCAGCATTTGAGAAAGTGGTTGGCTGAAAACAGGGCAGATTTGCTTCAATAAGCTCATGGGCTATTCCCCAGAGGCTCTTGATATAGCAGAGAGATTCCTTACGCCCGACCAACCTTCCAGCCGCTGCCATCATCATGCATCACCTCCTCCTCAGGATAGCGAAACGCCGATAACTTACCTGTGAATTCCTGATTCTTACCCCGCTCAGACGGCCGACTGCCAACGCTGAAGTCGATGCAATAGACCCGGTTGCGGGTGCCCATCCAGGCATTCGGCGGGATGCCATCAAAGAGGCAAGGACCAAATCTCTTTTCGTCGCAGACTACACCCTCGCAGACATTCCGCCAGTAATGACCGATCACGATCATTTCTGGATGGCTAGTATCGTCCCACCAACGCCTGCGCCCGACGAAGCGCCATTTCCCGCCGGCCGGAAATGGCTCCCGGGCCGGGACTTCGACACCTGATGTCACCACCTTGATCGGGTTTCTCATCTGATGTTCGCTGTCTATGGTTGCAAAACTGTTCAGCATGTCCGGCTTTGGACAGTCGTCTGTCAGCCTGTTTTTCCAGACCTGCTTGTCGTTTTGAAATTCACCCCAGACCGGGCGGGATTCGAGGTCTTGCTCGATGGTTTGCCTGTAGCGTTCGTGGAGTTCTACAACGGACAGACCCAACGCCTGATCTTGTCGCAAGCGTGCAATCGACTCTGGATGCCAGCACGCGTGCGCCACCCGAATTCTGGAATTTTCCAGAGCCAGCGGCAGTTGTGCAAAGAACTCGAGAAAACTCTTCTGCTGTTCCTGGCTGACAAGTTCGGCGGGATGCTCATCCGAATCATCAGGGATGCTGAACCAGTGATTGTCCTTCTTGACCAGGCCCAGCAGCAGATTCAATTCATGATTGCCCAACACACATTGGGCGGCCCCGCGATTGACCAGTTCCATGACCCGTTCCACCACAGCCGGGCTATCCGGACCCCGGTCAACCAGATCCCCAACGAACACCAGGCGACGAGAGTTTTTGTGGCTGCCATCTTCAGCATAGCCAAGCTCACTGAGCAGGTTGTTCAATGCTTCGATTTCGCCATGCACATCGCCGATAATGTCCAGCTTGTCTTCGAATAATTTGTCGATCAGTTTCATAGTTGCCATCCTCCTGAAGGATTTGCGATTTCAGTTGATACTTCCTGGTACATCGGGAGATTCGCCCAGCGAAACGGGGCAGGGTGGAGTTGTGGACCACAGAAAGTGGTCGCGGCGCACCGCGTTCGGTGCCGTTTTTTACTTCGGTTTTCAAGGGGGTTTTCAGATTGAGTCGGCATTGCACCGACCAAATAATTATACGCCTGTCAGCGCTTTCTGACCATGAATTGTTGGCGCAAGCAGAAATCGAGGCATCACGGCTAAACTCACCAAATGCAGAGAATATCGACAAACTGTTCGAAAATACCCTGGGCCTGCGGCATTTATCCCGGAATTGGTACTGGGGAAGAGCAAGTCTGTCAGTAAACCACCCATGCACAATCCAATTCAACCGCAACACGCTCAAGACTTTTGTCTCTCGTCCACAGCTTCGCTCCATCGGTGAGGGCCACCGAGGCAAGCAGGTGAACATCCACATAACCGATGCCTCTGCCCATCAGCCCGGCCTGCTCGACAAAGTACAGCGCCTCGCCATGATTCACTGTGGGCAGTGAATCCAGACGTTGCCAAAGATGCAGCAGTACCCGGCGATTCTGCAAATTGCCGCAGGCCAGTTCGCCCACCACCATCGGATGCATGACTACGCGGTTCTGGTCCAACAGCGCGGTGAGAACAGAATTGTCACGGCGCAGGTGATCGACCCAGACCGATGTATCGACCAGAATCATTCGCCAGCGTCGCGGTGCCGGCGAATTTCATTCAGTTGCGGCTCGCTGCTGCCCAGCCTGGCAAGACGCCGGGCACTCTCGCGCTGGATCAGGGCCTTCAGGCCTTCACGCAACAGGGCAGTTTTTTCTTTTACGCCGGTGAGCCGGACCGCTTCTTCGTATAGCTGGTCATCGATGTTGAGTGTGGTGCGCATGGTGGGGACCTCAAAAGGCATCAAATAGCACATCACTATATGCACTTTATGCGCATCAGGCAATGATACTGTCGCCGGTATGGCGCTGAGCAGGCAGGTCACGGTGGTACCTCAATCATTTCGTATAGACAGTTCACGCCATAATTCTCTCGCCTGCATCCGCCAAATCAATCGAAAACGTCCGGGTTTGCGTGTGAAATGGGGTCAATGGGATCAGAGAAAAAACACTTAGGGCTAGGCCAAAGAGTAGTTATGACACTGACCCCCAATATTTATTGAGCAGGGTGGAATTGTGGGCCACAGAGATGAGCTGCGGCGCACCGCGGACGGTGCCGTTTTTTACTTTAATACTCAAGGGAGTTTTCAGATTGAGCCGACATTGTGCCAACTGAGTTTCCTAGCGTAAAAGTGATATTCAATACTTGTACTTGAATCGATCAGAGCACATTGTCGACGTACGAGAAAATCTGGTTGAAGTAACGCGTTTTCTGGATATACATCAGGCAGAGAATATCGATAAATTGTTCGAGAATACGCCAGGCCTGCATCATTTATCTCGGAAGTGGTACTGGGCAGGCACCGGCCTGGAAATATCATCGCATGTCCATAACCTTTGAATGGGATCCCGAAAAAGCATCGGAGAACCTGCAGAAACACGGCGTTTCTTTCGAGGAGGCTGCGACCTGTTTCAGGGATCCTCTCTCGGAAACTATCCATGATCCTGATCATTCTGGTAGTGAAGATCGTTATGTTTTACTGGGGATGTCAGCTCAGGCACGGTTATTGGTGGTAGTTCACGCAGAACGAGGTGATAATATTCGCCTGATCAGCACCAGACCGGCTAATCGTCGAGAAGCAGCAAAATATCTGCAGAGTCAGTAACTATGAGAGACCATTACGATATCAGCAAGAGCGTTCGGGGAAAATACGCAGAGCGGTACAAGGAAGGAACCAATATCGTTGTACTCGAGCCTGATATTGCCAAAGAGTTTCCAAACGACGCATCTGTAAATGAAGCCCTCCGGCATTTCCTGAAAGAGAAAAAAGGGATGTCCGACAAAGCAACTTAATCAGGGAACTGGATGCTGCCACCAAGAAGACTGCTACTGAGATCAAGCGAAGTGGCAGCGCCACACTCAGTTCATGTGTCCCCTGCCAATGCCCCACACTGGTCTGTGCATCGATAGAAAGTCCTGATTGATTGTTCTGATCAATCAACGTATTCAGATCACTGATGACAGGTTGTGATACTTCTTTTCCTGGTATTTCGTAACGCCAGATTACGAAATGCGAGGATGATTACGCACAGGATCAGGACAATCGGTTACAGAAGACCTCTATTGCCGGACAGCGGCAGGTGCAACCGGATCTAAAAATACTGATATAAGTCAACCAGTTATTTCTCATCAAGCACTTGGATAGACTAACGGAAATCCCTGGTTGCAACGCAGGGTAAATTCCGGGAAAGTGGTTCACTACCGGGTAGAATGACAATAAATGGCCCTTTCGGCACCCGAAGCCCGCAATCATCAGTTTCGCAACACATTAACGACACACAGTCAGTATTAGCCATGGATCAAACCGAACAAGAATTTCTCACCAGCCTGGAGAAAAAGCTCTGGACCGTGGCCGACAAGCTGCGCTCTACGCTCGACGCCGCTCAGTACAAACATGCTGTATTGGGCCTGGTATTTCTGAAATACGTCAGCGATTCCTTTGAGATGCGCCGGCAAGATATAGAGACCATGTTACGCGATGAAAACCACGATTATGGTGTTATCCGCAGCAACTACGGTTCCGACGACGAGTACGAAGACACCATCCGTTCTGAGCTGGAAATTCGCGACTATTTCACCGAAGCCAATGTTTTTTGGGTGCCATTCGAATCCCGCTGGCGGTTCCTGCAGGACAATAATAAATCAGTCATCGGCGGCGAGGTCGAGGTCGGCGAGGGCAACGCCAAGAAGAAGATCCGCTCCGTCGGCGCACTGATCGACAACGCCCTCGACGCCATCGAGCGCGACAACCCCAAGCTCAAGGGCGTGCTCAACAAGCGCTACGCCCAGCTGCAAATCGACCAGGCCAAGCTCGGTGAGCTGATCGACCTGATCGCCACCGTCCCGTTCGAGCACGAGTCGCTCGGCAGCAAGGATATCCTCGGCCACGTTTACGAATATTTTCTCGGCCAGTTCGCGCTGGCCGAAGGTAAAAAGGGCGGCCAGTTCTACACTCCGAAAGCCATTGTTACGCTCATCGTCGAAATGCTCGAACCCTTCAAAGGCCGTGTCTACGATCCGGCCATGGGTTCAGGCGGCTTTTTTGTACAAAGCGAGCGTTTCATTGAAGACAACCAGGGCAAAGTCGGCGATGTATCCATCTACGGCCAGGAGTACAACCACACCACCTGGCAATTGGCCGCCATGAACATGGCCATCCGCGGCCTCGACTTCAACTTCGGCAAAGAACCAGCCAATACCTTTACCAACGATCAGCACCCGGACCTGCGCGCCGACTATGTTATGGCTAACCCGCCCTTTAATATGAAGGAGTGGAACGCGGGTGTTGCGGATGATGATCCGCGCTGGGCCTATGGCACACCGCCCACCAGTAACGCCAACTTTGCCTGGATGCAGCATATGCTTTATCACCTGGCGCCGAAGGGCAGCATGGGCTTGCTGCTGGCGAACGGTTCGATGAGTTCCAATACCAAGAACGAAGGCGGCATCCGTAAGACACTGATAGAAAGAGACCTGGTCGAATGCATGGTTGCGCTGCCTGGTCAGCTGTTTACCAACACGCAGATCCCGGCTTGTATTTGGTTCCTAACCAAAGACAAAAAAGCTGGTACCGACAAGGGCGGCTGCAAGTACCGTGGCCGTAGCGGCGAGACCTTATTCATCGACGCCCGCAACCTCGGCTACATGAAAGGTCGTGTGCTGCGCGACTTCATGCCTGAAGACATCGCAAAAGTTGCCGATACCTTCCACAACTGGAAGGTCGGTGAGGATTACGAAGACGTCGCCGGCTTCTGTAAATCGGTGACATTGGAAGGTATCACCAAGCACGACTTTGTGCTTACGCCGGGCCGCTATGTCGGTGCTGCCGCTGAAGAAGTCGACAACGAGCCTTTCGAGGAAAAGATGGCGCGCCTGACGGGGCAGCTCAAAGAGCAGTTCGAGGAGAGTGAGCGGCTGGAAGGGCAGATTAAGGGGAATTTAGCGGAGTTAGGGTTCGAGGTTTAGAGTGTTGAAGAACAAGAATTCCTTTCACGCGCCGTTAAACCAAAGAGACACCGCGTATCAAACTGTCGGTTGTCGGCAGACCACCCTGACATATGCGCGAAAAATATGATTCCGGGCATCTGTGCGTTTTGTAGAGAGGACTGTATGTGTGTTTCTCCATTGGCATTGTGAAGAAGCAGTTTCAGAAACTAAGCGAATAACGTGAGCCATAACTTGATGGAACAAGAGACCGACAACCTGGAATCCATGTGCGATTTAGTGGTCGACTGCCCCCATTCCACCCCTAAGTGGACGGATTCAGGGAAGGTCGTGCTCCGCAACAGCAACATCAAGGGAGGAGTCTTGGACCTGAGCCATCCTAGCTATACCGATGAGAAGCATTTTCTGGAGCGAGTACACCGCGCGGTTCCGCAAGCCGGAGATATTGTTTTTACTCGCGAAGCCCCGATGGGCGAAGTCTGCATCTTGCCGGAAGATTTGGAGTGTTGTTTGGGGCAGCGCCAAGTCCTGCTGCGACCAGGAACAGGCATAGATGGCCGGTACTTGTTTTGGGCCTTGCAGTCGCCTGCGGTTCAGCAAGAGATATCGTGGAATCAGGGCACGGGCTCCACGGTAAGTAACGTTCGTATTCCAGTACTTAAGGCACTTAATATCCCGAGGCATCCCGGGTTAGAAAGTGAGATCGCGGACATTCTGTCGACCTTGGCAAGCAAGATCGAACTTAACCGCCAAATCAACCAAACCCTCGAACAAATAACCCAAGCCATCTTCAAAAGCTGGTTCGTCGATTTCGAGCCGGTCAAAGCCAAGCAACACATCCGCACGCTCGGAGGCAACGACGAGCAAACCGAACGCGCCGCCCAGGCCGTCATCGCCGGCGCCGTGAATATCGAAGTAATCACCGCCACCACCGACTTCAGTGTTCTGGACCAGCAACTGATCGAGGCGCTTAGCAGAAGACTCGCCCACCAAACTGCCGCGCATCGCGAGCAACTCGTCACTACCGCTGGCCACTTCCCAGATCAGTTTGTAGAGTCGGAATTGGGGTTAATTCCGGAGGGGTGGGAACTAGCCTACATCAAGGATGTTGCAAGATTAGTAAAGGGTAAGTCGTATAAGAGCTCGGAGCTGACTACTTCGAACACCGCCTTAGTAACTGAATCGCCCCGGGTTCTCCGGAGGGTTTTTGTCTTGACTCAGGCGGCCATCGCCTGAGCCTGTTCTTGATAATACATCGCTTCGTATTCAGCCGGCGGAATATCACCAATAGG